>NZ_CP096276.1:5445461-5768192 GCF_024662235.1 Pimelobacter simplex
GCGCACCTCCAGGCCGACGGCGCGGCCAGCTGATCGCGTTCTGAGCCTGGCCTCACTCCCGGGGGTGTGTGCCAGCATCGGCGGCAGGGCCGAACCCACCGTCGGAGGTACGCCATGCAGCCTGTCGATCCCCGCGTCGTCGATCTCCTCAACGAGGCCCTGACCTTCGAGCTGACGGTCACCAACACGTACTTCCTGCATGCCCGGATGCTCGACAACTGGGGGCTGTCCAAGCTCGGCAAGGTGTTCTACGACCTCTCCATCGACGAGATGCGCGATGCCGACGACCTGATCAACCGCATCCTCATGTTCGACGGACACCCCAACGTCCAGCGGCTCAATGCCATCCAGGTCGGCGAGACGGCCGAGGAGATGCTCACGCTCGCGCTGGCCAGCGAGCGCGCCGCCGTCGCCCAGTTCAACGCCGGGGCGGAGGAGTGCCACGCGCTCGGGGACCACGGCACGGCCGCGGTGTTCGAGGAGATGGTCCGCGACGAGGAGAAGCACGCCGACTGGTTCGAGAGCCAGCTCGACGCGATCAGCCGGATCGGCGTCCAGCAGTACCTCGCGCAGCACGTCGCCGCCGGCGAGGGTCCCGGCTGAGGGCGCGCTACGCCAGCGTGAGCGAGTAGTGGTGGAACTCGTCGTCGCGCTGCCAGCCCTCTGAGGCGTAGAGCGCCTGGGCGGTGGTGTTGGTCGTCGCCGTCGACAGGTCCATCCGTACGACGCCGTCCCGGCGCCCGCGCTCGGCCGCGGCGCGCAGCAGCGTCCGCCCGACGCCGTGCGCCCGGCTGCCGGGGTGCACGAAGAGGTCGTAGAGCACGTAGATGGGCGCGGCCTCGACCGTGCAGAGGGTCGGGTAGAGCTGGGTGAAGCCGGCCAGGTCGCCGTCCCGCTCGGCGACCAGGATCACCGAGTCCTGCCGGTCCAGCCGTTCGGCGATGAAGGCGCGCGCCCGGGGCAGGTCGGGGGCGCACGCGTAGAACTGGCGGTAGGCGTCGAGCAGCACGCCCAACCCGGCTTCGTCGCCGGGTCGTGCGTCGCGCACCAGGGTCGGTGAGGTCATGGCCTCCCCCTCTCGTCGGGTCATCCTTCCCCTACCTCCGAAATCGGGGGTAGCGCGGACGACGGTTCAGGAGTTAATTTAACGCCTGTTCAGTTAACTCGCAGCGGAGGTCCGCAATGGCTGGTGTGGCGGTGGAACGGGACTCGGGGACCGGAAGTAGCAGTACGACGACGTTGAAGCGCGGTGCGTTGGGGACGTTCTCGGTGGCGTTCCTGATCGTGTCCGCGGCGGCTCCCCTGGGGTACCTGGCCGGGTACGGCCCGCTCGCCCTGCTCATCGGCGGGCCCGGAGCGGCCGCCAGCTTCGTGCTCGGAGGGCTCGCGCTCGCGGCTTTCCTGGGCGCGTTCACCTCGATGACGCCGTACGTGAAGAGCTCCGGCGCCTTCTACGCCTACGTGAGCGCGGGGCTGGGGCGGGCGGCCGGCACCGTCGCGGCGGTGTTCGCGGTGGTGGCCTACAACCTGGCGCTGGTCGGCGCGCTCGGCGCGATCGCGACCTACCTGGTGCCGCACGTCGACGACCTCCTGAACGGGAGCGTGCCGTGGCCGGTGGTGGCGGTGGTCGCCACCGTGACCGTCTTCGCGATCGCCGCCGCCGGGATCGACCTCGGCGCGCGCTTCCTGGGCGTGCTGCTGATCCTGGAGACGGCCATCATCCTGGTCGTCGTCGTCGCGGTCCTGCTGGACGGCGGCGCGAACGGGCTCAGCCTCGATGCCTTCGGGCTCGACCGGGCGACCGCGCCCGGGATGGGCGCGGCACTGGCCCTGACGTTCGTCGGCTTCCTCGGCATCGAGGGCATCGCGCTGTACCGCTCCGAGGCGCGCGACCCCGACCGCACCATCCGCCGGGCCGGTGCGCTGGCCGTCGGGTCGATGGCGGTGTTCTACATCCTCGTGACCTGGGCGATCGTCCAGGCCTTCGGCACCGACCAGGTGCAGGGCGCGGCCGAGCAGCACGGCGCCGACCTGTTCTTCGTCGCCGCCGACCAGTACGTCGGCGGCTGGGCCGCGACGACCATGCAGTGGCTGATCATCACGAGCCTGCTCGCGGCGCAGCTCGCGTTCCACAACGCCGGCAACCGCTACCTCCACGCCCTGGCCCGGGACGGCGTCCTGCCGCGCCGGCTCGCGATCGTCGGCCGTCGTACCGGTGCGCCGTGGGTGGCCGGAGCGTTCGCGACGGTGGTGTCGCTCGTCGGCGTGGCGATCGCGGCGCTGCTCGACTGGGACCCGTACTTCGAGATGTCGGTCTGGCTGCTCTCGCTCGCGGTCGTCCTGATCCTGCTGCTCCAGGTGCTGACCTGCGTGGCCGTGGTGGTGTTCCTCGGCCGCCGGGCGGACGTCCCGGGCCGGGTGCGGGGCATCGTGTGCGCGGTCGTCGCCATCGGCCTGCTCGCGGTCGCCGGCTACGAGCTGCTCACCCAGTTCGAGCTGCTCTCCGCGAGCGGACCCGAGCAGAACGCCACCATCCTGACGGTGCTGGCCGGGTTCGTGGTGGTGACCGTCGTCGGCGTGGCCGTCGTCGCGCGGCTCCGTCCCGACGCCCTGCGGCGCGTCGGCCAGGATCCTGACGTCCCTGCCTGATCGATCTCATCGACCTGATCGACCGACCCACCCCACCGAAGAGAGGACGACGACGTGGCCCGACCCGAGGACCCCACCCGGCGCCCCCAGCTCCTGCAGCAGATCATCGACTACCTCGAGGACCATCGCCTCAGCGATCTCCGGATCCGGAGCGCGGCGGAGTTCTGCGGGGTCAGCGGGCCGGTGCTCGTCTACCAGTTCGGTACGCGCGACGAGCTCGTCGCTGCCGTCGTCTCCGAGGCCGAGCGCCAGATGCGGGCGGTCGCCGAGGAGCACATCGAGGCGGGCGTCGGCGCCGCGATGCGCGCGTTCTGGGCGTGGACGCTGGACGAGCCGCGGGCGGCGACGCTGCTCGGCATCTCCGTGGAGTGGCAGGTGCTCGAGCGGCAGCCGACCGAGCCGGAGAGGACCGATCGCGGCGGTGGCGCGCAGTTCTGGGTGGGCTGGATCGACCTGTTCGTTGAGCGGCTCCGCCGCGGGGGTGTGCCCGCCGAGCGCGCCCTGACGGAGGCGACGCTCCTGCACGGCGGCCTGCTCGGCCTGTGCCTGGACTACTGGGTCACCGGCGACGCGGAGCGGATCGGTCGCGCCTTCGAGGAGCTCGCCGTGCGCGCCGATCTCGTCGCGGCGAGCGACGCCCCATGAGGTACGCCGACCAGGTCGTCCTCGCGCGCCGGGTCCACCCGATGACGGCCGACGGTCCGTCGTACGAGGTGGTTGAGGCGGTCGCGATCCGGGGCGACCGGATCGCGGCGGTCGGGTCCCGGGCCGAGGCGCGCGGGTGGATCGGTCCGGACACGGTGGTGACCGACCACGGTTCCGGGGTGATCACCCCAGGGCTCGTGGATGCGCACAGCCACCCGATCCTGGGCCTGCGGATGACGGCCGGGCACGACCTGTCGGGGGCCTCGTCGCCCGCGGAGCTGCAGGCCGGCCTCGCCGCCGCTGCGGAGGCCACCGCACCGGGCGCGTGGGTTCAGGCGTGGGGCCTGAAGCCGGACGCCTGGCCTGCCCCCGGCCCGCACCGCGCCTGGCTCGACGCGATCGTCGGCGACCGGCCCGCGATCGTGCGGTTCTTCGACGGACATGCGGTGGTCGCGAGCACCCGCGCGCTCGAGCTCGCGGCGACCGCCGACCTCGTCGACGTCCTCGGTCCGGGTCTCGTCGGGCGCGACGCCCAGGGGCTGACCGGGGTCGTGCGGGAGCCGGCCGGGCTCGCCCACCTCGACGAGGCGATCCCCCAGCCGAGCGTGCACGACGAGGCCGCGCGACTGCACGACCTGCTCGCCGCCATGGCCGCGACCGGGCTGACGACGGTGCACGCCCTGGACCTCGAGGGGGACGCGCTGGCGGTCCTCGAGGCGGCCGAGGCGCGCGGCCCGCTGCCGCTGCGGTTGCTGCTGTCGCCGTGGTGCGGCCCCGAGCTCGACGAGGACGGCTGGCGCGAGCTGCTCGCCCTGCAGCAGCGATCGGGCGAGCGGTGGGCGGTCCGCGGGGTCAAGATCTTCCTCGACGGCACCATCGACCACGGCACCGCCTGGCTCTCGCGCCCGGACCGGTGGGGGCAGTCGGACGTCAGCCTCTGGCCCGACCGTGACCGGTACGCCGCGGCGCTGGCCTTCTTCGACCGCCACGGCGTCGCCACCGCGACCCACGCGATCGGGGACGCCGCGGTCGGCCGCGCCCTCGACGTGATCGGCGGCCTGCGGCGCGCGGGCTCCACGCTGGTGCACCGGATCGAGCACATCGAGACGGCCCCCGACCACCTGCTACCGCGCTTCGCCGAGGTCGGTGCGGCGGCGTGCATGCAGCCGACCCACTGCACCCGCTACGTCACCGCCGACGGCTCCGACAACTGGTCGGCACGGCTGCCCGAGCACCAGGCCCGCCAGGCGTGGCGCACCCGCGACCTCCGCGACCTCGGGGCGGTCGTCGCCCTCGGCTCCGACTGGCCGATCGCCCACTACGACCCGCGCCAGGTCATGGCGGACGCGCAGGAGCGCCGTCCCGCCGAGCGTCCGGACGCCGCGCCGGTCGGCCCCGAGCAGCGGCTGACCGCCCGGATGGCGCTCGAGGGCTACACCACGCACGCGGCCGCCGCGGACGGCCTGTCCGCCGAGCTCGGCGTCCTGGCGCCGGGAGCCCGGGCCGACCTCACCGTCTTCGCCGACGACCCCCTGGAGCTCGCGCCGAGCGCGCTCCTCACCTGCCCGGTGCTGGCGACCTACGTCGGCGGCGAGCCGGCGCACCGTCACACCGACCCCCACCGCTAGAGAAGGAAGCACATGCTCTTCGACAAGGACGAGTACCACGGCCGCTGGAACCGGCTGTACGACAGCATCGAGGCCTCGGGCGCCCGCACCGCCGTGGTGTGGCAACGCTCGGCGGGCGGCTACGACCGCGCCGGCGACCTGCACTGGCTGTGCAACTACGCCTCGCTCGCCTCGGGCCAGGAGCCGTCGGTCGCGACGTGGCCCGGGATCGGCCGTGGCTTCGCCGCGCTGATCTTCCACGACCGCAACGAGCCGACGCTGCATATCGCCGAGCCCGTGGAGCTCATCGACGAGACCGAGATCGCGCCCCTCGCGATCCACTCCCACGACAACCTCCCGGGCGGGGTCGGCGCCGAGCTGGCCCGCCTCGGCGTCGAGGGGACCGTGCTCCACAACGCCGACGACTTCCTGCCGATCCTCTTCGGGCGCGAGCTCGCGGCGGCGGCGCCCGGCGTCACCTTCGAGCACGACGACCACCTCATCTACCGCGCGCACCGCATCAAGTCGCCTGCCGAGCACGAGGTCATGCGCGAGGCCGGACGGGTCGCCAGCAGCGCGCTGACCGCCCTCATGAGCGGCCTGCTCGCGGGTCAGTCCGAGCGGGAGGCCTCGGCCGCCGCGGCGGCCGCGATCGTCCGCGGTGGCGGTGGGTTCCAGCGGATCGGCGTCGCCCACGGATCCCGCTCCGAGCGGGTGTTCTGGAGCTCCTCGATGTACGGCTACTCGGACGAGACGCCGGCGCCCGGTGACCTCGCCCGCGGTTGGGTCTACGGCCCGATCTACGGCGGCTACTGGCTCGACCCGGGCCGCACCCTCGTCGTGGGCAACCAGCCCACGTCCGCCCAGCGCACGCTCCTCGAGGCGGGCAACGACGTGGTGGAGCGCCTCCTCGACGCGATCCGGCCCGGCGTCAGCAGCGCGGACGTCGGCCTGCTGGGCGACGAGCTGATGGCGGCGGCCGGCAACGAGGCCGAGGGCGACTACTGGGAGCTGTACGGCCACGGTGTCGGCAAGGACTTCTACCTCCCGCCGGCGATCCCCGCCCACGGCTCGTACGCCGGCCTGGTGGACACCTACGAGGTCGGCATGGCCGTCACCGTCGAGATCTTCCTGCGCCACGCCGGCGTCGGCATGGCGACGTTCGAGCGGACCGGCCTGGTCACCGACACCGGCGTCGAGCTGCTCGACGACACCCCGATGATCTGGTGGTGAGCAGGAGCGTCCCGTACATCTCGGGATGTACGCAGGACCGCCCCGCAGGCTGACGACCGCGGCCCGCCGGGCATCTAGCGTCGTTCGACGTGAACCCCTCGACCTCGTCCCTGCTGCGCCGTTCCGGCGCGGTCCTCGTGATCGTGCTCGGTGCGGTCGTCGCCCTGGCGGCCGGCGGCCTCGCGATCCTGCTGGCGGCCGCGGCGGTACCGCTGCCGGTGGTCTTCGTCGCCGGCGGTGCGGTGACCCTGCTCGGGGTCACCGTGCTGGTGGTGCGCGGTGGGCTGGCGCTCGGCGCCAGCCGCCGCGGCTGGCGGACCGCACTGGTCGGCGGGATCGCCTGGTCGGCGCTGGTCGGCGTGGCCTTCGGCTTCCTGTTCCTGCGGCCGTTCCCCGAGATGACCGGCGGACCGGTCCCGGCCGGCGTCCGGTTCTGGAGCCTGGACGACGGCACCCGCCTGGCGTACGTCGCCAGCCCGGCGACGACGGCCGAGCGCAAGCCGACGCCGGTGATCTTCCTGCACGGCGGGCCGGGCACGCCCGGCGAGGGCCTGCCGTTCGGCACGGCCGAGCTCAACGCGGCCGGCTACGACGTCTACGGCTACGACCAGATCGGGGCGGGCCGCTCGACGCGGCTGGACGACGTCACCGGCTACACGGTGGCCCGCAACGTCGCCGACCTCGAAGCGGTGCGGGAGAAGGTCGGCGCCGACCAGGTGATCCTGATCGGCCAGTCCTGGGGCGGGTCCCTGGCCGCGCAGTACCTGGCGGCGCACCCCGACCGGGTGGCGAAGGTGGCGTTCACCTCGCCCGGCGAGATCTGGCCGGACGCCCATCCGGACACGGATGTCTCGCCCTGGGGCAAGCTGACCGGCGACCGGAAGAAGCGGTACGACGAGCTGACCTCGGCTCCGCGCTTCCTCCTGCAGGCGCTCCTGCTGGGCACCAACCCCCAGGCGGCGCACCGGCTCATCGGCGATGCCGAGTCCGATGCCCGGCTGCACGAGATCGCCGTGACCGGCCGCGACCTCGGGGGCTGCCCGGGTGGGCCGCCGGGCGAGGGGGAGGTGCACCAGAACCCGCAGGGCTTCTACACGAACCAGCTCACCAATGCGGACTTCGAGACCATCGCCGATCCGCGGCCGGTGCTCCGCAAGGTCCAGACGCCGGCGCTGGTGCTGCGCGCGGAGTGCGACTACGTGCCGTGGATCGACACCCGCGAGTACCGGGACACGCTGCCCGGGGCGACGATGGTCTACATCCCGGGCGCGGGGCACGGCATCACCGGGGAGGCCGGTCCGGCGTACCTGCGGGCGATCCTGGGCTTCCTGGCCGGTGAGCCGCTGACCGGCTACACCGGCGCGGAGGACCCGGCTCACTGAGCGGGTCCGGGTCAGGTCAGCCGGGGCCGACCAGGCCGGACTGGTAGCCGATGATCACCAGCTGCACCCGGTCCCGCGCGCCGAGCTTGGTCAGGATCCGGCTGACGTGCGTCTTCGCGGTGGCGAGGGTGATGTGCAGGTCGGCGGCGAGCTCGGCGTTGCTGCGGCCCTCGGCGACCTTGACCAGGATCTCCCGCTCCCGCTCGGTCAGCTCGGCCAGCGCCGGGTCCGGCCGGGCGGGGACGGCGGGCGGCGTCCAGGTCTCGGCGATCCGGCGGGCGATGGTGGGCGCCAGCAGCGCCTCGCCGGCGGCGACGGTCCGGATGCCCTGGAGCAGGGCGGGCGCCTCGAAGTCCTTGAGCAGGTAGCCGCTGGCGCCGTACCGGAGGGCGGCGAGCACCGAGTGGTCGCTGTCGTAGCTGGTCAGCACGATGATCCTGGTCGCGGCCAGCGCGGGGTCGCCGGCGATCGCCTTGGTCGCCTCCAGGCCGTCGCCGCCGGGCATCTTGAGGTCCATCAGGACGACGTCCGGCCGCACCTCGCGCGCCAGCCGTACGGCGGCCGGCCCGTCCCCGGCCTCCCCGACGACCGCGAGGCCGGGCTCGGCCTCGATCAACGAGCGCAGCCCCGACCGGGCCAGCTGGTGGTCGTCGACGATCAGCACGGTGATCATGCGCGGTCCTCCCGGGGGACGCTCGCGGTCAGCCGGAGGCCGCCCTCGGGACCGGTGCCCACGGCCAGGGTGCCGCCGACCAGCGCGAGCCGCTCGCGCATGCCCCGCAGGCCGTACCCCTCGACGGGACCGCCGACCGGCGGCCCCGCGCCGTCGTCGGTGACGGTGAGCGTCAGCCGCTCCGGCTGCCAGTCGAGCTCGACGCGCACGTGGTCGGCGCGGGCGTGCCGGCGTGCGTTGGTCAGCGCCTCCTGGGTCACGCGGAAGAGGGTAAGCCCGGCCAGCGGGTCGTGGTCGCCGGGTTCGCCGCTGACCACGAGGGTCGCCGGAGGCCCGTCGACCCCGCTGCCGTCCACGAGCGCCGCGAGGTCGTCGAGGCCGACCACCCGGGTGGGTTCGCCGTCGGTGCTGCGCAGCAGGCCCAGCAGCTCGCGGATCTCGCGGGACGTGCCGACGCTCGCGGTCCGGATCTGCTCCAGCGCCTCCCGGGCCGCGTCCGGCCGGCTGTCGTAGAGGTGCAGGCCGACGGTGGCCTGCAGGGACACCGCCTCGATCGACTGCGCGATCACGTCGTGCAGGTCCCGGGCGATCGCCGTCCGCTCGTCGGCGACCCGGCGCTCCAGCGCCTGGCGCTGCTCGGCGCGGGCGGCGTCGGCCCGCGCCTGCAGCAGGGACCGGCGGAAGCCGACGGCCCGGCCGACGGCGTACGCGAGAGCGAGCCAGCCGACGGTGGCGACCACGTCGCCGGAGCGCTGCTCCGTCCCCGACGCCGCCGCCGCGGCGAAGGCGGGCGCACCCGCGACCAGGCACCAGGCCGCGCCCCGCCACGGCCGGTCCCGCGCCCCGACCGTGCCGACGGCCGCCGCGAACGCCAGCAGGAACGGCCCGTCCAGCAGCTCGCGGATCGACGCCAGCTGACCGGCCAGGCCGAGCAGGCCGATCGCGACCACGGCCGGTACGGCGTACCGGTGGCGGGCGGTGAGCGGCAGGCTGCACGCCAGCCCGAACCCCACCGCCACCCACCGGTCTTGCGCCGTGGCGGGGTGGCCCAGCAGCGTGGCGACGCCGAGCAGCCAGACCGTCGCCGCCAGCAGGAGGTCGCCGCGGCGGAGGGTCGGCGAGGTGCTCATGGTGCGCCGAGTCTAGGCGGGCCGGCGCCGGTCCGCGGCGCGTGCCGCGGACGCCTGATCAGTCCTGGAGGGCCGGGAGGTGGGTGACCTGCGGGGAGGGCTCGTCGAGGGCGGCCGAGCGCTCGTCGTTGCGCCGAGCGACGACGAACCAGATGGCGCGACAGACGCTCTCGTGGGGGTTCGAGAGGCGGTGCGGTGTCATCGCGTCGAAGGTGATGGAGTCGCCGGGCTCGAGGGTGTGGGTCTCGAAGCCGACTTGGACGTCGAGGCGGCCCTCGAGCACGAACCCGTACTCCCGGCCCCCGTGCCGCATCATGTCGTCCTCCGGGCAGCTGGCGCTGCCCTCGTCGTAGGTGACGTGGAGGAAGTCGACGAACGGATCGGCCTCGCGGGTGAGCCGTTCCCAGGTGACGCCGGGAAAGCGGATCTGCGCGCGCGACGTACCGCGTTGGACGTTGCGCTGCACCCGGGGCCAGACCGGCTCCTCGGGATCCCAGGCCATCGGCGGAAGGGCGTCGAGGTCCGCGACACTGGTGCGGGGGGCTCGGTCGACCCGGGCGGGCCCGGGGTCCGGCGATGGGTCGGGGAGCGGGCTCATCAGATCGTCGAGGGAGACCTCCAGCGCGTTGACGAGCTTGTAGAGCGTGCCGACGCTCGCGTTGACCTTGTTGTTCTCCAGCTGGGAGACGAAGCTCGGCGAGACGCCGACGCGCCGAGCGAGATCGCGCAAGGACATGCCGCGTGCGGTGCGCGCGGCACGGACCCGGCTTCCCAGCAGGTCGGCCGACGGGGTGTCGGCGTCTCCGTTCGCGGACGTCATCCGAGATCGTCTCCTGGTGCTCATGTGTCGCTGGGCCGGGTGCCGCGACCTGTTCAGTGTAGGTGTTCAGTGCCGTTCACTGAACTCCTGTCCATGCGCGGGCAGGCTCTTCCGGCGGAGAAGTTCACTCAGAATAAACAGTCCGTAATCGTCACTTGACGTTCAGTGTGACTGGACATACAGTTCCGACGTGATGCAGGCCACGACGACAGAAGGGCTGGTTCGAGGATGACGAGCGTGCGCACACTCCTCCGTGGGGGCGACGTGATCACTTCGCGCGTGGCGGGTGAGCTGCTGACCGGGACCGACGTCCTGGTCGAGAACGGACGGATCGCGGCGATCGGTCGCGACCTCGCTGCCGGCGATGCGCAGGTCGTCGACCTGACCGGGCGCGTGGTGCTCCCGGGCTTCGTGGACACCCACCGTCACACCTGGCAGTCCGTCGTCCGCAATATCGCCTCGGACTGGTCCCTGACCGAGTACCTGGCCGGCCTCCACACCGGGATGAGCCGCCACTACCGCGCCGAGGACACCTATGCGGGCAACTACCTCGGTGCGCTCGAGGCCCTCGACTCGGGGATCACGACCCTCGTCGACTGGTCCCACAACCTGTTCACCCCGGAGCACGCCGACGCGGCGATCCAGGCCCTGCGCGACGCAGGGCTCCGTGCGGTCTTCGCCCACGGCGGCGGCGCGCAGCAGTGGGGAGCGCCACTGCCGTCCGCTGTCCCGCACCCGGACGACGCGCGCCGTGTGCGCAACCAGCACTTCACCTCGGAGAACGACCTCGTCACGATGGCGCTGGCCCTCCGGGGGCCGCAGTTCACGACGCCCGAGGTCAACCTGCACGACTTCGGGCTCGCGAAGGAGCTCGACCTCGATGTCACGGTGCACGTCGGCGACGGCTACTGGGGCAAGTCGGGGCCGATCCGCGCGATGCAGCGCGACGGCTTGCTGTCCGACCGGACCACCTACGTCCACTGCTGCACGCTCGGCGACGACGAGCTCGCCATGATCGCGGACTCCGGAGGCAAGGCCTCGGTCGCGCCTGACGTCGAGATGCAGATGGGACACGGCTTCCCGGCGACGGGCCGCCTGATCCGGGCGGGGGTGCGCCCGAGCTTCTCGATCGACGTGTGCAGCAGCAACGGCGGCGACATGTTCGGGACCATGCGCTCGGCGATCGGTGTCCAGCGTGCGCTCGACAACGCGCCGGCGGTCGAGACCGGCGAGGTCATCGAGCGGATCGGCCTGACCTGCAGCGAGGTGCTGATGTTCGCCACCCGCGACGGCGCCGTCGCCGCCGGTCTGGGTGATCGCACCGGCTCGATCGAGGTCGGGAAGGCGGCCGACATCGTCGCGCTCCGCGGCGACTCGCTGGCGATGCTGCCGATGAACAACCCGATCGGTGCGGTCGTCTACAACGCCCACCCCGGACTGGTCCAGGACGTCTGGGTGGACGGGCGCCGGGTGAAGGAGGACGGACGCCTGGTCGGCGTCGACGTCGCCGCCGTCCGTGCGCTCGCCGAGCGCACCCGGGACCACGTCGTCAGCGCCTACCCCGAGGCATCCCTCGGTGGTGGTTGGCACCCGGAGCTCGGATGACCACCGCACCGGCGTCCGCCGTACCGGCTGCGGCGCCACGGCCCCGGATCCCCGACAACGTGGCGCGCCTGAGCCAGGTACTCGCCTGGCCCGCGACCCGCGCCTTCCTCGCCCTGGCCGTGCTCCTGGTGATCAGCCCCCTCGTCGCTTCCGGAAGCATCAGCAGCACCGCGCTCTACTCGATGCTGCCGTTCGCGGCGATCACCACTCTGGTGGCGGTGGGGCAGACCCTGGTCATCCAACAGGGCGGTCTCGATCTCTCGGTGCCCGGCGCGGTCACGCTCGGCGCACTCATCGTCGCCAAGTTCGGCAACGACCAGTCCTGGGGACTCCCGGTCGCGGTCGTGGTCGCGATCCTCGGAACCTCGCTGTTCGGGCTCCTGAGCGGAGTGGTCGTGACCGCCTTCAGGCTCCCGCCGCTGGTGGTCACCATCGCGACCAACGCACTGCTGATCGGCGTCGTCCAGGTCGTCTCGGGCGGCTTCGGGGCGCAGGCCGACCCGCGACTCAGCGACTTCGCCCTGGGCCGCTTCCTCGGTGTCCCGGTCCTGGTCTGGATCGCCGCAGCGGTGGTGATCGCGGCGCAGGTGCTGCTCAAGCTGAGCCGTACCGGGCGGCGGTTCGAGCTGGTCGGCGAGAGCCGGCGTGCTGCCGACGTCCTCGGTCTCCTCAGCCTCGGGTACGGCGTCGCGGCCTACTGGTTCTCCGCGCTGGCGGCCGGCGCCGCGGGCGTCATGCTCGCCGGGCTGTTGCGCTCGCCGACCCTGACGGCCGGCGACAGCTACCTCCTGCCGTCGATCGCTGCGGTCGTCCTGGGTGGCACCGCGCTGACCGGTGGCCGCGGAAGCCTGGTCGGAACCGCCCTGGGGGCGGTGTTCCTCGCCCAGCTCGCCCAGCTCGTCCAGACGTTCACCTCGCTGACCGCGGTCCAGAACGTCGTCACGGCTCTGATCATCGGTGTGGGCATCGTGCTCCAGCTCCGCCTGGGCCAGTCTCCCGCCCGTCTGATCGCGCTGTTCCGGCCGAGACGGGGCGAGCCCGTCCGGACCTGAGGCGAGGCGCTCCCGCGCCGGCCTTCCCCGAAAGCTCCTCCACCTTCAACGGCGCCGCCCGGCGGCCGCCGCGATCAGCCCTGCCCGGACGCGGTGTCCGAGCCCCAACCAAAGGAAGCGTCATGCACCTCACCATCTCCGACCGACGCGTCTCGCGAGCGTTCCTCGCGGCCTCGGCGGTCACCGTCCTGGGACTCAGTGCCTGCTCCTCGGTGAACGACACCTCGTCCTCGGGCTCGTCCACGAGCAAGGCCGACATCTCCGTGGGCAAGGTCGGGACCACCGACGAGTTCACCGACATCGCCGACGTCTGCGGCGGGAAGGACCTGAGCGTCGGGATCGTCGACGGCTTCGGGACCAACTCCTGGTCGAAGACGGTCAAGGCCGAGATCGAGAGCGAGGCCGCCAAGTGTGACGCGATCACCTCGGTCGACTACGCCGCTGGTCGCGGTGACGTGCAGGCGACCAACCAGGCGATCGTCAGCATGGCGGCCAAGGGCACCGACATCATCCTGGTCATCCCCGACGCCGGCCCCGGAGAGGCACACCTCCCCGCGCTGCGCAGCGCCACCAAGTCCGGGTCGACGGTCGTGGCGTTCGCATCGGACCCGACGGGCAGCCCCGGCGCGGACTACCTGGACTACACCGACTGGCAGCCGGCGAACAGCGGCAAGGTCTGGGCGCAGTGGGTGGTGGACAACCTCGGCGATGACGGCGGGAATGTCGTCTTCCTCGGTGGGCCGGCTGGAGCGAGCGTCACGGCGCAGGAGCTCACCGGCATCAAGGAGGTCCTGGCGGCGAACCCCCAGGTCAAGCTCCTCAATGACGAGCCCGTCGTGACCAACTGGGACCCGGCCGTCGCGCAGCAGGCGATGTCCGGTCTGCTCTCGCGCTACGACGACATCGATGCGGTGATCGTCGACTACGGCACCGCGGCCGGCGGCGTGATCCGGGCCTACGAGAGTGCCGGCAAGAAGCTCCCCCCGGTCGCCAGCACCGACGACAACGCGCTCAGCTGTGGGTACGCCGGTCTCAAGGCCAAGAACCCCGGCTACGAGCTCGCGACCGTCTCGAGCCGCACCTGGGTGGGACGTGTCGCCCTGCGCAAGGCGCTCGGCGCGCTCGCCGAGCGGGACGACGCGGAGCCGTCGATCTACCAGCTCTCGCTCTTCGAGGACTCCACGGGCGCGACCGACGGCAGCGTGGCCCCCACGGACGCCTGCTTGTCCGGAGCGCCTTCCGACGCCTCCCCGTCCTCGCTGCTGACCGCGGACGAGTTCGACGCGCTCTTCAAGTGATCGCCCGATGACCACGACGACGACCACGACCGCCATGACGACCGACCAGTCGGCGGCCCTGCGCCTCGACGGCATCGGCAAGAGCTATCCGGGTGTGCGCGCGCTCGACGGCGTCAGCCTCGAGCTGCTGCCGGGGCGCGTGCACGCCATCCTCGGTGAGAACGGCGCCGGCAAGTCGACCCTCGTGGGCATCGCGGCCGGCTCGGTGGTTCCCGACCAGGGAACCATCGACCTCGCCGGTCAGACGCACCGTCGCCTGCAGCCGGGGCAGGCGCGCGCCCAGGGCCTGGCCATCGTGTACCAGACCCCTGCCCTCGCTCCGACGCTCACGGTCGTCGATGCCGTGCTCACCCTGCTCCCCGCCGACAAGAAGCCGGCCCGGGGCAACGCGACTGCGTGGCTGGCCGGTCTCTTCACGGATCTCGGGCTCCCGATCGACCCGGGGGCCGTCGTCGGTGACCTCAGCCAACGAGAGGCCCACCTGATCGAGATCGCGGCCGCCCTGGCCTGCGATCCGCAGGTGCTGGTCCTCGACGAACCGACCGAGGCACTGGGTGCCGAGGAGACCTCGTGGCTGTTCGACAAGGTCGCCGAGCTCCAGGGGCGTGGGACGGCGATCGCCTACATCACGCACCGGATCCCGGAGGTCATGTCGATCGCGCAGGACCAGACGGTGCTGCGCGACGGCCGGGTGGTCGGCCGGGGTGACGTCTCCGAGTTCACCGCCGACGAGATCGTCACCATGATCATCGGGCGATCGCTCGAGACCACGTTCCCGGACAAGGCGAGCGCCGATCCCGGGACCCCGGTGCTCGCCGTCCAGGGCCTCGCCGGTCCCGGCTTCCGCGACGTCTCGTTCGAGGTGCCGCGCGGCCAGATCCTCGGGCTGGCCGGTGTCGAGGGAAACGGGCAGCGAGAGCTGCTCCACGCTCTCGGCGGCAGCGGCACGGTCCAGGGAGTGGTGCGGGTGAACGGCGCAGAGGTGTCGATCCGCAGCCACCGCGCCGCCACGGCCTCGGGGGTCGTCCTGCTTCCCGGTGATCGGCTGGGCACCGCCATGTTCGGCAACCTCTCGATCCGGGAGAACGTGGTGGCCTCCGCGCTCGGCGACGCGATGCCCGCGGGCTGGACCCGCCGTGCGCGCGAGTACGAGCTCACCCGGGAGGCCATCGACGACTTCGCCGTCAAGACGGCGACACTCGAGAGCACCGTCGTCTCGCTGTCGGGTGGCAGCCAGCAGAAGGTGCTGCTGGCCCGAGCCAGGCTGGCGAACCCACGCGTCCTGTTGGTGGAGGACCCGACCCAGGGTGTCGACGCCGGGGCGCGGGTGGAGATCTACAGCTGCCTGCGTGAGCTGGCCAGCTCCGGCGTCGCGGTCGTCGTGCTGTCGACGGACGCGGTCGAGCTGGAAGGCCTGTGCGATCGCGTCCTCGTCCTCTCCCGGGGAGCTGTCGCGGCGGACCTCCGGGCCGGTGAGATCACCGAGCGCGCCATCATCGGCGGCGCCCTGCTCGCCGATCATGCGACCTCCGAGGCCGGCGAGATGGCGGTCGCCACACAGGGCGCGCGGGCGCGGGGCCAGGCTCCGGGTCGGCGCCGCCGGCGCGGCGCGATGATCCAGCCGGTGGCACTGCTGGCCCTGACCGGGCTCGTCGCCCTCGCCACAGCGAGTCGGGACGCCGCCTTCCTGCAACCGCTCAACCTCAGCCAGCTGTTGCTCGCCTCCGCCGTCCTGATGCTGGTCGGCCTCGCGCAGCTGGTCGTCGTCATCACCGGCGGCATCGACCTCAGTGTCGGATCGGTCGTCGCGCTCTCAGGCGTGGTGGTCTCGTACCACGCGGACGGTGGCGCGGGTGCCCTGGCGATCGGCGCAGTTCTGGCCATCGCCGCCGGCGCGGCCGTCGGTACCGTCAACGGTCTGCTCGTCACGCGCCTCCAGGTGCCGGCGGTCATCGCGACGCTGGTCTCGTCGGTTGCCGTGCTGGGTCTTGCGCAGGTGCTGCGGCCCCAACCTGGTGGTGCGGCCGGACTGGACGTGCTCAACCTTCTGGGGGCGACGATCGCCACCGTCCCGGTCCTGCTCGTGCTCGGCCTGCTCGTCACTGCGGGCATGGCGCAGGTCCTGCAGCACACCTCGCTCGGCCGCGGGCTGCGGGCGGTGGGCGCCGACGCGGTCAAGGCGAACCGCATGGGTGTCCCCGTCCTGCGCACCCGGGTGATCGCGATGGCGATGTCCGGTGCCTTGAGCGCAGGCGCAGGTATTGCCCTGTTCGCCCAGACGGGCATCGGGGATGCGAACAGCGGTCAGGCACTGACCCTGGCGTCGGTCACGGTGATCGTGATCGCCGGCGTCAGCATCTTCGGTGGCTCGGGGTCCGCGGTCAGCGTCGCCGCGGCGGCGCTCCTGCTCCAGGTCATCACCAATGCGCTCGCCTTCCTCTCGTGGAGCATCGCCTGGCAGTACTGGATCCAGGGGATCTTCGTGATCGTGGCGGCGGTCCTGCCGATGCTGGCTCGCCGGGCGAGGATGCGGAGCGGGCAGTCATGATCCTCCACCTCGCACTCTTCACCTGGGCGGACGACGTCACGGCGGAGGACATCGCCGGCGCGAGCGCCGACCTCCACCTGATGGCGGACCAGCTCGACGCGATCGTGCAGTACTCCTGCGGACCGAACCTCGGCATCACGCCGAGCACCGCGGACTTCGTCGTCGCAGCGGCTGTCCGCGACGAGGACGGACTCCGCGAGTACCTCACGCACCCGCTGCACCAGGCCGTCCAGGCGCGGTGGCTCACGCGGATGACGGCGTCGCGGACGGCTGCCCAGCTGCCCATGCCGTTCTCCGTCGCGCTCGCCGCGCGCTGACGCGCCACCCACCCCACCCAACCCACAGGCCGGACCGGCCGAGGAGGAACTCATGTCGAACACCGCCACCACCGGCAGCAACGCCGTCGACTGGGAGGCCCGGATCGACTTCGACCGCCTGCGGACCGAGCGGCTCGCTCGGTTGAAGGCCCAGCTGGAGAAGTCCGACTGCGGCGCGATCCTCGCCTTCGACTTCTCCAACATCCGCTACATGACGGCGACCCACATCGGGACGTGGGCGATGGACAAGCTGATCAGGTTCTCCCTCCTGACCAGGGAGACCGACCCGATCTCGTGGGACTTCGGATCCGCGGCCAAGCACCACGCGTTGTACAACCCGTGGTTGAACACGACGACGGCGGAGGCTGACGCCGACCCGCACGCCCCTCACCACGGCGCGGTCCGGCCGCGTCTGGAGTCCGGTGCCCGCGCCGGCATCTCCACGCTGCGTGGGGCGTTCACGCCCGACGCGGGCGTGGCCGAGGACGTCGCCCGCAAGATCAAGCGCGAGCTCGAGAAGTTCGGCGTCGCGGACCAGCCGCTCGGGGTCGACGTGATCGAGCTGCCGATCCTGTTCGCCCTCCAGCAGCAGGGCATCGACGTCGTCGACGGCCAGCAGATCTTCTTGGAGGCCCGTCGGATCAAGACCGACGACGAGATCGGGCTCCTCACGCACGCGGCGTCGATGGTCGACGCCGCCTACGAGGAGCTCTACCGCTTCCTGCGCCCGGGAGTGCGGGAGAACGAGTGTGTCGGCCTGGTCGCCAAGACCCTCTACGACCTCGGCTCGGAGTACGTCGAGGGCGTCAACGCGATCTCGGGCGAGCGGTGCTCGCCGCACCCCCACGTCTTCTCCGACCGCCTTATCCGGCCCGGCGATCCGGCGTTCTTCGACATCCTGCACAGCTTCAACGGCTACCGAACCTGCTACTACCGGACCTTCGCGGTCGGTTCGGCGAGCCGGGCGCAGCGCGATGCCTACACCCGCGCCCGGGAGTACATGGACCGGGCCATCGCGCTCGTGCGCCCTGGAGCGACGACGGCGGACATCGTGAGCGTCTGGCCCAAGGCGCAGGAGTTCGGGTTCCCGGACGAGGAGGCGGCGTTCGCCCTGCAGTACGGGCACGGCGTCGGCCTCTCGATCTGGGAGAAGCCGATCTTCTCCCGCCTCGTGTCGCTCGACCACCCCGAGGTGCTCGAGGAGGGCATGGTGTTCGCCCTGGAGACCTACTGGCCCTCCGCCGACGGCATCGGGGCCGCGCGGATCGAGGAGGAGGTGGTCGTCACCCGCGACGGGTGCCAGGTCATCACGAAGTTCCCGGCGGAGGACCTCATCGTCGCCGGGCGCAAGTACTACACCGTCGGCGGCGAGCTCGGCACGCTGCGGGACTCGCAGTCGCACCGCAACACGCCCTGGGGAAGTCCGCCGGCGTGAGCAGCGTCCACGACCCGGGAACGGTCGGGTTTCTCGGGCTGGGGTCGATGGGTTCGGCCATGGCCGGGCGACTCGTCGCGGCGGGGCACCGGGTGCGGGTGTGGAACCGCAGCCCCGCGGCGGGCGTGCGGCTGGCCGAGCAGGGGGCGGAGCTCGCGGCCGACGCCGCGCTTGCCCTCCAGGCACCGGTGTCCTTCTCGATGCTCGCCGACGACGAGGCGGCCCAGGCGGTCCTCTCGCCGGCCGCGCTCGACGGTCCAGCGGGCCGGCTGCACGTCTCCATGGCGTCCTTGAGCCCGCGCGCCAGCCGGGAGCTGGGCCGGCGCTGCGCCGACGCGGGCATGGACTACCTGGCGGCGCCCGTGCTCGGCCGGCCGGCCGTCGCTGCGTCCGGAGGGCTGAACATCCTCGTCGGCGGCAGGAACGAGGTGCTGGAGAGGGCTCGACCGCTGCTCGAGACGATCGGTGCCCGGGTCTGGCCGATCTCGGAGCGGCCCGAGGTCGCCAACGTCGTGAAGATCGCGGTCAACCTGCAGATCATCCATGCACTCCAGGCGCTCGCGGAGTCGATCGCGCTCGTGGAGGCGCACGAGGTGGCGCCGGACCTGTTCGCCGAGCTGCTGGGCGCGACGCTGTTCGGCGGCGTGGTGCACCGCACGTACGGGCAGCTGATCGCCGAGCGCGCCTACCGGCCGGCGGGGTTCACGGTTCCTCTGGGAGCCAAGGACCTCCGGCTGGCTGCCGAGGTCGCCGAGGACGGCGGCGTGGTGCTGCCGTCGCTGCCCGCGCTCCAGGGCGTCTTCGCCGCGGCGCTGGAGCGACCGGGGGCGGAGAGCCTCGACTGGGCGGCGATCGCCGAGGTCACCCGCCACCCCGAACTCCCGGCGCCGGAGCGCCGGACCATCACCGAGCTGGAGGAGAACTGATGACCATCGAACGAATCGCCGTCCTCGGCACCGGGGCCAACGGGGCGGGAATCGGGGCCGACCTCGTCCGTGCCGGGTACGACGTGACCTACATCGAGCAGTGGCCGGCACATGTCGAGGCCATCCGCGCGCAGGGGCTCACCGTCGTGTGCCAGGGCGAGCGCACCGTCACCGAGGTGCGGGCGCACCACCTGTGCGAGGTCGCAGAGATGCGGGAGAGCTTCGATCTCGTCTTCCTGCTCGTCAAGGCGTACGACGCGCGCTGGGCCACGGAGCTGATCAAGCCGCGCCTGGCGCCGGACGGCCTCGTGGTGGGACTGCAGAACGGCATGGTGGCCGACGAGATCGCCTCGATCGTCGGGGTCGAGCGGACGCTGGGCGCCGTCATCGAGATGGCCTCCAACATGTTCGAGCCCGGCGTGGTCAACCGGGACACCCCGAAGGAGACGGCCTGGTTCGCCCTCGGTGCGCTCGACGGTGGTCCCCAGGACCGTGCCGAGGAGGTCGCCGCGATCCTCCGCTCGGCCGGAAACGTGGAGGTCGTCGACGACATCCTGTCCGCCAAGTGGATGAAGCTGGTCGTCAACGCGACCGAGCTGGTCAGTGCGGGTGTGGTCGACCTCCCCATGGTCGAGGCCGCCGACCTGCCGGGCATGCGTGCCTTCATGGTGCAGGCGGGCGTCGAGGCGCTCGAGGCGGCGATCGATCTGGGTCACCGCGCTCTGCCGATGTTCGGGCTGACCGGAGGCGTCGAGGACGGGGCTGAGGCGTACGTCAACGCGCTGATCGACGCGGTCTACCAGCACTACGCGATCCCGACCACGCTCACCACGGTCCACCAGGACTGGATCAAGGGCCGCCGCAGCGAGGTCGAGGAGATCAACGGCCTCGTGGTGCGGGAGCGGGCCGCGAAGGGCAAGCGCGCACCGGCCAACGCGGTCCTGAGCGAGATCGCCCGGGAGATCGAGGCGGGCACCGAGAAGCCCGGGCAGCACCACCTTCCGCGCCTGATGGCGGCCGTGACGACGTCCTGACCTCGCTCACCCCGCGGTCGTCGGTGCCTGGCCCTGCTCGATCACCTCGGGGTGGTCGAGCAGCGCCAACCGGGTGCGGCGGATGTGGACGGTCAGCATCCGGGTGGCGATGTCGACGTCGCGCCGGGAGACCGCGTCGAGCAGCAGGTCGTGCTCGGCCGCGATCACCCACGACTCCTGGGCTCCGGCGCGCCGGACGAACGCACGTCGGTAGGGCTGCGTGGTGTCCCACAGCCCGCGCACCATGCCGGCCAGCTGGGTGGCCTCGCTGCCCGCGTACGACGACTCGTGGAACGCGCGGTCGAGGACCAGGAACCGCTCCACGTCGTCGTTCGCCGCGATCTCCTCCTGGAGGGAGCGCATGCGATCGACGTGCAGGTCGGTGAGCCGGGGGATGCTGTCGGCCAGGAGCAACGGCTCGATGCGCTCGCGGATCTCGTAGGACATCTCGAGGTCGGCGAGGCTCAGCGACATCACCCAGGCGCCGCTGTTGGCGCGAAGCGTGACCAGACCGCGCGTCTCGAGGATGCGCAGCGCCTCGCGCACCGGGATCCGGCTCGTCGCGAGCTCATCGGCGAGCTCGTCCTGCTTGATCCGGCTCCCGGGGGCGAGCGTGCCGTCGAGGATCCGCTCGGCCAGGACGTCGGCGATGCGTTGACTGGCGACCGGGCTGGGCGTGCTCACGGAAGGTGACCCTACGGTCGGTCGAGGTCGGCGCGGTAGCGCGCGGGCTCGACGTCGACCGCCCGTCCGGTCGGGTACGAGACCAGCTCGAGCTGCAGACCCCACGGGGCTCGCACGTAGACCCACCGCTGCCCGAGGTGGGCGCCCGTGCTCGCCGTCGGTGCGCCCATGACCTCGATCCCGGCAGCCCGCAGCTGGTCGACCGCGAGATCGAGGTCGTCGACGTACAGCGCGAGGTGGTGCCCGCCGACGTCGCTGTTGCGCGGCGGCGTACGTCGTTGGTCCGGTGCCTCCCAGGCGAACACCTCGAGGATCAGCCCCCCGAGCTCGAAGAAGCGGATCTCCGCGATGGCAGCCGTCGCGTCGACGCCCAGGTGCGTGCGCATCCAGTCGCCGCTGCCCTCGCGCCGGGGGAGGGCGTAGCGGTAGGTGGCTCCGAGCACGTCGACGAGGAAGGCATGCGCCTGATCGAGGTCCGGAACGGTCAGCCCGACGTGGTCAGCGCGTCGGACCCCGGTCAGCACAGGAGGAGGATTCATGAATCCAATGTATCCATTGAGCGCGAGGTATGGCGAGCGCGGAGGCATTCTTGTGCGCTAGACAGGCAGATCGATCTCTTCTAATGTATCCATTCGACTACTCGCGATGAGGAGAACCAGCGGATGCCGAAGCACGTCAATCTCAAGCCGGTCTCGCCGTGGGTCGAGGTGACGCTCGGCCGGCGAGACCGTGACACCGCCGAGCCGCAGGTGCTCCTCGACCTCCTCGGTCGGATGCAGTGGGTGCGGACCTTCGAGGAGTACGTCCTGGAGCTCGCCGGCCAGGGCCTCGTGCACGGACCCGCGCACTCCAGCATCGGCCAGGAGGGCGGCGCGATCGGCTCGATCCTCCCGCTGCGCACGGACGACATGATCAATGGCTCGCACCGGGGCCATCACCAGTTCCTGGCCAAGGCCTTCGGACACGTGCTCCCCGCAGGCGGCACCGGAGTGCCGCGCGTCACCGGTGAGGTCCGAGAGGTGCTGCGCCGCACCCTGGCGGAGATCTGTGGTCTCGCGGACGGCTACTGCCGTGGTCGCGGCGGTTCGATGCACCTGCAGTGGCGCGAGGCCGGGGCGATGGGCACCAACGCCATCGTCGGCGGCGGCGTGCCCCAGGCGGCGGGCTTCGCCTGGGCGATGCGCAATGCCGGCACTGACGCGGTGAGCGTGACCTACTTCGGTGACGGCGCGGTCAACATCGGCTCGGTCCTGGAGACCTTCAACCTCGCGGCGGCATGGAAGCTGCCCGTCTGCTTCTTCATCGAGAACAACCTCTACGCCGTCTCCACGCACGTCGATGCCGCGACAGCCGAGCCTCGGCTGTCCGCCCGCGGGCTCGGGTTCAACATCCCGTCGTGGCGTGTGGATGGAATGGACCCCCTCGCCGTGCACGTGGCGATGACCGAGGCGCTGGAACACATGCGTGCGGGCAACGGTCCGACGATCATCGAGGCCGAGGTCTACCGCTACTTCCACCAGAACGGCCCCTTCCCGGGTTCCGCGTTCGGCTACCGCGACAAGGCGGAGGAAGCCGCGTGGCGCGAGCGCGACCCGATCGCCCAGCTGCGGAGCGAGGTCCTGCGACGCGAGCTGGCGACCCAGGAGGAGCTCGACGCCCAGGTCGACGAGGTCGAAGGCGTCCTGCGCGAGCTCGGTGAGCAGTTCCTCGAGGCCGACCCGGACGGAAAGCCCGGACAGCGGCGGATCATCGCCGGCGCGTGGCCTGACCCGGGGTTCGTCGACGTCGGGATCCGCGGCGACCTGAGTGAGCTGGCCGGCTCGCGGTACGAGGAGCAGGAGACGTTCTCCGGCGAGCTCGCCGAGCGCCGGTTCATCGACGTCGTCAGTGAGGTCATGGCGCGCCGGATGGAGACGGACCCGTCCGTCGTCGTGATGGGTGAGGACGTCGACGGCCTCAAGGGAGGCACCAACGGCGCGACACGCGCTCCGCTGGCGGCCTTCCCGGACCGCGTGCTGGGCACGCCCATCAGCGAGAACGCCTTCGCCGGGCTGGCCGGCGGCATGGCTCTCGACGGCCGGGTCCGCCCGGTGGTGGAGTTCATGTACGCCGACTTCATGTGGGTGGCCGCCGACCAACTCTTCAACCAGGTCGCCAAGGCGCGTCACATGTTCGGTGGCGAAGCGGCCGTGCCGTTCGTGCTGCGCAGCAAGCTCGCGGCGGGCACCGGCTACGGCTCCCAGCACTCGATGGATCCCGCGGGCGTGCTCGCCACGGCTCCCGGGCTGCGGATCGTCGCACCGTCCAACCCCTTCGACTACGTCGGCCTGATGAACACAGCGTTGGCCTGCGACGACCCGGTCGTCGTCCTCGAGCACGTCGACCTCTACGCATCCTCCGGGCAGGGGCCGGTCGACGACCTCGACTACCGCCTCCCGGTGGGCAAGGCGGCCGTGCGGCGCACGGGTGACGACCTCACGATCATCAGCTACCTCAGCATGGTGGGGCACTGCCTCGATGCGCTGGACGTCGTCGGTGACCGGATCTCGGCGGACCTGATCGACCTGCGCTGGCTCGACCGCGCCTCTCTGGACTGGGACACCATCGAGGCCAGCGTGCGCAAGACGAACCAGGTGCTGATCGTCGAGCAGGGCGCCGCGGGGACGTCCTACGGCGGATGGCTCGCGGACGAGATCCAGCGCCGCCTCTTCGACTGGCTCGACGCACCGGTCCACCGCGTGCACGGGTCCGAGGCCTCGCCGAGCATCAGCAAGGTGCTCGAGCGGGCGGCGATCGCGCGGACCGACGAGGTGGTCGCGGCCCTGAACGACATTGCAGCGGGCTGACGAGCCAAGGCACGACGAGGAGACGAGGGTTCGAGATGGTGCAGTTGATGTCGGTGCCCGAGGTGGCGGCTGGCGCGACCGAGGTGCAGCTGGCGGAGTGGAGTGTCTCCGCCGGGGCCGAGGTGAGCCGTGGTGATGTCATCGCGGTGGCCGAGACCGACAAGGCGGTGGTCGAGGTCGAGGCCGAGTTCGACGGTGTCGTGGTGGGTCTGCTCGCGACCGTCGGCGAGACGATCGGCGTCGGCGCCCCGCTGATGCTGGTCGGGGACAGCAGCGATGTCGGCAGGGAGCTGGATGCGCTGCTCGCCGAGGTGGGCGTGGCTCCGCCGAACCCGAGCGCGGACCCTGTGCCCGATCCTGGTCCTGTCCCTTCCGTCGCCTCGGACCCGGTGACCGCCGCCCCCGCGGTACGCCGCTTCTCGAGCCCGCTGGCGCGACGCCTCCTGCAGGAGGCCGGTCTCGACATCGCGGACGTGACCGGGACGGGGCCACGTGGGCGCGTGCGCAAGCGTGACGTCGAGCGCCTCATCGCCCAGCGCGACGCGGTTCCGGCAGGTGCCGTCGCGGCAACGGCGGAGCCGGCGACCGCGGTCGCGGACACCGCCGATGTGGTCGAGGTCGCCGCCGGGACCTCGCTCGAGCCCCACACGCGCCTGCGCCGGTCGATCGCCCAGCGGCTCACGCGGGCGAAGCAGGAGATCCCCCACTTCTACGTCACCCGGAGCGTCCGCGTCGACGAGCTCCTGGCGCTGCGGGCACAGATCAACGAGCACTCGCAGGTGCGGGTGTCGGTCAACGACCTCGTGCTCCGCGCCGTCGCCGTCACCCATCGCGCGGTTCCGGAGGCCAACGTCGTGTGGTCCGAGGAAGGCATGGTGCGGCACGAGTCCGTCGACGTGGCCGTGGCGGTCGCGTCCGAGCGAGGACTGGTGACGCCGGTGGTGCGCGGTGTGGACCAGCTGTCCCTGTCGAGCTTGGCGCGTCGAGTCGGTGACTACGTCGAGCAGGCCAACGCGGGCCGGCTGCAGCAGCGCGACCTCGACGGCGGGTCGATCACGGTGACCAACCTCGGCATGTACGGCGTCGAGGAGTTCTCCGCGATCATCAACCCGCCGCACTCCGCGATCCTCGCGGTCGGCGCGGCGCGCCCTGAGGCCGTCGTGGAGAGGGCCGGCGACGACCAGCGGATCGAGATCCGCACGATTCTGCGCCTGGTGCTGTCCGTCGACCACAGGGCGATCGACGGCGCTCTCGCCGCTCGGTGGATGGCCCGGCTCGTCGAGGCGCTCGAGCGTCCGATGACGCTGCTGGTCTGACGGCAGTAGGGGCACCTCCGTGCGGAGGCGCCCCTACGGGATGTCGCCGATGCCGGCCCGGCCGGATCAGCGCAGGGTCAGCGTGAGCGTCCCCTCGACCTTGTCCCAGTCCGACGGAGTGCCCTGCTCGGCCACCCAGCCCACCACGCGGTAGGTGGACGTGCGGCTGTCTCGCGCGACCTCCTTGAGCTCGATGTCGCTCACGTCGAGCCCAGTGCCGGTGGTGGTCCGCGACGTGTTCTCGCAGGGGAACTGACCCTGGCCGGTCTGCTTGCTGGTGTCGGTCCAGGCGGCGCGCATGAACAGCCCGATCCGTACGCCGCTCAGGTCGGTGCGCGTGAAGTGACCGAAGATGTCGTCGGTGAAGCGGTCGCCGGTGTAGCGCAGCGTTCCGCTGCCGGCCTCCTTGCGCTCGCGGTCGTAGACGCACGAGGGCGTCACCTCGCGGCCCACGACCGAGCCCGTCCGCGCGTAGGTACTGTGGGTGCTGGCGAACGTCGGATTCTGGCGCGGGCCGTCGATCCGCATCGAGATCTCGGCGGTCGCCGTGTGCGTCCAGGTCTCGGTCCGGCCGGTCGCCGGGTCGGTGCGCTGGCCCGTGTCGCTGAACGTGAGGTCGCCGGTGAGGACGGCGTGGAGGTCCGCGCCGACGGTGACCTGCGTCCTCGAGGCTTGGCAGTTGTTGGATTCCTTGGACTCCTTGACCCGGTTGGTCGCGTCGGCGCAGGCGAGCACCCAGTACTTCCCGTCGGCCGCTCCGAAGGGGACGGCGACCCGGCCGCTGATGGTCTGCTTCTTGCGCGGCTTGAGCTTCTTCACCGCGACGTTGCCGCCGGCAGCCAGGTCGCTGCGGCCGCGGCTCCGGTCCTGGGAGAGGTAGAAGCGCAGCGTGCTCGGCTTGGCCGCGGCGCGCCCCTTGTTGGCCACGGTGGTGCTGAGGTCGAAGCGGCCGCCCGGGCGCACCTTCGCCGGCGGTGTGCCGACCGCGGTGACGACGAGGTCGGGACCGCGGGGCGCCGCGCCTGCGCTCGGTCCGGCGCCGACCGCCATCAGCGAGGCGCCGAGCGCCATGGCTGCGGCAACGGCCGCCCTCCGTCGAGCCTGCATCGTCTGTCGTCCTCTCCGTCGTCGTTCCTGGTCCGGTCGACGATGCCGGGCCGGGCGACCCGGGCGGCAGAGGCAGGCGTCCTACTTGTCCCGGACGTCGACCCGGGCGCGCAGCGCGGCGAGGCGGACCTCCGGGGGACCGGTCAGCTCGACCACCTCCGTGCCGCCGGTCAGGTCGGTGTCGTCGGACAGCTCGAGCAGGACCTCGTCCATGACCTCGCGCAGCTCGGGGTCCTCGTCCGGCGGTACGTCGATCGGCGAGGTCGGGTCGAGGGGGAGCAGCACCAGCAGGTCGGCGTGGCGCATCGCCGCGGCGCAGAGCTCGGCGCCCCGGCGGAGGTGGTCGGACGACGGTACGGGGCGGCCGAGCCGGTCGGCGGCCTCGAGGTAGGCCAGGAAGTCGAGGGGGCCGCGCTCGGCGATCACCGAGTGGTCGACCGGTGCGAGCAGGCGTGCCGCCGCGACCTGGAGCTGCTGGAAGAAGACGCCCGCACCGGGATCGGTGGGGTACTCGCCGAGCTCCTCGATCGGGTCGGGCCAGACCTCGACGTCCGGGTGCGCGGAGGAGAAGTCGCCGATCAGCGAGCTCTTGCCGCTCGCATGGGTTCCCGACACGACGATGAGCATGGGGGTGACCTTAGGGTCCTCGCCGTTGCGGGGCGAGACGTCGTCGACGGCCGGCGCGGGCTTGACCTTCGAGTTGGTCGAGGCCGGACGATGTGGGGGTGGCTGACCCGGAGTTGATGTCGATCGGCGCGTTCGCCAAGCGCGCCGGGCTGACGGCGAGCGCGTTGCGGTTCTACGACGATGCCGGTCTGATGCGTCCCGAGCAGGTCGACCCGATGACGGGATACCGGTTCTACAGCGAGTCGCAGCTGGTGCGTGCTTCGCAGCTGCGTCAGCTGCGTGAGATGGGGATGCCGCTGTCCACGATCGGCCGGTTCTTCACCGCCGGTGCCGCGGAGGCTGCCCGGCTCATCGACGAGCAGGTGGGCCAGGTCACCGCGGAGGCCAAGGAGATCCAGCAGACCGCGGCAACGCTCAAGGCGTCTCTCGGTGAGGATGCCTCCCTCACGCTGTGCGCCCTGCCGGGTCCGGTCCTCGCGGCGGCCGTCGATCAGGTCCTGGCCACCACGACGCGCGACCCCGAGGTCCCGGTGCTGGCCGGTGTCCACCTGGAGGCAGGTCCCGATGCGATCTCCCTGACCGCGACCGATCGCTACCGCCTCGCCACCCGGACGCTGGTGCCCATCCGGCCGTCGACCGTCTCGTGGGCAGGAACGCTGGCCGGGGACGATCTCCAGAGCGCCGTCTCGTGGCTCCGGCGACGTCCCACCGTGACCTTGGAGGCGGGCGAGCGGACGCTGGCCCTCCGCACCGCCGACGGTGCCGTGGCCCGGTGCCGCGTGCTGACGGAGGTCTTCCCTGACCACAGGCTCCTGATCGGGTCCCTCCCCGCCGTGACCCATCGCGTGACCGTCCAGGCGCAGCAGGTCCTCGCGGCGCTGGGGCAAGCGCCGGCGACCGTCGGACTGCGGACCGCGGACGGCCGGCCGAGTCTCCTGCTCTCCGGGACCGCCATGGCGCTGCACGGCACCGCGACCGGTCCCGACCTGACGGTCTGGTTCGAGCTGGCCACGCTGTACCCCGCGTTGAGCCAGGCGCTCGGCAACGACGTGATGGTCGATCTTCGCGGTCCTGACCTGCCCGCCACGGTCCGGTCGGCGGACGACGGCGACCTCACCGCGCTCGTCATGCCCTGCCGGTCCGATCCCTCATGACCGACCCTGCCGCGACGCCCGATCCGACGATGGAGGCGATCGGCGACGCTGTGCTCCTCGGGCGCGAGGGCGACCCCGAACCGGCGCGGCGCGCACTGCTCGCCCTCTGGCGACAGATCGGGGTCGCGGGCGACCCGTTCCACCGCTGCACGCTCGCTCACTACCTGGCGGACCTCCACGAGGATCCCGCATCGGCGCTCATGTGGGACGTCCGCGCCCTCGACGCAGCCGATGCGCTCACCGACGAACGGGCCCAGCAGCACCACGCCGGCCTCCGCGTGGCCGGGTTCTACCCGAGCCTCTACCTCAACATCGCCGACAACCTCCGCCGCCTGGGCGCGTTCGAAGCGGCTGCCGAGTACATCGACCGCGCCGAGCAGCACACCTCCGCCCTGCCCGACGACGCCTACGGCACCACCGTCCGCTCCGCCGTCAGCGAGGTCCGCCAGGCCATCGACGACCGCGACCCGGCTCCTCGAGCGTCAGCGCCCGGGGCGGCCCGGTCCTCCGCCTAGGTCCCGAGCGAGGCGACGACCTGGCGCACGAAGGCGTCGACCGCCGGTGGGAGGGTACGCCGCGCCATCGTCTGCACCTGCAGGGTCCGGCGGCGCAGCTCGGGATTGCTCAAGGGGACGGTGCGGAAGCCGTCCCCGACCAGGTGCCGCGCGCTGAGGAGCCCGGTCAGCGTCACCGCTCCCGTACGCCGGGCCAGGGCGTTGAGCGCGGCCGACGAGTTGCTGGTCAGCACGGGCCCCAGGTGCAGTCCCTCCGCGGCGCACCCGATGTCGACGAGCTCGCGCAGGGTGCTGCCCCCGTCCATCAGCGCGAGCGGGTGCTCCCGGAGGTCGGCCAGCGAGATGCTGTCGCGGTCGCCGAGGGGGTGGCCGTCGGGGACCAGGGCGACGATCGGCTCGGCCGACGAGAACGCGACGTGGACCCCGAACGCCGGCGCCAGGCTGAAGGTCAGGGCGACGTCCGCCGTGCCGGTCGCGACGGCCTCGGTAGCGGCGGCCGGGTCGGTCACGGTCAGGTGCACGCGGGCGGCGGGGAAGTGCTCGCGGAAGCGCGCGATCTCGGCCGGGACGAAGTCCTCGACGAAGCCCTCGGTGCACGCCACGGTGACCAGGGCGCGGCCGGACTCGTGGAGGTCGCGGATCCGCTCCAGCAGGTCGCTCTCCTCGAGCAGCGTGCGGCGGGCGTGGTCGGCCAGCAGCCGGCCGGCCTCGGTCGGGACCATCCCGCGCGGATGCCGGTCGAACAGCCGGGTGCCGGTCTCCTGCTCCAGCCGGGCGATGTGCCGGCTGATCGCCGAGGCCGCGATGTGCAGGCTCTCCGAGGCCTCCGCGATCGAACCGGTGCGCGCCACCTCGACGAAGTAGCGGAGCGAGTCGCTGACGAGGTGCACGCGCACACAGTAGTTCTCGGATCGGCAACGGGGGCTTCGGGAATCGGCGATGGTCACGCGACCGTGGCTGCGCTTGGCTGGACGGGTGGAGAGTGCCCTGACCCGTGCGCGGGCGATCGAGCTCGCCGAGGACCACCTCGAGTCGGGCGCGCTGCTGCGCGAGCTGGAGCGCAAGGTCGCCTACCCGACCGAGAGCGAGTCCGGCGAGCGCGGTGACGTGCACCGCGACTACCTGCGCGAGGAGATCGTGCCGGGCCTGGAGCGTTGCGGGTTCACGTGGCGCCTCGTGGACAACCCGGTGGCGGAGCGGCCGCCGTACCTGGTGGCGCGGCGGGTCGAGGACCCCGCGCTGCGCACGGTGCTCGTCTACGGCCACGGCGACGTCGTCCTGGGCGACGCCGAGCGGTGGACCGCGCCGTGGTCGCCCTGGCGGCTCGTGGTGGACGGCGACCGCTGGTACGGCCGCGGCTCGTGCGACAACAAGGGCCAGCACGCGATCAACCTCGCCGCGCTGGAGCAGGTGCTGCGCGTGCGGGAGGGACGGCTCGGGTTCAACGTCACGGTGCTGATGGACATGGGGGAGGAGATCGGCTCGCCCGGTCTGCGCGAGGTCTGCACGGCGCTGGCCGGCGACGAGCTCGCCGCCGACGTGCTCATCGCCTCGGACGGGACCCGGGTCGCGGAGGCCAGCCCGACGCTCGTGCTCGGCACCCGGGGCGAGGTGTCGTTCACGCTGCGCGCGGCGCTGCGTCCGCGCGGCTACCACTCGGGCAACTGGGGCGGCCTGCTCGCCAATCCCGCGGTCCTGCTGGCGAACGCGCTCGCCACGATGGTCGACGCGCGGGGCCGGATCCTCGTCGAGGAACTGCGCCCGCCGGCGATCCCGGACCCGGTCCGGGCGATCCTGGGCACGATCGAGATCGACGGCGGGCCCTCGGCGCCGCCGATCGAGGAGTGGGGCGAGCCCGGCCTGAGCGCCCCCGAGCAGCTCTACGGCTGGAACACGCTCGAGGTGCTGGGCCTGTCGGCGGGCGCGGCGACCGGGCCCCAGAACGCCATCCCCGGCACGGCCTCGGCGCGGTGCCAGCTGCGGTTCGTCGTGGGCACCGACCACACCGCGGTCGGTACGACGGTCCGAGCGCACCTCGACGCGCACGGGTTCGAGCAGGTGGTGGTCGAGGTCGATCCCGAGATCACCGCCGCGACCCGCCTGGACCACGACGACCCGTGGGTCGGGTGGGCGGCGGCGTCGGTGGAGCGGACGACCGGGAAGGTGCCGACGATCCTCCCGAACCTCGGCGGCACCTTCCCCAACGACTGCTTCGCCGACGTCCTCGGCATCCCGACGATCTGGGTTCCGCACTCCTACCCGGGGTGCTCGCAGCACGCGCCCGACGAGCACCTGCTGGCGAGCCTGGCCAAGGAGGCGCTCGGCATCATGGCCGGACTGTTCTGGGACCTCGGGGAGACGCCGACTCCCTTGCGCTAACATGTTTATCAACATGGCAAGCAAGGGAGTCGCACGATGAAGGCAGCCGACCTCGGGTTGATCCAGGTGCTCGGCTCGCCGACCCTGTCCCCGGACGGGCACTGCGCGGTGGTCTCGGTCGAGCGGGCCGACCTGGCGACGGACCGCTACCTCGCGGACCTGTGGCGGGTGCCTGTCGACGGCGCGGAGCCCTCCCGGATCACCTCCGGCGAGCTCGATCGCGAGCCGCGCTGGTCGCCCGACGGCCGCTGGCTCGCGTTCACGCGCTCGGTGCCGGGCTCGGGACCCCAGCTCCACCTCCTCCCGCACGACGGCGGCACGCCCCGCGTGCTCACCAGCCATCCCCTCGGCGTCTCCTCGCCGCAGTGGTCGCCGGACTCGACGGCGATCGCGTACGTCGCGCGCGTGCCCGAGCCGGGCCGCTACGTCGCGCCGATCGCGCGGACGGCATCCTCCGAGCCGCCGCGCCGGATCACCGGACTGCGCTACCGCGAGGACGGCATCGGCTACGTGCTCGACCGTCCGAAGCAGGTCTTCACCGTCGCCGTCGCCGACGGCGCGGTCACCCAGCACACCACCGAGGCCGCCGACCACGACGGCCCCGCGTGGAGCCCGGACGGCACGCGGCTGGCGTTCGTCGCGGCTCGGCACGCCGACCGGGACACGGTGCCGGCGCGCGACGTCTTCGTGCGGGACCTGGGCGAGCGCCGGACGACCGTGGTGACGCGGACCGACCTGCGCGCGAGCCATCCCGCCTTCAGCGCGGACGGCGACCACGTCTACTTCCTCGGCACCGAGACCGGCGGGGAGCTCAACGAGACGTACTTCAACCCGACCTCGCTCTGGGTCACCGCGCTGGGCGGGGCCGAGCCGGCGCCGGCGACCCGCCTGACCGACGCGGACACGACGGACCTGGTCCCGCAGCCGCTCACCGTGACCGGCACGGGCGTGCTGGCGCTGGTCGGGAGGCGCGGGGCCGTCGACCTGGTGCAGGTGGCGCCGGACGGCGCCGTCGCCGACGTGGTCGCCGGGCCCACCCACGTCCTCGGGTACGACGTCCGCGACGGGCTGGTCGTGGCCGCCGTCGCGAGCGACACCGAGGCCGGCGAGCTCCACGCCGTCACGCCCGACGGCTCGCGCCGCCTCACGTCGTTCGGCGCACCGCTCGTCGCCGCCGGCCCGCTCGCGCGGATGCACGAGGTGAGCGGCACGGCCGCCGACGGCTACCCGGTGCACGGGTGGGTGCTGCGTCCCGAGGGCGACGGTCCGTTCCCGGTCGTCCTCGCCGTGCACGGCGGACCGTTCCGCGCCTTCGGCTGGCGCCTGCTCGACCAGGCTCAGGCCTGCGTCGACGCGGGCTACGTCGTGGTGATGGGCAACCCGCGCGGCTCCTCCGGCTACGGCGCCGAGCACGGCCGGGCGGTACGCCACGCCTTCGGCGACGTCGACGTCCAGGACCTGACCGCGCTCGTCGACCTCGCCGTCGAGGAGTTCGCCGGCGACCCCGACCGGGTCGGCGTGATCGGGGCGTCGTACGGCGGCTTCATGGCCGCCTGGCTCGCCGCGCGCTCCGACCGCTTCGCCTCGGCGATCGTCGACCGCGCCACCGTGGAGTGGAACGACGCCGACATCGACGACGACGTGGACTACACGCACCTCTACATCGGGACCGACCCGGAGGTGCAGCGGCTGAAGTCGCCGCTGACCTACGCCGAGGACGTCGCGATCCCGGTCCTGGTGGTGGTCGCCGAGCAGGACCTGCGCTGCCCGCCGGCCCAGGGCCGCCGGTTCTTCTCGGCGCTGCACCGCGCGGGGAAGCGCACCGAGCTGCTGTCGTTCCCGGGCGCCAGCCACATGTTCCACGACAGCGGGCTGCCGCGGCACCGGCAGGCCCGCCTCGACGCGATCATCGCGTGGTTCGACGAGACCCTGAAGCCTGGTGGCAACGGCCGGAGCGACGCCGGATGAGCCTGGCGATCGACGGCCCGGCGGCGCGCTCGCTCGCCGACACGGCGTTCGACGTACGGATCACCGGTGCGGTGCCGGGGGAGTCCGTCGCCCTCGTGGTCGACCTGCCGTCGTACCAGGGGGCTGACTGGTCGGGCCGGTTCACCGCCACGGCCGACGAACACGGTGTGGTCGACCTCGCGACCACCGCTCTCGACGGGTTCGCGGACGCCGATCCCACCACCCTGCTGTGGGCGCTGGAGGCGCGACCGGGCTCCGCGGCCGGACCGGCGCCGGCCGAGCACGAGCTCGGCTGGACCCTCCGCGTGGAGCAGGGCGACCGCTCCGCCGTCGCGCACTACGCCCGCGAGCTCCGCGGTCCCGGGGTGCGCGTCGAGGATCTCCCGTCACCCCTGGCCGGGCGGCTGTTCCTCCCGGCCGAGCCCGGTCCGCGGCCCGCGGTGATCAGCCTGTCCGGGTCCGGCGGCGGCATCAACGAGGAGGAGGCCGCGCTGCTCGCCAGCCGTGGCTTCGTGTGCCTCGCCCTCGCCTGCTTCAACTACCCCAGCCGGCCCGACGACCTCTACGAGCTCCCCCTCGAGTACGTCGCCGACGCCGTCGCCTGGCTCGCGGCCCGCGACGAGGTGCGCGCGGACGCGATCGCGGTCAAGGGTCAGTCGCGCGGAGCCGAGCTCAGCCTGCTCGTCGCCGCGCACGTCCCCGGCATCCGGGCCGCGGCCGCCGTCGTCCCCTCCGGCTACGTCTGGGGATCGTTCACCTCCGACGGCCGCGACGGCGCCGCGTGGACGCTCGCCGGCCACCCCGTACCGCCCGTCCCCGACGACGGCCTGGTCTCCGGCGGGTCCACGACGACACCGACCGGCATCGCCGCCGCGCCGGGCTTCCGAGCCGCGGTCGCGGCGGCCGCACCGGACGACCTGGACCGGGCGACGATCCCCATCGAGCGGTTCGCCGGCCCGGTGCTGCTGCTCTGCGGAGGTGCCGACCTGATGTGGGACTCGGCCGAGCTGAGCGACGTCCTGCTGCGCCGCCGGCTCGCCGCGGGCACCGCGGCGGTGACCCGCCGGCTGGTGTTCCCGGACGCCGGTCACAACCTCGGTCTGCCCTTCACACCGGTCGTCACGAGGTCGGTCCACCCGGTCAACGACGTCGCCTACGCCTATGGCGGGACCCGCCCCGGGACCGCACGGGCGCGTGCCGACGCGTGGAGCGCATTGATCGACTTCCTGAAGACGTCGCTGTCATGATGGGCGCGCTCGTACGTCGGAAGTGGGAGAAGGCACGATGAGGGACGCCGCGCACGGTGGTCTGGCCGCCATGGTCTACGCCGACATCAAGGCCCGGATCCTGACCGGACAGGTCCGCCCGGGCGACGTCCTGGCGGCCCACCAGATCGCCCAGGAGATGGAGGTCAGCCGCACCCCCGCCCACGAGGCGCTCAAGCGGCTGGTCGCCGAGGGCTACCTCGTCGCACAGCCCCGCATCGGCTACACCGTCACCCCGATCAACCTCGACGAGATCCGCGACCTGTTCCAGATCCGGGTCCGCCTCGAGTGCCTCGCCGCCGAGCTGGCCGCGGCCGCCTTCACCCCGGCCGACGCCGCCGCCTTCGAGTCCGCCCACGCCAACGCCATGGCCGAGGTCAAGCGCCTCGAAGGACGCTCGCCCAACGACCCCGAGGTCGTCGAGACGATGAGTGGACTGCACCGGCAGTTCCACCAGATGGTCGCGGGCATGTCCGGCAACCGCCGCCTGACCGCGATGATCGGCACGCTCCAGGACGAGATGCAGCGGTTCTGGGCGCTGGTGCCCGGCTACCTGAGCCAGTCCTACGTGTTCTTCAACGACCCCGAGCACCAGGAGACCTACGACGCGATCGCGGCCAAGGACGCGGACCGGGCCCGGGCGTCCGTCGTACGGCATCTGCGGGACAACCTGCGCCACCTCTTCGACGCGCTCTTCCCGGACGAGCCGGCCGGTGGGCCGATCGACCCGCCGTGGGACGTCACCGACGACCCGCGCTGGCTCGCGGCGACGGCCCGGGACAAGAGCTCCTAGCCGCTCCGTCTCAACCTTCTCGGCGTCCCGGTCGTATCAGTGCTGACAGGGCGTGGAGAGGGAGCGATGCAGCAGCACGAGTTCGACGCGTTCGTGGACGGGGAGCTGCCCCGGCTGCTCGGCTACGCCCGGGCGCTGACGGGCTCCGACCACGACGCGTGGGACCTCGTCCAGGACGCGCTGGTCCGGATGTCGCGGCACTGGTCGCGCATCCGCCGCGACGGGAACCCCGCGGCGTACGCCCGGACCACGCTGGTGCGGCTCCACATCGACAGTCGCCGGCGGCGCCGGCGTGAGGTGCTGACCGACGCCGTCCCGGAGATGGTGGGTGTGGAGGCGGCCGAGGCGGCGGTGGGCGGGCTCGACGAGTGGGTGCTCGCGGCCCTGGCCGAGCTGACCCCGCGCCAGCGCACGGCCGTGCTGCTGCGGCACCTCGACGACCTGGACCTCGCCTCGATCGCCGAGGTCATGAGCTGCTCGACCGGTACGGCGAAGAGCCACCTCTCGCGCGGCATGGAACGGCTCCGCGCCCACGTCCCCGCGGCCGGGCTCTCCGAGGAGGATCGCCATGGATGACCGGCTGCACGAGGCGTTGCGGGCCGCGGCCGCGCCGCGCGGGGTGGACGACGCCGACCGGGAGCGGATGCGGGCGGCGGTGGCAGCGGCCCGGCACCGGCGCTCGGTGCGGATGACCGTGCTGGGGGCGGTGGCGGCGGTGCTGGTGATCGTGGCGGCCGGGACGGTGCTGGGGGTGGTCGGGCCGGACGGGCGCGACGACCAGACCCGGCCGGCCGGACCCTCCGGCCGGGACGTGGCGCCGACCGGGGACTGGGCGCCGATCGCGGCCTCGCCGCTGGCGGGCAGTGCGAACGCCGTGGGGGTGTGGACCGGCACCGAGCTGGTCGTCGCGGGTGGGGAGGAAGGGCCCGTGTGCCCGCCGATCGCCGACTGCTACCGGTCCGGTACGCCGTCCGCGCAGGCCGCCGCCTACGACCCGGCCGCAGACACCTGGCGGCTGCTGCCGCCGGCGCCGCAGCCGCTCGGGCCCGGGTTCGGGGCCTGGCTCGGGGACCGCGCCCTGCTCGTCGGCGCGGCCTCGGGGGTGACCCTGCTCCTCGACCCGGCGACGGGGACGTGGGAGCAGGTCCAGGACGTCCCCGGGCACGTGATCGACGGCGGGCTGGTCGTCATCCCCAGCAAGGACGTCAAGGACGGCGCCGACGATGCCGTCCGCTTCTCCTACGACAAGCGCGGCACCGCGTCGCCCGACTACCGCTTCGACGGCGCGACCGGGACCTGGGCGCCGCTGCCGGCCGACCCGTTCGGGGAGTCCTACGACCGGAGCATGGCGTGGTTCGACGGGCGGCTGTGGCTGCTCTCGATGGCGGCCGAGAACCACGTCGGCGCCTACGACGGGAAGCCGTCCCGGCTCGCCGTGCTCGAGGGCGACCGGTGGCGGGTCGTGGACCCCGCGACGCCCGACCTGACCCAGGGGCAGTGGTTGATCCCGCAGGGGGACCTGCTCGTCGCTGCCGAGAACTCCGACCCTCCGGCACGCAACCAGGCCTACGACCCCGCGACCGGTACGTGGCGCGAGTTCGTGCCCGCCGACCACGGCCACCCCGGGCTGCCCGACGCGCCGGACGCCGGCTGCCTCCTCGGAGCCGCTGCCGCCGGGCCTGCGTGGATCACCGCGGGTGACCGGCTGGTCTCCGCGCTCCCGCCCGACGCGCTGGAGGTCCCGCGCTGCCCCGGCCACGCGGCGTACCAGGTCGTCGCGTGGGCCGGCGAGCGGCTGATCCTGTGGGGCGGTCTGCCTGCGCAGGACTCGTCGGAGCCGGTCAACGACGGCCTGGTCTGGGTGCCCCGACGCCCCCGGTGACGCCTGCCGGTGCACCGGTCAGCCTCGCAGGCTGACCGGACTCTCCGTTCGCCCCCATTTCATGGGGGTTTTCGTTGTCGGATCCGTTGACATGTTTATCAACATGCTAGTACGTTCACACGACGCCGCCGCGGCGCGAAGCACCCTCCCGTCCACGAAGAGAGCGATCGATCCATGACCTTGCGCTCCACACTCCGATACGTCCTCGGACGTCTCGCTGGAGCGGCCATCCTGCTGGTCGTCTACTCCTTCGGGATCTACTCGCTGCTGGCGCTCGCGCCCGGCGACCCGGTGCGTCTGCTGCTGGGCAACCTCCCGGCGACGCCGGAGACGATGGAGGCCATCCGGGCGCGCTACAACCTCGACGACCCGTTCCTCCTGCAGTACTGGAACTGGCTCACGGACGCCGTGCACCTCGACCTGGGGCAGTCGGTCCTCACCGGCCAGGGCGTCTCGTCCGCGATCGTGGAGCGGGCCGGGGTCACCGTGCAGCTGGGTGCGCTGACCTTCCTGATCACCATGGCGCTGGGCATCCCGCTCGGGATGGTGGCCGGCCTGCGGCGCGGGCGGTTCGCCGACCGGCTGGTCTCGCAGCTGTCGATGATCTCGGTGAGCGCGCCGTCGTTCGCCGTCGGCATCCTGCTGATCATCGTGTTCGCCGGTCAGCTCAACTGGCTGCCGGCGATCGGTGCGGGTGACCCCGGGAGCGACCGGCTGCGGCACCTGATCCTGCCGGCGGTCGCGTTGAGCACGGCGACGATCGCGCTGGTGGTGCGCTACACGAGGACCGCCGTCATCGAGGTGGCCGGTCAGGACTACATCATCGCGGCCCGGGCGCGCGGGGTGAAGCCGTCGCGGCTGCTGTTCAACTACGTCCTGCGCAACTCGCTGGTCCCGGTGATCACCGCCGCGGGCGTGGTCCTGAGCTTCGTGATGGTCGGCGCCGTCGTGGTCGAGGCCACCTTCGCGCTGCCGGGCCTGGGCAGCCTGCTCGTCAGCGCGGTCCAGCAGAAGGACCTCCCGATCGTGCAAGGAGTGACGCTGGTGATCGCGGCGACCGTCTTCCTCATCAACCTGGTCACCGACCTCGCCTACCTCGCGGTCGACCCGCGCATCGCCGTGAGCGGAGAGAGCCGATGAGCATCGAGCTGACCGCCGGTTCCGACGCGCCGGCCCCGACCGTACGGCGTACCCGCCGCCGGCTCCCGTCGATCAGCGTCCTGCTGTGCATCGCCTACCTGTCGTGCATCGTCGTCGCCGGCCTGTTCGGCTCGATGCTGGTGCCGAACGCCAACGTGCAGTCCCTGACCGACGGTCTCCAGGGGATGTCCGGTGCGCACTGGCTGGGCACCGACGACCTGGGTCGCGACATCTTCGAGCGGGTCGTGCTCGGCGCGCGCACCGCGCTCTACGGACCGCTCATCATCGCGATCGGCGCGTTCGTCATCGGCTGCGTCCTGGGCCTGATCGCCGGCTACGTCGGCGGCCTGCCCGGCGGGATCATCATGCGCTGGGTCGACCTCATGTACGCCCTGCCCGGCGTGCTCGTCGCGATCGTCGCGATCGGTGTCCTGGGCGGCGGCTACTGGGTCGCGGTCGCGGTGATCATGATCCTCTCCGCGCCCTACGACACCCGCCTGGTGCGGGCGGCCGCGATCGAGCAGAAGTCGCGCCCGTACGTCGAAGCGGCCCGCACGCTCGGCATGTCCCGCACGCGCATCATGTTCCGCCACCTGCTGCCCAACGTGCTGCCGCTGGCCATCTCGCAGGCGTTCCTGAGCTTCGCCTTCGCCCTCATCAACCTGTCGGCGCTGTCGTTCCTCGGCCTCGGCTCGACGCCGGGCAGTGCCGACTGGGGAACCATGCTGGCCGAGAGCCAGGCCGTCCTGCTCGACAACCCGCTCACCGCGATCGGCCCGGCCCTCGCGATCATCTTCGCCGCCGTCAGCGTGAACGTCCTGGGCGACTACGTCTACGACCGCCTCTCCACGAAGGAAGGCCGCAATGACTGAGCCCGCCTCCCGCCTCCTCGACGTCGCCGGCCTGACGATCAGCCTGCGCACCGGCGACGAGGACCGGATCCTCGTCGACGGGGTCGACCTCCACGTCGACCGTGGCGAGACGATCGGCATCGTCGGCGAGTCCGGCAGCGGCAAGTCGCTGTCGGTCCGCTCCCTCCTGCAGCTGCTGCCGTCGGGGTTCACCGCGACCGGAACCGCGCAGCTGAGCGGGATCAACGTGCTCACCGCGTCCGAGCGCGACATGCGCAAGGTGGTGCGCGGCCGTGAGGCCAGCATGATCCTCCAGGACCCGTTCACGATGCTGAACCCGCTCATGCGGGTGGGTCGGCACCTCGAGGAGGTGCTGCGCGAGAAGCCCGAGTACCAGGCGATGTCGAAGCCGGAGCGCCAGGCCGAGGTGCAGCGCCGGCTCGAGGAGGTCGGCATCACCGACCCGTCCGTCGCGCGCCGCTACCCGTTCCAGCTCTCCGGTGGCATGCGCCAGCGGGTCGGCATCGCCGCGACGCTGGCGACCGACCCGGCGATGATCATCGCCGACGAGCCGACCACCGCACTGGACGCCGTGACGCAGCAGGAGATCCTCGAGCTGCTCATCTCGATCCAGCGGCAGCGCCGGATGTCGATGATCATGATCACCCACGACCTGCGGGTCGCGTTCGCGGCCTGCGACCGCGTCTATGTGATGTACGCCGGCGCCATGATGGAGGCCGGTCCCTCCGACGAGCTCTCCCGCTCGCCGCGACACCCCTACACACTGGGCCTCCTGGCCTCGGAGCCCCCGCTGGACCGCCGGCTCGCCCGGCTCCCCGTGATCAAGGGCGAGCTGCCGAGCGTGCGCGAGCGCCAGGTCGGCTGCCGCTTCGCCGAGCGCTGTGAGTGGGCGACCCCCGACTGCTCGCAGGAGCGCGTCCAGCTGGCGCCGATCGGCGACGACCGCGCGTCGGCCTGCCTGCGGGTCGGCGAGATCGGTGCCGAGCTCGACACCCGGTTCACGACGGTCGAGCACGGCGCGGAGGAGGTCGTCGCGCAGGACCTGTCCGCGCCCGTCATCGTCTCGCTCCAGGGCATCTCCAAGCAGTACGGCCACGGCAACACCGCGGTGTCGGCCCTCCGGGACGTCTCGCTCACGGTCCGCAAGGGGCAGGCCGTCGCCCTCGTCGGCGAGTCCGGCTCGGGCAAGACCACCCTGGGCCGCTGCCTGGTCGGGCTCGAGACCGTGACCACCGGCGCGGCCGAGGTGTTCGGGATCGACATCACCCAGGGCAGCCGGCTGCCGCGCTCCGACGTCCGGGCCTGGCGCTCGAAGGTGCAGTACGTCTTCCAGGACCCCTACTCCTCGCTCAACCCGCGGATGACCATCGGTCAGACCCTCGCGGAGGCCGGCCGCCAGGCCGCGCTGTTCGGCGACGAGAACGTGCTGTCGGTGCCCGAGGTGCTCGAGCGCGTCGGGCTCCGGCCCCAGTACGCCGCCCGGCGTCCCTCCGCGCTCTCCGGCGGTGAGCGCCAGCGGGTCGCGATCGGCCGCGCGCTGGCGCTCAACCCCGAGCTGCTGATCTGCGACGAGCCGGTCTCCGCCCTGGACGTGTCGGTCCAGGCGCAGGTGCTCAACCTGCTCAACGACATCCGCCGGGAGACAGGCATCGCCCTGCTCTTCATCACGCACGACCTGGCCGTGGTGCGCCAGGTTGCGGACACCGTCTACGTGCTCGAAAAGGGCCGGGTCGTGGAGACGGGGTCCGCGGAGATCTTGGACTCTCCGACCTCGGGATACACGAAGCAGCTGCTCGAAGCAGTGCCCAGAACGTCATCCGACTGGCTGGGGAAGCGCTCACAGATGGGTAAGGCATGAAAAGATCCGTCCGCACGCTCCGCATGGGTATCGCTGCCCTGGGGATCGTCCTGATCGCAGGTGCATGTGGCTCGTCCTCGGACGACAGCACCGGCGGAGACCACTCCGACGGCACCCTGACGATCGCCACCAGTGGCATCCGCAGCATGGACCCCGCGCGTCAGTACGACCAGCCGGCGCTCTGGGTCAACGGGCTCGCGCTCGAGGGCCTGATCAAGCTCGACAGCACCGGCAAGGTGCAGCCGGCGCTCGCGACCAAGGTCGACAACCCCGACCCGCTGACCTACGTCTACACCCTGCGTGAGGGCGTGAAGTTCTGGAACGGCGCCGAGGTCACCCCCGAGGACGTCGTCTACTCGCTCGACCGCTACCGCGACGAGACCGCCCAGACCGCGAGCAAGTACGCGTCGGTCGCCTCGGTCACCGCGACGGGGCCGATGGAGGTCACCGTCAAGCTCAAGCAGGCCGACTCGTCCTGGCAGTACACCCCGGCGTACGCCGGCCAGATCGTCGAGAAGAAGTTCGGCGAGGCCCATGACAAGGACCTCGGTGGACCGGGCGTCCTGACCATGGGCACCGGCCCGTGGCAGCCCAAGGACTTCAACTCCAGCGCCGGCATGACGTTCGTCAAGAACGACGCGTGGTGGGGTGCCGGCGAGGCCGGCACCGACTTCAAGGAGTCGTGGAAGACGGTCAAGCTCGTCTTCGCCGCGGCCGTCCCCGGTGCGGCCGCCGTCCGTGCGGGCGACGTCGACGGTGTCGTCGGCGGCGACGGTACGGCGTTCTCGGGCTCGAACGTCAAGCTCACCAAGGCGCCGACCGAGACGCTCGGCTACATCACGCTGCTGACCGACAAGGGCCCCCTGGCCGACGTGCACGTGCGTCGCGCCATCGCCCACCTGGTCGACCGCGAGGCGATCATCAAGTCGGCCCTCAAGGGCTTCGGTGACCCGGCGACGCAGATGGTCTCCGAGCGGGTGTGGACCGAGCTGCCGAAGGACGAGGTCTCCGCGGCCTACGACCAGATCGAGACCTACGACTACGACCTCGACGCCGCCAAGAGCGAGCTGGAGCAGTCGTCGTACAAGAAGGGCGAAAAGGTCGTGGCCGAGGTCATCTCGACCTACCCGTCGTTCGTGCGGTCGACCGAGATCCTCAAGGAGGAGGCTGCCAAGATCGGTCTCGAGATCGAGATCAAGGGCCTGCCCGGTGCCGAGTGGCTGACCAACTCGAGCAACCACACGACGGAGATGACGGTGTCGACGTACTCCAGTCTCTCGCCGGACCCGAACTTCTACCCGAACACGCTCATGCGTGCCGACGGCATCCCGGTGGGCGGCTCGAACTACGCCAACCTCGACGCGCCCGGGCTCGACGGGTTCGTCCGGGCCGCCAGCACGACGACGGCGCAGAGCAAGGAGCAGCTCGCCGCGGTCGTGGGTGCGCTCAAGGCGAACGCGTCGGAGGCGGCGTACATCCCGATCTACACGCAGCAGGCCGTGTTCGCGCACGACCCGAAGCTGTCGTTCGAGGGCTTCTCGCAGTACGCGATGGGCTCGCCGTACCCGCTCTACATCAAGTAGGCATCGCAGCAAGGCGTCGGTGTGCCGGTCCCCGAGCGGGGACCGGCACACCGGCGTCACCCAGCACAGGAGGAGGGTTGATGGAGACGGTTGCCAACCTCGGCGATCTCGCCGAGGTGCACGCAGGATCAACGGACCGGCTCGCGTTCGTGGACCTGCGGGTCCCGGACGCACCGGTGGGCTACACCTACCCCGAGCTCAGCAGGATGGTCACGGCGCTCGCCTCGCGGCTCGCCGGCGGCCCCTGGGCCGGCGGTGACCGGGTGGGGATCATGTCGGCCAACCGGTTCGAGTACGTCGTGGCGTACCTCGCCATCATGAAGGCCGGCCTGGTGGCCGTCCCGATCAACGTGCGCGCCGGCAGCGACGTGCTCGACCACGTCGTCGAGGACGCCGGCCTGGTGCTGACGTTCGTCGACGCCGCCGGGCGCGAGGCACTGGCCGGGCGGACGCCGAGCATCGACTTCGACGACCCGCAGGCACCGCTCCTCGCCGACCTGGCCGCCGTCCCCCACGACGCGGCGCTCGCCGCCCTCGCCGGGATCGGCCTGCCCGCGGACGGCCTCGCCGAGATCCTCTACACCTCCGGGTCGAGCGGACTGCCCAAGGGCGTGCCGCTGACCCACGAGGGTCAGCTGTGGGCGCTCCGCACCATCTCCGCCGAGCAGCCCCGCCGCATCGAGACCCAGATCATCGCCCAGCCGCTGTTCCACATGAACGGCCTCGTCACCCTGGGCCGGGGCCTCGCGCTGGGCTTCACGACCGTGATCTGCCCACGGTTCGACGCCGCGGCCTATGTCGACGCCATCGAGCGGTACGGCGTGACCGCGGTCGCCGCCGTCCCGACGATGTGGATCCGGGTACTGCGCGTGGTCGGCGACGACCCGTCCCCGCTGCGGTCCGTGCGGGCGCTGTCGCTCGGCTCGGCGCCGATCACCGAGGAGCAGGTGGGCCGGATCGCCGACGCGATCCCGGACGCCGCGGTCGTGGTCTCCTACGGCACGACCGAGACCGGACCGGCGATCTTCGGCGCGCACCCCGACGGGATCCCGCGGCCGCCGCTCGCGCTCGGTCACCCGCTCCCCGGCTCCGAGGTGCGCCTCGTCGACGGCCCGGACGACGACCACGGCGTGCTGACGATGCGCAACCCCGCCGTGACCGGCGGCTACCGCGGTCTGCCGCAGCTGACGGAGCGCGCGTTCGCGGGCGGCTGGTACTACAGCGGCGACGTGATGCGCCGCGACGAGCAGGGCTTCTACTACTTCGTGGGCCGCGCCGACGACATGTTCGTGTGCGGCGGCGAGAACATCTACCCGGGTGAGCTCGAGACGATCCTCGAGCGGCACCCGTCCATCGCCCATGCGGCCGTCGTGTCCCTCCCGGACGACGAGCGCGGGCGGATCCCGGTCGCCTTCCTCGTGACGAGCGCGGGCTCGCACCTGACCGCCGACGCGGTGAAGGCGTTCGTGATCGAGCAGGCGCCGGCGTACCTGTACCCGCGGCGCGTCGCGATCGTCGACGAGCTGCCCCTGGCCGGGACCAACAAGATCGACAAGCGGCGGCTCCACGAGATCGCGGAGCAGCTGGAGACGAGCAACGAAGGATGGTTGGCATGACGAGCACCGAGACGTTGGACCGCAGCCCGGCCGGGCTGGACGCACTGCTCCGGACCTCGCCCTACAACGAGTTCCTGGGGCTGCGGTGCACGGCCGCCGACCCCGAGGCGGGCACGCTGGTGCTGGAGATGCCGCTGCGCCCCGAGCTGGAGCGCATCGGTGGCGAGCCGCAGTTCCACGGCGGCCCCGTCGCCTCGCTGATCGACACCGCGGCCGTGTTCGCGACGATCGTGGCGACCGGCGTCGTACCGCCGACGGTGAACCTGCGGGTCGACTACCTGCGGCCCTCCAGCGGGTCGCGGCTCATCGCCACGGCGACCGTACGACGGGCGGGCCGCAGCGTCGGCGTCGCCGACGTCGACGTCACCGACGAGCAGGGCCGGCTGACCGCGATCGGGCGGGCCACGTTGAGCACCGCCACCGGCTAGCCCCCCGCGCACCACCCCAGCATCTGCACCATCCACGGAAAGGAAGCAGCGTGAGGGCTGCAGTCATCAGCGAGCACGGCGGTTCGGACCTGATCACGGTCCACGACGACTGGGCGGACCCGGTCGCCGGGGACGGCCAGGTCGTCGTCCGGGTCCGGGCCTGTGCGCTGAACTACCACGACCTGTTCACCCTGCACGGGATGCCCGGGATCACCATCCCCTTCCCGCTGATCATGGGCATCGACATCGCCGGCGAGATCGCCGAGGTCGGGGCCGGGGTCGCGGACTGGAAGGTCGGCGACCGGGTGCTCATCGACCCCTGGGACGCGGTCGAGAACAAGCTCGTCGGCGAGATGATGGACGGCGGACTGGCCGAGCTCGTCGCCGTCCACTCCCGGACGCTGATCCGGCTGCCGGACGACGTCTCGTTCGCCGATGCCGCCGCGCTGCCGGTGGCCTTCGGCACGGCGTACCGGATGATGGTGACGCGCGGCGAGGTCGGGCCCGGCGACAAGGTGCTGGTCCTCGGTGCGTCCGGCGGCGTCGGCACGGGCTGCGTGCAGCTCGCCAGCCTGGCCGGGGCGCACGTCATCGCGGCGGCGTCGACCGACGCCAAGCTCGAGCAGCTCGCGGCGCTCGGTGCCGACGAGGGCATCAACTACAAGGACGCCGACTTCATGAAGGTCGTCCACGAGCGCCACGGCAAGCCGCGGGTCTCGGGGACCGGTGGTCTCGACGTGGTCGTCAACTTCACCGGTGGCGACACCTGGGGTCCCTCGCTGCGCTCGCTGCGCAAGGGCGGCCGGCTGCTCAACTGCGGCGCGACCGCGGGCTTCGCGGTCGAGACGGACCTGCGCTACGTCTGGTCCTACGAGCTCGACATCCGTGGCTCCGACGGCTGGCTCCGTTCGGACCTGGAGGCCCTGATCGAGCTGGTCCGGGTCGGCAAGCTGCGTCCGCCCGTCGACCGGGTGCTGCCGCTCTCGGAGGTCCGGACGGCGTTCGACCTGCTCGAGCAGCGCCAGGTCCTCGGCAAGATCGTCGTGGCTCCGGACCGGTGAGGCGCACAGATGCCGCAGGCAGGCAGAGCAAGGTCGACCACGTCGTCGTCTCCGTGCGCGGACTCGACGACGCCATCGGACGCTGGAGCCGGGCGGGCCTTCCCGCCGTCCCGGGCGGCGCCCACCCCACCGGTACGGCGAACGCGCTGGTGCGCGGCCCGCGGGACGCGTACCTGGAGCTGATCGACGTCGTCGTCGAGGACTCCGAGCACGCCACGGCGCGCGCCGTCCGCGCGCGTCCGGGCCCGCTGACGTGGGCGATCAGCGTGCCCGAGCTGGAGGTCTGCCGCGAGCGGCTCCTCGAGCTCGGCCTCGAGACCGGTGAGCCGGTCGAGAGTAGCCGGGTCGCCCCGGACGGCGAGACCTACGTCTGGGAGACCTGCGAGATCGCCGGGCACACCCTGCACCCGTTCGTCCCCTTCCTGATCCGCTGGAAGTCGGGGATGCCGCTCGGTCCGGTCGGCGGTCCGGTGATCAGCTCGATGGACCTGGAGGTGCCCGACCCGGCCTGGCTGCGGGAGGTGCTCGTCCGCTGCGGGCTCGCACCCGACGAGAGCGTGCCCGGGACCGCGGCAGTGACCGACGGCGACCTCACCGTCCGGCTGCGCGAGGGGAGCGCCGGCGTCGTCGCCGTCGACTGGGCGATCGGCCCGCCCGAGCCGCACGTGCTCCTCGACGGCCTCGTGTGCAACGTCCGGTGGCAGGCCGACCCCGTAGGCTCGATGCCTCATGGCTAGGGAGAGCAGCGAGCAGCGGGCCTGGATCGCCGAGGCGGTCCGGCGGCTCGACGCCGACGCGACCCGGAGCGCGGACACGCACCTGCACGTCGTACCGCTGCCGGTGGAGGGGATCGACCTCTACCTCAAGGACGAGTCGGTCCACCCGACCGGCAGCCTGAAGCACCGACTGGCGCGCTCGCTGTTCCTCTACGCGTTGTGCAACGGCTGGATCCACCGCGACAGCACCATCATCGAGGCGTCCAGCGGCTCGACGGCCGTGAGCGAGGCCTACTTCGCCCGGCTGATCGGGCTGCCGTTCGTCGCGGTGATGCCGCGCTCGACGAGCCCCGAGAAGATCGCGCTGATCGAGTTCTACGGCGGCCGCTGCCACCTCGTCGACCGCGCGTCCACCGTGTACGACGAGGCGCGCCGTCTCGAGGCCGAGACCGGCGGTCACTACCTCGACCAGTTCACCTATGCCGAGCGGGCGACCGACTGGCGCGGCAACAACAACATCGCCGAGTCGATCTTCGAGCAGATGCGCGCCGAGCGGCACCCGTGCCCGTCCTGGATCGTGGTCGGCGCCGGCACCGGCGGCACGTCGGCCACCATCGGCCGCTTCGTCCGCTACCGCGGCTTCGACACCCAGGTCCTCGTGGCCGACCCGGAGAACTCGGCGTTCCTCGACGGCTGGACCCGGGACACCTCGGACGCGACCACCTCGGTGCCCTCCCGCATCGAGGGCATCGGCCGGATGCGGGTCGAGCCGTCGTTCGTGGGCGGCGTCGTCGACGACATGCTCCGGGTCCCGGACGCCGCCTCCATCGCCGCGGCCCGCTGGATCTCCGGCGTCCTGGGCCGCACCGTCGGCGGCTCCACCGGCACCAACGTGTGGGCGAGCCTGCAGGTGGTGGAGCGGATGCGCGCCGCCGGTCAGACCGGCAGCATCGTCACGCTGCTCTGCGACGGCGGCGAGCGCTATGCGCACACCTACTACAACGACGCGTGGCTGCGCGAGCAGGAGCTCGACCTCGCGCCGTACCAGGAGTTCCTGGCGGGCTTCGACACGCCCTAGCCGCACGGGACGAGCAGGCTCGCGCCCTCGGGGGCGGAGCCGGCTCGCCGCCCCGAGCCAACTGATCTTGTCGACCCCTCTGTCAATTGCGCGGAACCTCGGACAGCGACGCTCGTTGCAGGGTTAGCCTCCGCGAGCAGTCGTCTGCTCCACCTCGGACGGCGCAGATGACGATGGGGACTCGCATGATGCTGACGTACGCCCGCGGACCGGTGGTCCGCCTGCTCACCGCGGTGCTGGCCACCGCCCTGACCCTGGCCGGGCTGGTGGCGCTGTCCACCGCCACCGCGCCTGCGGCGCACGCCGCGGCGGGCACCGTGCGGGGCACGGTGACGGCCGCGGACACGGGGGCGCCGCTGGTCGGCATGACCGTGGTGGCGTACTGCCAGGAGAGCGGGGCGTGGGCCCGGTGCGAGGAGACGACCAGCGGGGCGGGTGGGGCGTACACGCTCGCGCTGCCGGCGGGGACGTTCCACATCGGGGCGAGCAGCGGTGACAACCAGTTCGCCGAGACCTTCTTCGGAGGTACGACGCGCGCGAACGCCGCGGACGTCGTCCCGCCGGCGAGCGACATCGACCTGGCGATGGCGCGCAACGCGTCGGTCAAGGGCCGGGTCGGCCAGGGTCTGCTCAACGCGGCGGTCCCCAATGTCGACGTGTGCCTCTACGGCCAGGTGACCACGGGCGGCACGACCTCGTGGAAGTGCCTCACCGAGGCCAAGACGACGACGCGCTCCGACGGCACCTACACGGTGTGGGCCAAGCCGGGCACCTACCGGGTCGGCTTCTCGGTCGCGGACAACCGGATGCGCGAGGTGTTCTACCCCAACGCGGCGACGGTCGCGGCGGCCACCAACCTGGCGCTCACCAGCGCCGGGCGCACCGGCATCAACGTCAAGATGGTCGGCAACGGCAAGGTCACCGGCTCGGTCCGGGTCCAGGGCACCAACGCCGCCGTTCCGGGCGCGCAGGTCAAGGCCTTCGAGCTCGTCGGCTCGGCCTGGCAGCCGACGCACACGGCGACCGCGGACGCGGCCGGCGGCTACGAGCTCTACCTCGCCAACGGCACCTACCGGTTCTCCTTCGACGGCGGCGCGACGTACCAGGCGGAGTTCTGGAACGACAAGGCCACCGTCGAGACCGCGACCGACGTGGTCGTCGCCAACGGCGCCACCGTCACCGGCATCAGCCCGCTGCTCGCGCGCAACGCCCGGATCACCGGCAAGGTGACCGCCGAGGACGGCGGCGCGCCGATCGCCGGCGCCCAGGTCGCGGCGCTGCGTCAGGTGACCAAGCAGGTCGGCGGCCAGACCCGCACCGTGTGGGACGCCGTGGCGTGGGCGACCGCGGACGGCGCCGGCGCCTACCAGCTGGCCGTCACGCCGGGCACCTACCGGGTCTCGTTCGACGACCCGTGCGACCCGACGGCCTGTGCCGACGTCTACCAGGCCGAGTACTGGAACGACGCCGCCGACGTCGAGGACGCCGACAACGTCGTGGTCGCCGGCTCGGGCACCTACCCCGAGCGCAACGCGGCCCTGGCCGCCAACGGCCACATCACGGGCACCGTGACCGCGGCGGACGGCGGCGCGCCGCTGCGCGGCATCGCCGTCACCGCACTCGACCAGAAGACCTACCAGGCCGGCGGCCAGACCCGCACCGAGTGGGTCGTGGTCGGCCGCGCGACGACCGACGTCGACGGCGAGTACACGCTGCCGGCCGCGCCGGGCACCCACAAGATCGAGTTCGCGGAGACCTGCTCGGGCGCGGGCTGCCGCTACCTCGGCGAGTTCTACGACGACGCGGCGTCCGCCGAGACCGGCGCCGGTGTCACGATCACCGCTCCCGGGGCCACCACCTCGGGCATCGACGCCGAGCTGGCCGCGGGCGCGCTGGTCTCCGGCAAGCTGACCGGTGCCGCCGACGCCGCGGTCGCCGGCGCCAAGGTCACCGTCTACACCCAGCAGGCCGGAGCCTGGAAGCCGCTCACCAGCGTCACGTCCGGCGCCGACGGCCGGTACGCCGTCCTGGTGGCCGGCGGCAACGTCCGCGTGGGCTTCTCCGACGCCGACGCCCGCTTCACCGAGGAGTTCTTCGACGACAGCCGCACCCTGGCCGGTGCCGACACGATCGCCGTCACCGGCGCCGACGTGCCGAACATCAACGCCACGCTCGGGCTGCAGGTCGTCAACACCGCGGTGCCGACGATCCCGGACGCCGACCCGCAGGTCGGCGAGACGATCACCGCCGGCAACGGCACCTGGGCGGTCACGCCCGACAGCTACACCTACAAGTGGTTCCAGTCCGGCACGGTCGCCCCGATCGGCACCGAGCAGGCCCTGGTCGTCCCCGCGGGCGCCCTGGGCAAGACGCTGACCGTCGAGGTGACGGCCAAGAAGGCCGCGCACGCCGACGGCGTCGCGACCTCCGCGCCGTCCGCCGCGGTCGCGCTCGGCACGCTGACCAGCTCGGCCAAGCCGACGGTCTCAGGTGCGGTGACGGTCGGCAGCACGGTCCAGGCCCTCGAGGGCACCTGGTCCGCGACGCCCGACAGCTACACCTACAAGTGGTTCCAGTCCGGTACGGCAACCCCGATCGGCACCGGCAAGGAGCTCGTGGTCCCGGTCGGCGCGGTCGGCAAGACCCTCAGCGTCGAGGTCACTGCGAAGCGGGCCGGCCACACCGACGGTGTCGCCACCTCGGACCCGACGGCGGCGGTCGCCCCCGGCGGCCTGGTCAACAGCGCGAAGCCCACGATCAGCGGCGACCTCAAGGTCGGCAGCACGGTCACGGCAGGTGACGGCACCTGGGCCCCGGCTCCGGACGGCTTCACCTACCGCTGGTTCCAGGCCGGCAGCACCGACGCGATCGGCACCGGCAAGGACCTCGTGATCCCGGTCGGCGCGGTCGGCAAGACGCTCACCGTCGAGGTCACCGCGGCCAAGGCCGGCTACGGCAACAGCACGGCGGTCTCGGACCCGTCGGCGGCCGTCGGGTTCGGCACGCTGACCAGCACGGCCAAGCCGACCATCACCGGCGCGGTCAAGGTCGGTGGCACGGTCGCCGCGGTCGAGGGCACCTGGTCCTCGACCCCCGGCTCGTACACCTACCGCTGGTTCCAGGAGGGCTCGACCGACCCGATCGGCACGACCAAGACCCTCGTGGTCCCGGCCGGCGCCTTCGGCAAGAAGCTGACCGTCGAGGTCACGGCGCGCAAGCTCGGCTACACCGCCGGCGTGGCGTCGTCCGACCCGTCGGCGGCCGTCGCCAAGGGCGACCTGGCCAACACCGCGGCGCCGACGATCACCGGCACCGCCCAGGTGGGCAAGACCGTCACGGCGGAGCCCGGCACCTGGACGCCGGCTGCCGAGGGGCACACCTACCGCTGGTTCCAGGACGGCAGCACCGACCCGATCGGCACCGGCAAGGACCTCGTCGTCCCGGCCGGCGCCGCGGGCAAGAAGGTGCGGGTCGAGGTCACCGCGACCGCCGCCGGGTACGCCGACGGCGTGGCCTCCTCGGCCGCCACCGACGACGTCGCCCTGGGCGAGCTCGCCAGCTCGGCCGAGCCGACGATCACCGGCACCGTCCAGGTGGGCAAGACCGTCACCGCGGAGCCCGGCACCTGGACGCCGGCCGCCGAGGGTCACACCTACCGCTGGTTCCGCTCCGGCGCCACCGACCCGATCGGCACCGGCAAGGACCTCGTCGTCCCGGCCGCCGCCGCGGGCGAGACGCTGACGGTCGAGGTCACCGCCTCCGCCGCCGGGTACGCCGACAGCGCCGCCGTCTCCGAGCCGACCGCCGCGGTCGCCAAGGGCCAGCTCGCCAACACCGCGAAGCCGACCGTCACCGGCACGGTGGCGGTGGGCGGCACGGTCCAGCCGAACGACGGCACCTGGTCGCAGACGCCCGACAGCTACACCTACAAGTGGTTCCTGTCCGGCGCGAGCGCCCCGATCAGCACCGACCGCCAGCTCGTCATCCCGAGCGGCGCGGCGGGCAAGACCCTGCGCGTCGAGGTGACCGCGACCAAGGCCGGCTACACCGACGCCTCGGCGAGCTCGGACCCGCTCTCGGTGGCGGTGCCCGCGGCCCAGCCGCCGGTCAACACGGTCAAGCCGACCATCACCGGCAAGGTCCAGGTCGGCAAGACGCTCACCGTGAACCCGGGCACCTGGTCGCCGACCCCGACCAACCACGGGTACCAGTGGTTCGCCAACGGCGTCCGGCTCCAGGACGTCACCGGCAACCGGCTCACCCTGACCCCGGCCCTGGCCGGCAAGGTGATCCAGGTCCTGGTCGGCGCGAGCGTCCCCGGCGCCATCGGCTGGGAGTGGAGCGCGGCTACCAAGCCGGTCGCCCTCGGCACCCTGACGGTCACCGGTCGCCCGACCCTGACCGGCACCGCCAAGGTCGGCAAGAAGCTCAAGGTCGTCGTCCCCCGGACGACGGCGCCGGCTGGCGCGACCGTCACGATCCAGTGGCTGGTGGGCGGCAAGGCGATCCCGAAGGCCACCGGCAAGGCGCTCAAGCTCGGCAGCGTGCTCTACCGCGGCAAGAAGGTGCAGGCCCGGGTGACCTACACGCTCAAGGGCTACGCGCCGGTGGTGCGGACCACCGCCAAGGTCAAGGTGAAGTAGCCGCGCGGCACGACGACGAGGCCTCCGCCGGGTTCGCCCGGCGGGGGCCTGTCGTCGTTCGCGCTCATGTAACTACGTGTTACGTGCGCAACAGCGCCCGGGTAGATGCCAAAACCGGTACCTAACACGTAGTTACATGAGCTCGCCCCGCAGCAGCCCGAGCTGGCGCGCCCGGACGACGACCTCGTCGCGGGAGCGGGCGTCGAGCTTGCGGCGCAGGTTGGCCAGGTGGGTGCGCGTGGTGTTGATCGAGACGTAGTTGGCCTTGGCGATCTCGGTGAGGGAGATCCCCGAGCTCAGGTCGCTCAGCAGGTCGCGCTCGCGCTTGGTCACCGTGATCAGGGAGACCGCCGCGGGATAGACGTCGACGACCCCGCGCTCGTCGAGGACCGCCAGCAGTGCCGCCAGCGCGGGGACGTCGGAGGCGAGGTCGTCGAGCGCCGTACGGGGCACGGTCGCGAGCGCGCGGGCGAGGTCCTGCTCCTGCACCCGCCCGACGGCCCGGCGCAGGGCCGCCACGGCACCGGGCCGGTCGCCCGCGGCGTGCCGGGCGGCGGCCACCACGAGGAGCGCCTCGGTGACGGCCCGCGGACTCGCGGTGTCGTCCTGGACGACGAGCTCGGCCTCGTGCAGCGCGGGCGTCGGGTCGCCGCTGAGCAGCAGGGTCCGGGCCCGGACGACGCGCGCCGCACCGGCGATGTCGGGCGCCCCGTCGAGCTCGGCGAGCGCCTGGTTCGCCTGGCCCAGCGCGAGGTGGACGTCGGCGCGCAGCAGGCGGACGAGACCGGCGGCCAGGCCGCTCCCGGACACCTCGTCCCGCTGGGCCTCCAGGGCGTCGTCGAGGTACCGGCTCGCCCGGCCGGCGTCCCCGCGGGCCAGCGCGTGGCTGACGTGGATCCACAGGAACACTGCCCACTGCTCGCCGCGCTGGGTCGGGTGGGGCATCGCGCCGAGCCGGCTCTCGGCCTGCGGGTCCAGGGCGTCGCTGGCCCGGATGGCCGCGGTCGCGGTCAGGTTCGACTCGACGAAGCGGTCGATCCACAGGTCCGGACGGCGGGTCTGCTCCCCGGCCCGCTCCAGCCAGGTCGCGCTCGCGACGTGGTCGCCGCGGACGGCGTCCACGAGGGCGAGCTTGCCGGCGATGGCCCGGGCGACGAAGCCGTAGGGGTCCCGCGTGTGGTGGGTCCAGGCGCTGAGGAACCAGCGGCGGGCGGCGTCGAGGTCGCCCGCGACCTGGGCGGTGATGCCCGCCTGGAGGTGCCAGTAGGGGAGGATCCGGCCGCGCTCGCCGTACCAGGGGTAGACGCTGGCCTCGGCCAGCGGCACCGCGGCCCGCACGATCGCCATCGCCTCGTCGAACCGGCCCAGGCGGCGCCGGGTGACCAGCGGCAGCAGGGCCTGGCGCAGCCGCAGGTCGCCGTGGCGGGCGAACTCCGCCTCGGCCTCCCGTGCGGTGCGCGGCAGGCCGATCGGGGTGGTGCCGATCGGCAACCGGCCGATGTCCTCGAACCGGAAGCCCAGGCCGGGCAGCGACGTCGCGAGGTCGAGCGGCAGCTCGGCCGCGATCTCGAACATCAGCGCGCCGTGGGCGCTGTGCGCCAGGTCGACGCCCCACCGGTCGATGATCCGGCCCATCCGGTCCGGGTCGCCGAGCGCGTGGGCCGCGGTGAGGCCGCAGTCGTCGGTGCCGGTCCGGAAGCGGTGGTCGGCCTGCTGCTCGAGCTCGGCGATCTCGGCAGGCTCCCGCGCGGCGACCGGTTGGGTCTCCGTCGGGATCGCGGGTTCGAGGTCGACCTCGAGCACGGGTGCACTCCTTATGTCCGCGGTTCCCCACCACCGGAACAAGGGCCTGTCCAGGGTAGTCCGGGACCGCCCTCGCCCGCGGTGACTTTCGGACTCTGGACGATGGTCTGGACCGGGATGAGGCCCTGGACATGCGCGTGCGCGGCGCCCCGACGGGCGCTAGCGTGCGGCTGCGACCGTCGCCCCCCGCCTGGTCAGGAGAGCCGTGGACACCGAGCAACGCCTGAGCCGGACGACCGTCGCGGCCCTCTGCGTCACCGAGTTCTGCGCCCTCGGCGCGCTCGTCATCCCGCTCGTGGTGGGCCTGAGCCTGCTCGTGCGCGGGGTCGAGTCCGGGCTCGCGCTGGAGACCCGGCTCAGCTGGGTCGAGACGGCCGGCGCCCTGACCGCGATGTCGCTCAACCCGGTGTGGGGCTGGCTCAGCGACCGCACCGTGCGCCGCAGCGGCCACCGCACGCCGTGGATCGTGGGTGGCACCGTCGTCGGCTGCGCCGCGGTCGTGACGGCGACCTACATGACCACCCTGCCCGCGCTGGTCCTCGTGTGGGCCTGCGCGCAGATGTCTTACAGCGCGACCTTCGCCGCGCTCTACGGCACCCTCTCCGACGTGGTGCACCCGGCAGACCGGGCGCGCGTGTCCGGCTGGTTCGCGGCTGCGGCGACCGGAGCGATCAGCTTCGGCGGCCTGGTCGGCTACGCGCTGCTCACCGGGCACCTCGGCGTCGCGCTCAGCGAGCCCCGCGTGGCGTTCGTGCTCCTGGCGTTCGTCGCGGTGCCGGTGGCGATCGTCGCGAGCCTGCACCTGCGCACCCTCACGCCGCGGACCCGCGTCGCCGAGCCCGAGCCCGCGCCGGTGGCCGCGCCGCTGGCGGGCGCGGGCTCGGCGTACTGGTGGCTGTGGCTGCAGCGCCTGTTCGCCCAGGCCTCCTACAGCTGCCTGACGGTCTACGGCGTCTTCTTCCTCATCCGCCGTGCGGGCGAGGAAGCCCACGACGCGGCCGCCACGGTCGCCCTGGTCACGGCCATCGGTGCCGCGCTCGGCATGGCGATGGCGGTCGGCGGCTCCCGGGCCCTGGCCCGCCGGATCGGCTACCGCCCGGTGATGGCCGCCGGCATCCTGCTCCTGCTCGGCGCCAACGTGCTGCTCGCGCTGTCGGCCAGCACCCCTGCGTTCGTGATCGCCCTCCTCTGCGCCGGCACCGGCCTCGGCACGTACGTCGCCCTCGACCTCGCCGTCGCGCTGACCGTGCTCCCGCCGACCGCGAACGGCCGGTTCCTCGGCTACTTCAACATCGCCCGGACCCTGCCGCAGTCGGTGGTCCCGGCGCTCGGCCCGCTCTTCCTGGCGCTCGGCTCCGGGGACCTGCTCGGTGCGGACCGGTCGCGCAACTACTTCGCCTTCTTCGCGTTCGGCAGCGTGCTCTCGCTGGTCGCGCTGGTGCTCCTCGCCCGGCTCACCGTCCCGGACCACCGCGACCCCCGAAAGGGGGGTGAGATGCGGGATGAGGTTCCCGCCTCGCCCGTGTCCTGAGACCTTCCCGATCGATTCTTCACCTTGCGACGAGAACGGCCGTCCGAGGGGAGAGGCCGCCTCACCGCACTCTCATGCCCCCCGGTGGAAGGTCTCCTGCCATGAAGATGTCCGTGCCCGAACGCGGGACGGCGAGGCGCGCAGCGGCGCGCTCGCGCGTCCCGCTCGTCGTGACGATGGTGCTCGCCGTCGTCACCGCAGGCGTGGGGCTGCTGTGGCCCTCCGCCGCGTCGGCCGCGGGGTCCGGCGTGCTCGACATCGTGATCACGCCGGTCGACCTGAGCAACGGCGCGACCATCACCGACATCGAGGACGGGACGCACGACAACAAGGTCACCTACCGGGTGCAGTACTCCTGCACCACCGCCGCGTGCGACGGCACCCAGGTGCAGTTCTCCACGCCGCCCACCGACCCCCACGGGCTGCTGCCGGCCGGCCAGTTCATCCTGATGTACGGCTCGTGGGTCCAGCCCGGCGCGGGCGGCACCATCGGCGGCACCGACGCGACCGGCAAGGTCGTCGACCTCGGCAACCTCGCCGCCGGTACGTCGGGCACCTTCTCGGTGACCTACGGCTACCAGGCCTCGCGCAACCGCGAGATCCCGAACGGCTCCTTCTACCCCGAGGGCACCTCGGTGCCGATGTCCGCGACGATCAGCTCCGACTCCGCGACCGGCCCGAAGACCTCGAACAGCGCCGTCACCTGGCACATCGGCACCCCGACGGCGGTGACGTCCGGCCTCGGTGTCTCGAACCCGACCTTCGACACCGACGTCCAGGAGTCGTACCGGATCGCCGTCAACCCCGGCAACATGCGCACCAACCCGGGCTCCAACGTCGCGGGTGACGCGTCGTTGGTCGCCACGGGCAACTACAAGATCGTCTACACCGTCCCGGCCGAGGCCGTGATCGACGAGGCCAGCGACGACGGGGTCATCGACAACGCCAACCACACGGTCACCTGGACCAAGGGCACCGCGGCGACCCCGTCGTACGGCGCTCGCGGTGGCTGGGGTCTCGCGGCCCTGAGCGGCTTCAACAGCGGCGGCGCCGCGACCAACAACGGCCTGGTCGGCCCGGCCGACGCGGCCACCTGGGGCCCGCGGACCGTCAAGGTGACCTTCCCGGGCAGCAACTTCCCCGAGGCGGACCCGACCGGCTGCAACTTCGTCAAGGACGTGACGTCGAACCTCGCGGTGACCGTCAACTACCTCGACAGCGCTCGCACGCAGCGGACGCTCAACCGCGACCTGACGACCAAGGTCGCCTGCACCAACCCCTTCGGCGGGATCCTGACCGCCAAGACCGTCTCGAACGGCGTCACCACCAACGAGGGTGACGGCGACCTGGGCGGCGGCATCCTCGCCGTCAACACCCCGGCTCCGGGTGAGGCCGACACGGGCAACCGCGAGTGGCGGGTCTCGGCCGGCAACGTCGGCAATGTCGACGCCACGGCCGTGATCGACGAGCCGAACCTCGACCAGGACCACATCAAGGTGCAGCGGATCATCGCCTACCAGTTCTCGGGCGCGCCCGCGGGCTGGGAGGCGAGCGTCGACTGGGTCGACAACACCGGAGCGACCGGCACCGCCCAGCTGGGCAACGCCGCCTTCGTCGACGCGCAGCCGGGCCGTTGGTTCGTCAGCGCCAAGACCACCGCGCCGCTCCCGGCCGGGCGGATCCTGCCGAGCGACAACACCGCGACCACGATGCAGATGGGCTACCGCTTCAAGATCGACGACGGGGCCATCCCGCTGACCGGCCAGGAGCGCACCAACACCGCCGACGTCTCCATGTCCTACCCGGCCGACGCCGACGGCGACGGCACCCCGGACGACTACACCAACCTGCAGGGTCAGCCCCTGCCGACGCGGAAGGTCGAGCAGTCGCGCTCGCGCACGGTCCGCTACACCCAGCCGCTGGCCACGCTGACCCCGGGCTTCGTGGGCACCCCCGTCGTGGCCGGCGGTGGCAACCCGATGCCGGGCACCGAGGTGACCTTCTCGATGCGCGCGCTGACCTCCAACGTCTGGCCCGGTACGTCGGTCCAGCCGCAGCTGGTCTTCGTCGCGCCGGTCGGGTGGGAGGTCGTCCCGGGCTCGGCGTCGTTCACCGCGAACGGCACGGGCGCGACGGCGACGGCGCCCGCCGGCGTCACGTACGACTACCGCACCGTCACCATCGGTGGCGAGCAGCGCTCGGTCGCCGTGGCGACGTACCCGAGCCAGGTCGCACTGAGCGCGGCGACCAACGACTACTGGCCGACGCTCTCGGTCAAGGCCAAGCCGACCCTCGCGGCGGTGCCGGGCGTGCAGCCGATCGGTGCGGTCTGGGCCGGTGACCAGAGCGGCACCTGGCGCGACGCGACCGGCCAGGGCTTCGTGTCCGGGCCGAACCAGTTCCGGGTCACCGCGCTGGCGGCCGACTCCGGAGACGTCGACGCCGACGGGGACACGACCGAGGAGTACGCGGTCCAGAACAACACCTTCAACCTCGCTGTCGGCGCCTCCGACGGCCTGAGCGTCCTCAAGGAGCTGTGCATCCCCGACGAGAGCGCGGCCGACGGTTGCGCGTGGGTCGCCGACCCGTCGCAGGTCCACGAGATCCCGGTCGCGGAGTCGACCGTGAAGTACCGGATCACGCTGCGCAACGCGGGCAACACGACCCTCCACGACGTCGTCGCGTACGACGTCCTGCCGTACGTCGGCGACACCGGCCTGCTGGCCAACCCGCCGGCCCGCGGCTCGCAGTTCAACCTGCTCGTCGACTCGATCGCCTCGAGCTCGCCGAACCTCCAGCTCGCCTACTCGGCCTCGACCAACCCGGCGCGCCCGCAGGTCAACCCGGGTGCGGCCGGCACGGTCGACGACTGGGGCGCCGGTGCCGCCGGCAAGAAGGCGATCCGGATGACCGTCGACGGCGACCTCGCCGCCGGCGCGACCGCCGAGGTGGTCCTCGTGGCCGCCGTGGCGCCGGGCTCGCCGACCAACAAGACCGCCTGCAACACGGTCGCCGCGGACTCGAACGAGACGCTGCCGGCCGAGCCGCTCGCGGTGTGCGTGATCCGCGCGGCGGGGGAGCCGGGCCTCACGCTCGCCAAGACCGCGGCGCTGACCACCGACCACGGCACGCCGGGGGTGGCCGACAAGGGGGACGTGATCACGTACACCTTCACCGCCGACAACAGCGGCAACGTCCCGCTGTCCGACGTGTCGATCGACGACACCAAGGCGGGGCTCTCGGCGATCACGCCGGCGAGCGTGGCCACGCTGGCTCCGGGCGACGACACCACGTTCACCGCGACGTACACGGTGACGCAGGCGGACGTCGACAACGGCGCGGCGATCACCAACACCGCGACCGCCGAGGCGACGGACCCGGACGACGGTGCGGTCGTCTCGCCGCCCGACTCCGCGTCGACCAACGTCGTGACGGCGGCGCCGAGCCTGCTGACGGACAAGGAGGCCGAGCTCGACGACACGAACGGCAACGGCAAGGCCGACAAGGGCGAGAAGATCGCCTACTCGTTCACGGTGCGCAACAACGGCAACGTGACGGTGAGCGGTGTTGCGGTCGACGACCCGATGGTCTCGGGGATCAGCCCGGCGTCGGCGACGATCGCGCCGGGTGGTCAGCAGGTGTTCACCGCGGGTGACTACACGGTGACCCAGGCGGACGTCGACAGTGGTGGTCCGATCGTGAACCGGGCGTCCGCGTCCGGTACGGCGCCCGGTGGTGGCGAGGTCACCTCGCCGGACGACACCACGTCGACCGACACAGTGGCCCGTGCGCCGGGTCTGTCGGTGGACAAGTCCGCGGCGCTGACGACCGATCACGGCGCGGCCGGCAAGGCGGACAAGGACGACGTCATCACCTACACGTTCGTGGTGGAGAACACCGGGAACGTGACGATGACGAACGTCGCGATCGCCGATGCCCTGCCGGGTCTCTCGCCGACGACGCCGCTGCAGGTCGCCACGCTGGCGCCGGGTGCGGACACGACGTTCACCGCGACGTACACGGTGACCCAGGCCGACGTGGACGCTGGTACGCCGGTGCACAACTCGGCCGTCGCCCAGGGCAAGGCGCCCGACGGCACGACGTCGAGCTCGACGCCGGACACGACCGACACCGACGTGGTGGCGGCCGACCCGGACCTGTCGATCGACAAGACCGCCGTGCTGGACGACACGAACGGCAACGGTGCCGCGGACAAGGACGAGGAGATCGCCTACACGTTCACGGTGCACAACGCCGGCAATGTCACCCTCAGCGGCGTGAAGGTCACCGACCTGCTGCCCGGCCTGAGCGCCGTCAGCCCGGTGAGCGTCGCGACGCTGGCCCCGGGTGCGGACGCGGTGTTCACCGCGTCGTACACGACGACCCAGGGCGACGTGGACCGCGGCGGCTCGATCGACAACTCCGCCACCGCGTCCGCGAAGGCGCCGAACGACGCCCCGGTGACCTCGGTCCCCGACACGACCAGCACCAACCTGGTGCCCGGTGCGCCGGGGATCGTGCTGGACAAGAAGTCGGTGCTCGACGACACCAACGGCAACGGCAAGGCCGACGTGGGTGAGGAGATCGCCTACACGTTCGAGGTGGAGAACACCGGCAACGTGACCGCGACGGACGTCGAGGTCACCGACCCCGAGGTCACCGGCATCACGCCGGCCAGCGCGACCATCGCCCCGGACGACACCGTGGTGTTCACCGCCGATCCCTACGTGGTGACGCAGGGTGACGTCGACGACGGCGTCGTGCACAACGTCGCGGCCGCCTCGGCGAAGGTGCCGGGTGGCGCGACCGTGACCAGCGAGGACGTCGACGACGTCGACACCGTCGAGGCCCACCCGGACCTGGGTGTCGTGAAGTCCGCGGAGATCACGGTGGACGCGGCCACGGCCGGCAAGGCCGACGTGGACGATGTCGTCACCTACACCTTCACGGTGCGCAACGACGGCGGTGCCACGGCGTTCGACGTCTCGGTCGCGGACGCCCTGCCGGGTCTGTCGGCGGTCTCGCCGGCCTCGGTGGCGACGCTCGCCCCGGGCGCGGAGACCGAGTTCACCGCGACGTACACGGTGAGGCGGGCGGACGTGGTGCGTGGCGGGATCGAGAACACCGCGTCGGTGACCTACCGCGGCCCCGTCCGCGGCGGCCAGCAGCCGGCTCCGGTCACGGACGACTCCAACACCGTCACCACCCCGACCGGCAGCATCGGTGCGCCGACGCTGACCACGAAGGCGTCGTCGGCCAAGGTCGCGATGAGTGTCGGCAAGGGTGGTGTCCCGAACGGGGTGCGGTTGCACGACGTGGTGACGATCAGCGGTTTCGTGACCGGTGGTGACGCGTCGGGTACGGCCACGCTGTACGGGCCGGTGGCGAAGCGTTCGGCGGGGATGTGCACGCCGGGGCGCAAGGTCGGTTCGGTGGCGTTCGTGCCGCGTAACGGCACGGTGCGTACGCCGGCGATCACGGTCCGCAAGCCGGGCTACTACACCTGGGTGGTCGCTACCAGTGAGGACCGGCGCAACGACGCTGCTTCGCATGCCTGTGGGTTGGCGGCGGAGACGACGCTGGTGCACCGTGCGGAGGTCGGCAAGGTCAAGATCGAGACCGGGTTCACCGGTCCGGTGGTCGCGGGCCGCCAGGTGCGTCCGGCGAGTGTGTCGATCCCGGCGATCGGGATGAAGGCTCCGTTGGACGTGGTGGGTGTGCGCAAGGGGTCAATGGTGATCCCGGAGAACGTGCGCCGTGGTGGCTGGCTGCAGCAGTCGGCTGCTCCTGGTGAGGTGGTCGGTGCGACCGTCATCGCCGGTCACGTCTCTGATCGTCATGACCGGCCGGGTGCGTTCGGGAAGCTGAACAAGGCCAAGGTGGGTCAGGTCGTCACCGTGCGGGGCACGGACGGCAAGGTGCAGAAGTACCGGATCACCAAGGTCTACACGCAGAAGCGGACCAAGGGCTTCACCGGTGCTCCGGTGTCGACCACCGGTGCCCACCAGCTCACGTTGGTGACCTGCACGGGCAAGGTCCGCTACAGCAGCGGCCGGTTCCACTACACGAAGAACCAGGTCGTGATCGCGACCCCGATCGGCTGATCCCCAGCCGTCGGGACGAGGCCCTCACCGGAACCATCCGGTGGGGGCCTCGGCGTCCCGGGGCCGGCGACGGGAGGGCCGCCGTCCTGCCGCCGACCGTCTAGAGGCGAGCGATCCAGGGGTGTCCGGGGACCACCGAGGTCAGGGCGTCGCGCAGCCACTCCCTGCGGTCGTCCGTCAGGAGCGGAAGGGTCGCGGCGAAGTCAGGCTCGTCCTTCGGCCGCCGCAGTCGCGCCTTGTAGGCGAGCACGATCTCCGGCGAGAGATAGCGGATGCCGTCCTCGGCCCGCCAGGTCACCTCGTCGACGGCAGCCGTGTGCCCGGCAAGGACCTTGTTCGTCCAGAGGCCGTCGGCGTCGGGGGTCAGCGGGATGTCGACGACCCACGGATCCTTCGCACTCGCCCGCAGCCACAGCTGACTCCGCGGCTCATCGACGTCCGGCCAGCGCTCTCCGAGCGGGTGGAGGACGCCGCCCACGTTGTTCCACACGTGCCAGCGCCCTCTCATGAACTCCACGAACGCCGGCACGTCGCACGCGAGGATCGACATGTCGGTGTCTTCGTGCTCGCGGCGGAAGCCGGTCGCCGCCTCGATCGCCCACCCGCCGACGATCCACCAGGGGCGGTCGAATCCGCGCATCTGCTCGGCCAGCTCGGCGGGCGGCAGGGGAGCCCACGCTCCGTAGAGCGCCAGGAACGCGTCTTCTTCCGCCTGTTCCTCGGGCGTGCGGCCGAGCGGGACGCGATCGCTCATGACGCGGAGCATCCCACGAGGGCGTCCCGGGGCGCGGCTCAGGCACGCGGAGACCCGGCGCTAGCCTCGATCGGTGATCGCCCGCCTCTCCGCCGTCCCCCACGAGCGCTTCCACCTCGGTGCCCTGCTCGTGCTGACCTTCTCGACCGGGATCATCGACGCCGTCGGCTACCTCGGCCTCGACCGCGTCTTCACCGGCAACATGACGGGCAATGTCGTCATCCTCGGCATGGGTCTGGCGGGCGCCGACGACCTGCCGGTGGTCGGCCCGCTGCTCGCCCTGGTGGGCTTCATGGTCGGGGCGGCGCTGGCCGGCCGGGTGCTGCGCGCGGCCGCCGCCGGCTGGAGCGGGCGGACGACGGCGCTGTTCGCGGCGGTGGGCGTCGTCGTCCTCGGGCTCGCGGTGGTGCTGATGGTGGTCGGGGACGAGCCGGGGCGTGAGGTCCAGGTGGTGCTCACCACCGTCCTCGGTACGGCGATGGGGGTGCAGGCCGCGACCGCGCGCTTCCTCGCGGTCAAGGACGTCACGACGGTCGTCGTCACCTCGACGATCACCGGGCTGGCCTCGGACTCCGTGTTCGGCAGCGGCGACGGCAAGGGCTCGGGGCGGCGGGTGCTGGCGGTCGCGCTGATCCTGGTCGGGGCGCTCGTCGGCGCCGCGCTGCTCAAGGCCGGACTCGGGGTCGCGCTGGTGGTCGCCGGCCTGGTGATCCTCGTCCCGACCCTCGCCGGAGCCCTGCGCGCTCGCAGGATCGCGGTGACCAGCCCCGTGGGAGGGTGAGCCCATGGACCTCTTCGAGACCGACCACGCCGAGCGCATCAGCCGCGAGGCCGCTGCCGACCGCCTCCGGGCCATCGCCGACGCGCTCTCGCGCCACAACTCCCTCGAGATCGACAAGAACGGCCGCCGGATCACGGTCAGCGTGCCGGACGAGGTCGAGCTCAAGGTCGAGATCGAGGTGGGTGACGAGAACGAGCTGGAGATCGAGATCAGCTGGTGATCGGCTGAGCCAGGCCTCGGGGCGCCGGAAATTCGGCGGCCCGAACCTGGCGACAAAGTTACAAGAAGGTTGTAGGTTATCGCCGAACGGCTGAACGGTACGGCCGAGCGAGAGGTGGAGCGATGGCGGCGACCGAAGACATCGACGCAGGGACGACGCGGCCGGCTGCGGGACGCAGGATGGAGCCGGAGACCCGGTCCATCGACTACGTGCCGCAGTCCGAGCGGCACGGGAAGGCCTGGCAGCAGGCGCCCTTCTGGTTCACCGGCCAGTTCGTGCCGACCACCATGGTCGTCGGCTTCGTCGGTCCGGTGCTGGGGCTCTCGCTCGCCTGGTCGCTCGTCGCGACGATCGCGGGCGTGCTCTTCGGCACCTGCTTCATGGCGTTCCACGCCAACCAGGGCCCCACGATGGGCCTGCCCCAGATGATCCAGTCCCGCGCGCAGTTCGGCCTGCGCGGCGCGAGCGTGCCGATGATCGCGGTGATCGGCGTCTACCTCGGGTTCAGCTCGTTCGGCGTGCTGCTCGGGTCGCAGGTCCTGGCGTCGTACCTCGGCTGGACGACGCTCGGCTGGAGCGTGGTCATCGTCGGGCTGGCGACCGGTCTCGCGATCTTCGGCTACGACCTGCTCCACGTCGTGCTCCGCTGGCTGCCCTACCTCGTGGTGCCGGTCTTCGGCGTCCTCACGGTGCTCGCGCTCGCGAACCTGACGCCCGCCGCTCCGGCGGTGGGCGACGGCTTCTCGTGGGCGGGGCTGCTCGCGCAGTTCGTGGCGGCGACCGGCTACCAGCTCGGGTACGCCGTCTACGTCTCCGACTACTCGCGCTACCTGCCGGCCGACACCTCGCAGCGCGCGGTCATCGGCTGGACCTACCTCGGCGCCTGCCTGTCCGCGCTGTGGCTGATGTCGCTGGGCAACTTCATCGCGGCGTCGGTGCCGGTGCCCGACGCCCTGACCAACCTCCAGTACGTCGGCGACCAGTGGTTCGACGGCTTCGGCGAGCTCGCGGTGGTGCTGGTGCTCATCCCCGGCGCGATCGCGCTCATGGGCGTCAACCTGTACGGCGCCATGCTGTCCTCGCTGAGCATCGTCCAGTCGTTCCGCCCCAGCCTGCAGGCCTCGGCCCGCAACCGCGCGCTCGGCATCGTGGGCGGCGCCGTCGCGGTGTTCGCGGTCGCGCAGTGGCTGCCGGCGTCGTACCTCGGGAGCTTCAACGACTTCGTCACGATCATGCTCTACGTGCTCGTGCCGTGGACCGCGGTCAACCTGGTCGACTACTACTTCGTGCGCCGCGGGCACTACGCGGTGACCGAGATCTTCCGTCCCGACGGGATCTACGGCCTGTGGGGCTGGCGCGGGCTCCTCGCCTACGTCCTCGGTCTGCTCGCGCTGGCGCCCTTCGTGCGGGTCGGGACGATCGAGGGACCGCTGCTGGACGACGTGGGCGGGGTCGACCTCGCCTTCGTGATCGGCCTCGTCGTGCCGGGCCTCGTCTACGGGCTGCTCACCCGCGGCCACGACGTGGCCCGCGAGGAGGCGGCCGTGGCGCGCAGCCGGCACCAGCTCGACGGCGACCTCGGCGTGAGCCGGGGGCGTTGAGCGGTGTGGTGGGACGCGGCCGAGTGCCTGTGGGAGGACCCCGAGCTCTTCTTCCCCGACGGCAGCCTGGGGCGCACCGCGCGCAACCTGGCGGCGATCGCGCGGACGGTGTGCGCCGCTGCCCGGTGCGCGAGGAGTGCCTGGGGATGGCGCTCGAGCTGGGTGCCGAGTTCGGGGTGTGGGGTGGCACCACGCCCGAGGAGCGCCGCCGGATGGCCCGCGCGACGGCGGGACGCCGTACGCGCGAGCTGTTCGAGGCGCCGCTCAGCCGACCGGCGTGACGCCGGAGGCGGCCCGCACGATGCGCTGGGTCATCGGGTCGGACCACGCGTGCGGCGGGAGCAGCTCGATCCACAGGCACCGGGCCGGGACGTCGCCGGGGTTGCGCCACGACAGGAAGATGTTGGGCGGCACCGTGATCGAGTCGCCGGGCCCGACGGTCGCGGTGTCGGCCGCCTGCTCGTGGTCGTGGGAGGTCCCGCCGAGCCGGAACTCGACCTCGCCCTCGAGCACGTGCGCGAAGGTCTCGCCCGGCCGGGAGTAGGGGCCGCCGCTCGACCCGCTGGGCGCGATCGTGAGCATCGCCGGCTCGAGCTGGTGCCCGGGCATCGAGAGCTCCTCCCAGTGGGCGCCGTTCTCGAGCTCGACGGGCGCCCGGTCCTCCTCGCGTACGACGGTCGCGTCGGTCGCGTGGAAGTCCGCCAGGCCGCTCATCGGGATGCCCAGAGCGTCGGTGAGCCGGGCGACGAGCTGGGTGGAGGGCCGGTCGAGGCCGCGCTCGATCGACGACAGGTGCGCGGTCGAGGTCTCCGCCTCGCGGGCCAGCGCGGCTAGGGAGAGCCCCCGGGCGAGCCGGGCGCGGCGCAGCCGGGCGCCGTCGGGCTGGGGTGCCGCGGCGGGCTGCTGCTCGACCGGGTCGGTGGTGCCGTCGTCGGGCAGCGAGATCCGGATCGCCGCGGGGTTCCAGCCGTGCCGGCGCCGGAGCTCGGCGATCTGGCGGGCCCGGGCGACGTGCTCGGGCGCGTAGCGCCGCTGGCCGCCGCCGGTGCGGTCGGGGACGAGGAGCTCCTGCTTCTCCCACACGCGCAGGGTCTGGGGGCTCACGCCGATCTCGGCGGCGACGTCACCGATCGTGCGCCAGCTCTCCGCGGGGTCGGTCATCGCGCCACCCTATCGGCCGGTTCCTGGTGATTCGTCATGGACCAAACTTACAAGAAAGATGTAGAGTCTCGAATCATGCGCACCCCCGCCGAGGTCCTCCCACGACGCGTCGAGCTGCGTGGCGGCGTGTCCGTCCTGCTCCGCGAGGCGGCCGGTCCGGCCGGTCGGCCGGCCCCCCGGGTGCTCCTCGTGCACCCGGCCAACATGCAGGCGACGAGCTGGGACCGGGTCGTCGCGCGCCTCCCCGCGGACTGGTCCTGCGCCGCCGTCGACCTGCCCGGCCACGGCCGCTCCGCTCCGCGCGCCGGCTACGACCTCGCGACCTGGACGGCGTCCTGCCGGCACGTGCTCGACGAGCTCGGCTGGCCCGCCGCCCACGGCGTCGGCGCCTCGGTCGGCGCCGCGGTGCTCGCCGCCCTCGCCGCGACGGACCCGGCCCGGGTCCGCACGCTCACCACCGTGGGCGGCGCCTGCCGGGCCGCGAGCGCCGCCGACACCGCGGAGTTCCTCGCCGAGCTCGACCGCCTCGGCGCGGGCGAGCTGCTCCGCGCGATCGTCGCCGGCGAGCCCGGGCTCACCCCCGAGCAGGCCGCCGACGCGGTCGCGCACACCGTGCCCGGCGCGGTCCGCGCCCAGGTCGCCGCGATCTGGCGGGCTGCGGCTGCGAGCGCCGCGCTCGACCACGCCGACCGGATCACCTGCCCGGTGCTCGCCGTCGTCGGCGAGCACGACCAGGGCTGCCCGGTCGCGGACTCGGCCGAGCTCGCCCGGCGTACCGGAGGACGGCTCGCGGTGCTCGCGGGCCAGGGCCACCTCCCCCTCTACGGCGCCGCCGGCGACGTCGCGGACCTGGTCCGCGCCCACGTCACCGGCCGCTGACCGACCGCTCCACCCCCATCAGAGAGGAACCACCCGCATGACCGCACCGACCTTCGCCCGCCGTACCGCACCGCAGGAGGACATCGACCAGATCCTGCACCTGCACCGGGAGTGGTGGGAGTCCAACCTGGACTGGGACATCCCGCGCATGAGCAAGGTCTTCCCGGAGCCCGGCGAGGAGTACCTCATGTTCAACTTCAACGGGCACCCCTACTTCAACATGCGCGAGAAGGTCGCCCTCTGGGAGTTCTACCGCGACCTCATCGACCAGTCCGGCGGCATGACCACCCGGGTCATGCGCCTGGAGATCAAGGGCGACATGGCCTGGCTCGCCTGCGAGTTCTCGATCGAGGCCGAGATGCGCGACGGCGGCGAGTGGACCGCCGACAACGTCGATGCGACGGTCGGGCGGGCCACCGAGATCTACCACCGCGACAACGGCTCCGGCGCGCCCGAGTGGCGGATGTGGCACACCCAGATCACCGCCCTGCCCGAGCTCGACGAGGAGCGTCCCGGCCTCGGCGGCTCGACGTCGTCGCGCGGCCTCGGCTGGGTGCCGTGGAACCCGCTCCCCGAGGGGGTCTGAGATGAGGACGACGAGCAGCCGCGGCCCCCGCATCGGCCTGGTCCTCGGCAGCGCGCAGCCCCCGGGCGAGACCGTCGCCCTGGCCCGCGCGGCCGAGCAGGGCGGCTTCGACGAGCTGTGGGTCGGCGAGGACTACTTCTTCACCGGCGGCATCGCCACCGCCGGCGCCGCGCTCGCGCACACCACCCTGCCGGTCGGCATCGGCATCCTGCCGACCACCTCGCGCCATCCCGCGCTCCTGGCGATGGAGCTCGCGACGATGGCCGAGATCTACCCGGGCCGGCTCACCGCCGGTGTCGGCGTCGGCGTCCCGGACTGGCTGGAGCAGATGGGCATCGGCCCGGCCAAGCCGCTGACCGCGCTCAAGAACACCCTCGGCGCACTGCGCCTCCTGCTCGAGGGCGGCGAGCTCACCACGGCCAACGACGACTTCGTCGCCTCCGGCGTACGCCTGGAGCACGCGCCGGCCACCCCGCCCGCGCTCTTCCTGGGCGTCGGCGGCCCCAAGGCGCTGCGCACCGCGGGCGGGATCGCCGACGGCGCGATCCTCTCGGTCCTCGCCGGTGAGGAGTACGTCCGCTGGGCGGCCGCCGCGGTCGCCGAGGGCGGGGCGGGGGAGGACTTCGACCTCGTCGCCTACACCTTCGTGAGCATGGCCGACGACGCGCTGGAGGCCCGGGAGCGGCTGCGCGAGCTGTTCGCCATCTACCTGCTGGCGGGGCCGCGCAACCCGATGACCGAGGCGCACGGGATCGCCGACGAGGCGGCCCACCTCGCCACCTTGCCGTTCGAGGAGGCGGTCGCCAAGATCCCCGACGCCTGGATCGACGACCTCGCCATCGTCGGCGACCCGGACACCTGCGCCCGCAAGATCCGGCGGCTGGGCGAGGCCGGGGCCACGGCGGTCAGCTTCTGCCTGGTCCCCGGCGACGACGCCGAGGCCGAGGTGGCGCGGCTCGCGACCGAGCTGCTCCCGCGGGTCCGGGGCGAGCGATGACCGGGGTCATCCCGGGGGCCAGCCTGGCGCTCGTCGGCCTCCGGGTCCGGGAGGCGGCCGCGCCGCGCCCGGCCCGGCGGGCCGGGAGGCTGGGCCCGGCCCGGCGAGCCGGGAGGGTGGGCGCCCGATGACGTTCTCGGTGATCGGGTTCGACCCCCGCGACGGCTCGCTCGGCTTCGCCTCGCAGTCGCACTTCTTCGGCGTCGGCTCGGTCGTGGGCCGGGCCGAGGCCGGGGTCGGCGCCGTGGTCAGCCAGGCGTTCGCGAACACCGACTGGCCGCACCTGGGCCTCGGCCTGCTCCGCGAGGGCGGCTCGCCGGACGAGGTGGTGCGCCTCCTCGTCGCCGGCGACGAGCTCGCCGAGCACCGGCAGCTGCTGGTCATGGACGCCACCGGACGCAGTGCCGCCCACCACGGGCGCGCCTGCGCCCCGGTCGTGAGCACTGCCGCGGACGCGACGTCCGTCGCGGGCGGCAACATGCTCGCCTCGGCCGACGTCGCGCCGGCGCTGCTGCTCGGAGCACCCGGCGGCCCGTCCCTGGCGCGACAGCTCGTCGCCGCCCTGCGTGCGGGCGAGGACGCCGGTGGTGACGTCCGCGGCACGCAGTCCGCGGTGGTCACCGTCGTCAGCGGCCGCCGTACGGCGACGCCGTGGCGCGAGGTCCACGCCGACCTCCGGGTCGACGACCATCCCGACCCGGTGGCCGAGCTGGAGCGGATGCTGCCGCTCCACGAGGGCTTCGGAGCCGTCGGTGCCGCGCTCTTCGCGGCCCCGCTGGTGATCGGTGCCCGCGCCGCCGTCGACCCGGCTCAGGCCGACGCGATGCTCCACAGGCTCGCCGCGGCCGAGGACCTCCTGGGCGACAACCGCGAGGCCGCCCTGTGGCGTGCGGTGGTCGCCCTCCGCGCCGGGCGGACCTCGCTCGGCCGCGAGGTCCTGACCGCCCTGCTCCGCGAGCGCCCCGCACTGGGTGGGTTCGTCGACGGTCTGGTCGAGGTCGGCATCCTGGATGCGGCGGACATCCGGTGAGCGCCGACGCAGCCGCCGCCGCTGTCTCCCCGGAGCGCGTGGTCGCGCTGACCGAGGCCCTCGTCCGGTGCGACACCCAGAACCCGCCGGGCCGCGAGACCTCCGTCGTCCCGGCCCTGGTCGGCGTCCTCGAGGGCCTCGGCTGCGCGGTCGAGGTCGTCGAGCCCGTCCCCGGGCGCCCGTCGGTCCTCGCGACCTACCGGCCCGGGTCCGGCTCGGCGGGGACCCTCCTGGTCAACGGGCACATCGACGTCGTCCCGGTGGTCGCGGCGGACTGGACCCACCCGCCGTTCGAGCCGACCCTGGTCGGCACCCGCCTCCACGGCCGGGGCACGGCCGACATGAAGGGCGGGATCGCCGCCGCCATCGAGGGTCTCGCCGCCTGCCGGGACGCGGGCGTCGAGCCACCGGCCACGATCGTGCTGCACCTCGTCGCCGACGAGGAGACCGGGGGAGCCCATGGCACCGAGGCGCTCGTCGCCGCCGGCCGGGTCCGGGCCGACGCCTGCCTCGTCCCGGAGCCGACCGAGCTCGCGATCTCCGTCGCCGAGCGCGGCACGGTCCAGGTGCGGGTCCGGGTCGAGGGCGAGGCCGGGCACGGCTCCGAGCCGGGCGCCGCCCGGTCGGCGATCGCCGACGCGGCGCGGATGATCACCGCCCTGCACGACGGCGCCGTCTCCGCCGCCGCCCACCCCTACGTCGGTACGCCGACGTGCAATGTCGCGCTGGTCGAGGGCGGGGTGGCGCGCAATGTCATCGCGCCGTGGTGCACGTTCGTGCTCGACCGTCGTACGGCGCCGGGGGAGAGCGTCGCCGACGTCCTCGCCGGGCTGCGCCGGGTGATCGACGCGGCCTGCCCCGGCGCGGTCTACGACCTCGAGACGCTCGTCGTGGTGGAGCCCTCCGAGGTGCCCGCCGACCACCCGTTCCCCCGCTTCGTCGCGGGGCTGACGGGTGCCGACGACTTCGTGGGGCTCTCGCTCGCCACCGACGGGCGCTTCCTCCGCAACCAGCTCGCCATCCCGACCGTCATCTACGGTCCGGGCTCGATCCGTCAGGCCCACACGGCCGACGAGTGGGTCGAGGTCGGCGAGCTGGTCGCGGCGGCGCGTACCTTCGCGCGGGCCTACGCGAGCTTCACGGCCGGGGGCGTCACGCCCAGCTCGGCCAGCTCGGCCACGTAGCGCTCCACGTTGCGCAGCTTGACGCCCTCGTAGCCGCGGACCAGGTCCGGGAGCTCCGCCAGACGCACCGCCCGGTCGTACCCGGCGGGCGTGAGCTCCCGGGCCAGGTCGGCGACCAGCGTGCGGTAGTGGTCGCGCAGGTCGCGCTCCACCCGCCGTACGTGGGCGTAGCCGAACGGGTCGGCCGCCGTGCCGCGCAGGAACTTCATCCGGGCCAGGGCCCGCAGCGTGACGTGCGAGCGCGGGCCGAAGCCGACCTTCTTCTTGCGGCCCAGGGCGCGCAGCGCCGGCGGGTGCAGCTGGAAGGACACCGTGCCGCCGGGGTACGCCGCACCGGTCGACGCGACGAACGCCGGGTCGGTGAGCAGCCGGGCGACCTCGTACTCGTCCTTGTAGGCGGTCAGCTTGAACAGGTGACGCGCGACGGCCTCGCTGAAGCGGGTCTCCGTCGTCACCGCCTGCTCGGCCCGGGCGATCGCGGCGACCACGTCGACGTAGGCGTCGGCGAGCCGCTCGTCCTGGTAGCCGACGAGGTCCGCGGCGCGGCGCTCGACCAGCCGCAGGACCTCGCCCTGCAGGCCCGAGGCGGCGACCGACGCGGGCACGACCGGCGTGCTCGCCGGGACCGGCGCGGCCGCGGCGGCGCCGGCGGCGTTGGCGGCGTGGAAGGCGGCCGGGTCGGTGACCGCGACGCGTCCCCAGCGGAAGGCGGCGACGTTGGCGGCGACGGCGGTGCCGTTGATCTCGATGGCCTCCTCGATCGCCGCGGCCGGCAGCAGCAGCGCACCGGTCTGGTAGGCGGCGCCGACCAGCAGGAAGTTGGCCGCGACCGTGTTGCCGAAGATCCGGTCCGCCGCCTCGAGGGCGTCGAAGTCGAAGAGCTCCTTGCTCGCCGTGCGGACCCGGGTGAGGAGGTCGCCGTCGTCGGGGTGCTGCACCGACGGGTCGTAGACCATGGCGCCCGTGGGGGTGCGGCTGGTCGAGACCACCGTGCGGGTCAGCGCCGTCGCGCCGTAGGCGAGGTTGCGGTCCTCGGCGAGGGTCAGCAGGTCGAAGCCGAGGAAGCAGTCGGCCGAGCCCGGGGTGAGCCGGTTGGCCGGCTCGAGCTCGCCGTCGGCGAACCGCAGGTGACCGGTGACCGGGCCCGCCTTCTGGCTCAGGCCGGTCTGGTCGAGCGACTCGACGCCGTAGCCGGCGCGCAGGGCGGCGGTGGCGAGCACCTGGTTGACGGTGACGATGCCGGTGCCGCCGATGCCGACCATGAAGACGTTCTGGGTCGTGGTGACCCGCTGCTCGGCGACGCTGGGGGCGGCGCTCGGCGGGGTCGGGTACGAGCGCTTGGCCTTGGCGGCCTTGGCGGTCTTGCCCGCCTGGGGTGCCTTGCGCCGGCGGCGGGGGGCGGTCTCGACCGTGACGAACGACGGGCAGTCGCCCTCGAGGCAGCTGTAGTCGGTGTTGCAGGAGGTCTGCTCGATGCGGGTCTTGCGGCCGTATTCGGTCTCGACGGGCTGCACCGAGAGGCAGTTGCTCTTGACGCCGCAGTCGCCGCAGCCCTCGCACACGGCCTCGTTGATGACGACGCGCTTGGTGCGGGTGGGCAGGGCGCCCCGCTTGCGCTGGCGGCGGGCGTCCGCGGCGCAGTGCTGGTCGTAGATCAGCACGGTGACGCCGGGGACCTCGCGCAGCATCTTCTGCGCCTCGTCGAGCCGGGTGCGGTCCCACAGCAGCGTGCCGGGGGCCAGGTCGCGGCGCTTGTGCCGGCTCGGCTCGTCGGCGCACACGACGATCTTGCGCACGCCCTCGGTGTGCAGCTTGCGGGTGAGCTGGGGGACGGTGAGCGCGCCCTCGGCGTCCTGGGCGCCGGTCATCGCGACGACGTCGTTGTAGAGCACCTTGTAGGTGATGTTGACGCCGGCCGCGATGCAGGCCTGGACGGCGAGCTGGGCGGAGTGGAAGAACGTGCCGTCGCCGACGTTCTGGAAGACGTGGCCGGCGTCGGTGAACCAGGCCTGGCCGATCCACTGCGCGCCCTCGCCGCCCATCTGGGTCAGGCCGGTGACCGCGCTGTCGTCGCGGTCGGAGACGGTGACCATGGCGTGGCAGCCGATGCCGCCGCCGCCCATCGAGCCGTCGGGGATCGCGGTGGAGCGGTTGTGCGGGCAGCCGCTGCAGAAGTACGCCGACCGGCTGGTCGACAGCAGCGGCAGCGGGATCCGCTTGGCCGGCGGCGGCTGGAGCGCCACGGTGCCCTGGAGCAGGTGGCGCATCGGCGCCAGCAGGCGACCCGAGGTGAGCTCGCCGTCGGCGGGCACCAGCGTGAGGCCGGTGCTGTCCTTCTTGCCGAGCACCTGGGGTGCACCGGCCGTGCCGTAGAGGATGTCGCGGATCTGGGTCTCGACGAAGGACGTCTTGTCCTCGATCACCACGAGGCGGTCGAGTCCCGCCGCGAACCGTCGTACGACGCCGGGCTCGACGGGGCTCATCAGGCCCAGCCGGAGCACCCGGATGCCGGCCGCGTGCAGCGCCTCGTCGGTGATGCCGAGGTCGGTCATCGCCTGGCGCATCGAGTCGTAGCAGCTGCCGGTGGCGACGAAGCCGGTCGTCGCGTGCGGCGGGTCGATCTCGACGCGGTCGATCCCGTTGGCCGCGGCGTAGGCGCGCGCCAGCTCGGTGCGGGGGCCGACGAGCTCGGCCTCGGTGGCCACGATCGCGGTCGGGCTGACCACGAGGGGCTGCTGGCGGTAGGTGTAGGGGGCGCCGTTCCACTCGATCGAGGGGATGACCGGCGCGAGGTCGCCCACGGACGGGTCGACGACCCAGGCACCGTCGGCGACGTCGGCGACGATCTTGAGCGCGACCACGCAGCCCGAGGTCCGCGACATCTCGATGCCGTGCAGGCCGAGGGTGACGATCTCCTCGGCGTTGCGCGGGAAGAGCACCGGGATGCCGAGCGCGGCCAGCGAGCGCTCGCTGACGGCCGGCACGGTCGACGACTTCGACGCCGGGTCGTCGCCGACCAGCAGCAGTGCGCCGCCGAGCGGGTGGACGCCGTACATGTTGGCGTGGCGGAGGGCGTCGGTGGCGCGGTCGAGGCCGGGGCCCTTGCCGTACCAGAAGCCGGTCACGCCGTCGTGGGTGCGCCGGCCGAGCGGGAGCTCGATCTGGCTGCCCCACATCGAGGTGGCCGCGAGCTCCTCGTTGAGGCCGGGCACGAAGCGGATGTCGTTCTCGTCGAGCACGTCGCGCATCTCGCCGAGCATCTTGTCGAGACCGCCGAGCGGGCTGCCCTGGTAGCCGGAGATGAACGACGCCGTGCGCAGGCCGCGGCGCCGGTCGAGGGCGCGGTGCTCGACCAGGAGCCGGGCGATCGCCTGGACGCCGGTGAGCAGCATCGGCGGGCCGCCGGGGCGGTACCGGTCCGCGAGGTCGTACGACGCCGCGGGCTCGGGGCTCGTCGTGGGCCGGTCGATGAGCTCGGTCATCCCCGCGCCTCCCGCGCCGGGGCCGCTGCCAGTCGCTCCGCGACCACCTCGGCCGCGACGTCGAGCGGGGTCCGGCCGCCGGCCGCCGAGCGGTCCAGGATGGTGCGGACCGTGTCGGCGATCGTGCCGACCTCGGCACGGACCTCCTCGGGCGAGCGCTTCCAGATCTCGCCGCCGACCTGGATCAGGCCGCCGGCGTTGGCGACGTAGTCGGGGACCCAGGTGATCTCGCGGCCCTGGAGCAGGCCGGCGACCGAGGAGTCGAGCAGCTGGTTGTTGGCCGCGCCGCACACGACGGCGGCCTGCAGCGCCGCGACCGAGGCGGGCGTCAGGGTCGCGCCGAGCGCGCAGGGGGCGTAGACGTCGAGCGCCGCGTCGCGCACCGACGCCAGCACGGCGACCTCGGGGTGGCGCCCGACCAGGCGGGCGACCGAGTCGGCCGACGGGTCGGCCACGGAGACCCGGGCGCCCGCGTCGAGGAGCAGCGAGACCAGGTGGGTGCCGACCTTGCCGATGCCCTCGACGCCGACGGTGCGCCCGCGCAGGCCCTCGGGGCCCCAGCGGTGCTCGGCGGCGGCGCGCATGGCGGAGAAGACGCCGTAGGCGGTGGAGAAGCCGCTGTCGCCGGAGCCGCTGTTGGTGCCCACGACGTACGAGGTGGTGGTGGCGACGACGTCGAGGTCCTCGGCCGTCGTACCGACGTCGGCGGCGGTGAAGTAGCGCCCGGACAGCGTGTCGACGAAGCGGCCGTAGGCCCGCAGCAGGTCGGGCGTCTTGGTCGTCGCGGGGTCGCCGATGATGACGGCCTTGCCGCCGCCGAGCGCGATGCCCGCGGCCGCGGCCTTGTGGGTCATGCCCTGCGAGAGGCGCAGGACGTCGGTCAGCGCGGCGCTCTCGGAGGCGTAGGGGTAGAACCGGGTGCCGCCCAGCGCCGGGCCGAGCCGGGTGTCGTGGAGCGCGATGATCGCCCGCAGACCGCTCGCCTCGTCGCGGCAGAAGACCACCTGCTCGTGGCCGGCGGTGCTCAGCTCGTCGGTGCGCTCGAAGACGAGCTCGGCGGACGGGGACGGGGCGGTGATGGTCATCAGGCTCTCCAGGGGGCAGGGGGAGTGCGGGCGGGTCGCAGGGACGAGCCTGGCGCCCAGGTGCGCCGGGTCACAACCTCGATCCCGCACTTTGGCGACGATCCGCAACCTCTGCTCCCGCGCCTGCGCCCGAGGCGCAACAAAGGCACTGTCGGGCGTACGCTTCGTTGCGTGAGCGAGCAAGCCATCCTCGACCAGACCGACCGTGCGATCCTCGACCTCCTGCGCGAGAACGCCCGGCGCCCCCTCCGCGAGATCGCCACCGCCGTCGGCCTGACCGTCGCCCCGGTCCAGCGCCGCATCGCCCGCCTCGAGAAGGTCGGCGTCATCGAGCGCTACACCGTCCAGGTCAACCACGGCCGGATCGCCACCGGCATCGAGGCCGTCACCGAGCTCCAGTTCGCCGACGACCTCGACCTCGCCCAGATCATGGAGTACGTCGCCCAGATCCCCGAGGTCGAGGAGGTCCTCACCCTCGCCGGCGACCCCGACGCCCTCGTCCGGGTCCGCGTCGACGGCGTCGAGGACCTGCGCCGCGTGGTCAGCCAGCTCCGCTCCAGCGGCCCCATCGCCAGCACCAAGACCCTCGTCATCCTCGAGGGCTGGACCCGCTTCGGCTGACCCCACCCCCCGCCGAAGTCGCACGGTTCGACCCCCGAAGTCGCAGGGTTGCGGCACCGAGGGCGCAGGGTTGCCCGGTCCACTCCCTCGGCCACCGCGCGGGGGAGCGGCGCGCCTCCTCTAGGGTGGCGCCATGACGGGGTCCGAGCTGCCGGAGCCGGTCGAGCGCCGGTTGCAGCGGCTCTGGACCGAGGCCGCCGAGCGGGGCGCGGCGATGCCGAGCGAGATCGCGCTGGCCTCGTCGCTCGAGGTCAGCCGGCCGGCGGTGCGCGAGGCGCTGGTGCGGCTCGAGGAGCGCGGGTTCATCCATCGGCGCAAGGGCGCCGACACGACGGTCAACAGCTCGCTGCTCGGCATCCCGGCGCGCTTCGAGCAGCGGCTCGACAGCTCCGAGCTGATCGCCGCGATGGGCCGTACGCCGTCCCTCGACGTGGTCGACGTGCGCGTCGAGGAGGTCACGCTCGACGAGGCCCACGAGCACGACGTGTCGCCCCGCCAGACCGTCCTCCGTACGACGAAGGTGTGGTCGGCCGACGGCGAGCCGGTGCTCGTCGCGCGCGACGTGGTGCCGGTGCTGACCCGGACCGATCCCGAGAGCCTCGACCCCGCGACGCCGATGGTCGACCTGGCGATCGCGCTGACCGGTGAGCGGGTCGGGTGGGAGCTGGTGTTCCCCGGTGCCGACGGGCTCTCGGACGACGAGGCCGCGCTGACCGGGCGGGCGGCCGGCGAGCCCGCGATGACGTTGGACGCCACGGGGATCAGCCGGACCGGCCGGGTCTGCTACTGGACCCGCGAGGTGCACCTGCGCGGGGCGTTCCGCTACGCGATGGTGCGCCGCGCGGACTGGTAGTCCGCGCGGCGCACGTTGCGCTCAGCGCAGGATCCGGGTCCGGGTCTCGGACTCCGCGATCACGCGGCCGCGCCGCACGACCCACCGCGGGCGGGCGTGCTCGGTGAGGACGTCGCGCACCGACTCGTACGGGTGCACGCAGAGGTCGGCGGTGTGGCCGACCGCGATCCCGTGGTCCGGTACGCCGAGCACGTCAGCCGCCCGGGTGGTGATGAGCTCGAGCAGCAGCCGCTGGTCCTCGTGGGTGAGGAAGCGCAGGGTGTGCGCCGCCAGGAAGGCGACCTCCAGCATGTTGTTGCGGCCGAACGGGTAGTACGCGTCCTCGACGTCGTCCTGCCCGAGCGCGACGGCGATGCCGTCCTCGGCGAAGTCGCGCACCGGCAGGTGCAGCGGCCCGGTGTGCGGGTCGGAGACGAAGCCGAGGCCGGCCGCCTGGGCGAGGTCCATCAGCCGCTGCAGCGTGGGCTGGGGGTACTCCGCCAGGGCCCGAGCGTGGCACGCGACGCCGCGGCCCTGGAGGCCGTGGTCGAGCATCGCCTGGGCGAGCATCTGGGTGGTGCGCAGGCTCGGGTCGCCGGCGTCGTCGACGAGCATCGCGACGCGCTTGCCCTGCTCGCTCGCGAGCCGGCACGCCCACGTGACGTGGGCCTGGGCGTCGGCGTCGGTCATCTCGATCCAGGGGATGCCGCCGACGACGTCGGCGCCCATCCGCAGCGCCTCCTCGCACAGCTCGGCCGCGCCGGGGTCGCGGATCAGCCCGTCCTGGGGGAAGGCGACGACCTGGAGGTCGAGCAGGTCGCGGTACTCCTCGCGGACCTCGAGCACCGCCTCCATGCCGACCAGGCGCGCGGTCGTGTCGACGTCGACGAACGTCTGCATGTGCAGCGTGCCGTTCTCGACAGCGGCGTCGAGCGCGCGACGGATGTTGGGGACCAGCCACGAGCGGTCGTACTGTCGCTTGACCTGGCTGGCCTCGCGCACGATGGAGCGCAGCGCGGCCCCCATGTTCCCCGACGTGTACGCCGCCAGGGCGCCGTCGCCCGCACGGTCGAGCGAGTGCACCTTCTCCAGGTGCAGGTGGCCGTTGACGAAGGTCGGGGTGACGAGCCGACCCTCGGCGTCGATCGTGGTCGTCGCGGTGGTGCCCGCCGGCGGCTCGGGCGCGACGAACACGTAGCGCCCGTCGCGCACACCGAGCGCGACGACGGAGCCGTCGGTCAGCCGGGCGCCGGTGACGAGGAGGTCGACCTGCTCGGGGGCGCTCATGCCGCCACCTCGAACGCGACGCTCTCCTGCAGGTTGAGCGCCCGGCGCAGGGTGTTGCCGACCGGGCAGGTCTCGATGCCCTGGCGCAGCGCGTCCTGCTGCTCGGCGGTGAGGTCGCCGCGCACGGTGACCTCGGCGATGATCCGGGAGATCCGCAGCTCGCGCTCGCCCGGGTCGAGCGGGCCGGAGGTCGGGCGGTTGACCCGCAGCGAGAGCCGGATCGTCGCGTCGTCGTACTCGAAGCCGCCCTGCCGGGCGACGCCGCGCAGGGTGCCGGCCATGCAGCCGCCGAGGGCGGACAGCACGAGGCCGAACGGGTTGGGCGCCGTGCCGTCGCCGTCGAACTCGCGCGGCTCGTCGATGACGACGGTGTGCTCGCCGCCGACGACGGCGAGCGAGGCGTAGTTGGTCAGGCTGTGGACGACGACATCGCGGTTGGCCGACGCCACGGTGGTTTCAGCGGTCACGGGGGACCTCCCTGAGGGCGGAGAATCTGTCAGACATGAGATTCCCCACATGTCAGACATGTGTCAAGACCTTGCGGGGCGCCCGCGGGCCGGATCGTCAGGAATCGCCCTCCGGGACTGGCGATCGGGGCACTTCTTGCCGGTGCACGCCCCGGCCCGGAAGGCCACGCGCGCGCCCGCCGGCGGCCCGAAATTCCCTACCTAGCATTCGCTCGGTTTCCCTCGTACTATGACTACTCGAAATACCCCGGAAGGAAACAGCGAGGAGCTCGGGCCCTCGCCGGCCCTCGCCCCCGGGGTACCTCGATCTGACCGCGCCGTCTCGGGTTCGCGGATCGCCGGCGTCTGTCACCTCAAACAATCAAGCGCTTGCTTGACCGTTGTGACAGAGGTCATCTAGCGTCGAACTAGCAAGCGCTTGGTTTGCTGGAAGTCATCAGAAGGAAACTGGGATGAAGACACGTCTGTTCAAGGTGGTCGGTGGCCTCGCTGCCCTCGCTCTCGTCGCCGCCGGCTGTGCCGGTGAGGACTCGAGCGGAAGCGACGACGAGTACCACGTGCTGGTGCTCGGTGGCGTCTCGGCCGAGGGTGTGCTGGCGGACAACGCCTCCACCTCGGTGCTCTCGGCCAAGGCCGGGGTCGAGCTCGTCAACAAGAACGGCGGCATCGACGGCAAGAAGGTCACCATCAAGGTCGTCGACGACCAGGCCGACCCGACCGTCGCCGTCACCAAGCTGCGCGAGGCGATCGCCAAGGGCAAGCCCGACCTGGTCCTGAACTCGGGACCGTCGACGGTCGCCGACGCGACCCTGCCGATCCTCAAGCAGAACAACATCCTGTCCTTCAACATCGGCCCGACGGAGACCTCGGCCGACCCGAAGGCCTTCCCGCTCAACTTCGACCTGTCGGCGAGCGCGCAGAACCAGCTCGACGCCTTCCCGCCGTACTTCGCGGAGAAGGGCTACAAGAAGGTCGGCATCCTGCACGGCTCCAGCTCCTACGGCGAGGTCTACGGCGCCGCCGCCGAGAAGACCTTCGACGGGGCCGGCCTCGACGTCGTCGCCAACGAGGAGTACGACGTCGCGGCGCTCGACATGACCGCCCAGCTCGAGGCGATCCGCTCGAAGAACCCCGACGCGCTCGTCCTCGACGCGTACGGCGCCCCGCTCGGCTACGTCCTCAAGGGCGTGGAGAAGCTCGGTTGGGACATCCCGATCGTCGGCAACACCTCGGTCGCCGCGACCGGCCTGATCTCCACCGAGCCGCCGTCCGGCGTCCTGGGCACCCCGGCCGTGAAGAACCTGGTCATGCAGGTCTACAAGAGCACCGCCAAGGACCCGGCCGCGACCGACGTCAACGACCTCGTCGCCCGGATGAAGGCCATCGACCCGATCAAGTCGACCCTCATCGTGGCCTACAACAACGACGCCCTGGCGCTCGTCCAGGCCGCTGCCGAGAAGGCCGGCTCGACCGACCCGAAGAAGCTCGCCGAGGCGCTCACGGACTCCTCCGTGCAGCAGGACGCGACCACCGCCGTGATCGGCACCTACCTCTTCAGCGCCGACTCGCACGCCGCGAACCCCGGCCCCGAGGAGTTCGCGTTCATCGCCCCGGGCCCGCTCGTGGACGGCCAGTTCCAGTAACCACCTGAGGTGCCGGTGGGGCGGGAATCTCCCGCCCCACCGGCCTTTCACCCGTTCGACGACCCGAGGAAGCACCGTGACTCTGATCTGGGGTGGCCTGTCCCTGGGCGCGATCTACGCGATCGTGGCCATCGGCTACAACATCGTCTTCATCTCCTCGAAGACCTTCAACTTCGCCCACGCGCAGCTGACCATGGTCGGCGCCTTCGTGGCCTACACCGGCCTGGTCAAGTGGCACCTGCCGACCCTGCTGGTCCTGGTGATCGCGGCCGCCGCGGTCGCGCTGGTCGCCGCGATCGAGGAGCGGATCGCGATCCGTCCCGTCGGCGACATGCACAACATCCTGGTGACCACGCTCGGCGCCTCGATCCTGCTCGACGGCCTCGCCCAGCTGACCTGGGGCAGCCAGCCGCTGAGCGTGCCGTTCTTCGCCGGCGACAAGGCGATCTCGCTGTTCGGCGGCCGGGTCTACCCGGTCGAGATCTTCCTCATCGCGATCGCGGTGCTGCTCGTCGTCGGGCTCGGCATCTACAGCCGTCGCTCGCTCACCGGTCTCGCCCTGCTCGGCATGGCCGAGGACCGCGAGGCCGCCCTGCTGCGCGGCGTCAACGTCCGCCGCCTGGCGTTCATGGCGTTCGTCGCGGCGGGTGCGCTCGCCGGCTTCGTCGGTCTCTTCGTCGGCTCCAAGACGTTCGCGGTCTCGACGCTGGGGGCGGCGCTCGCGCTCAAGGGCTTCGTGGTGCTGGCCATCGGCGGCTTCGGCTCGATGCCCGGCACGCTGGTCGGCGGCACCCTCGTCGGCCTGGCCGAGGCGTTCGCCTCGCGCTACCTGGGCGGTGAGTACGCCAACCTCGCGGTCTTCCTCATCCTCGTCACCATCTTGATGCTGCGCCCTGCGGGCTTGTTCGTCCGGACGAAGGAAAGGGTGGTCTGACTCATGGCTGGTCTGCCGCTCGCCCGTCGTATCGCCGCGGGGCCGCTCTGGCTCGTCCCGCTGGTGCTGGGGATCCTGCTGATCCTCGTGCCGTACTTCAACCTGGAGTACTCCATCGTCCGCCAGCTCCAGCTGGCGATGATCCTGTCGCTGCTCGTCAGCGGCCTCAACCTCAGCCTCGGCTTCGCCGGAGAGCTCGCTCTCGGCCAGGTCGCGATGTACGCCGCCGGCGCCTACACCGCCGGCATGCTGTCCCAGCGCGGACACACCGACATCCTGCTGCAGCTCGTCGCGGCCGGTGTCGCGGCGCTGCTGGTCGGCATCGTCACCGGTATCCCGGGTCTGCGCCTGGGCAGCTGGTCGCTGGCGATGACGTCGTTCTTCCTGGTGCTGCTGCTGCCCGACGTGCTCGCGATCTTCCGCGAGGACACCGGCGGCCGCAACGGCCTGACCGGCATCCTGTCGCCGACGCTCTTCGGCCGGATGCTCACGCCCGAGGACTACTTCATGGTCATCGCGGTGGTGACCGTCGCCTGGTTCGCGGTGATGCGCAATATCGCCGTCTCCCGGCACGGCACCGCGCTGCGGGTGCTCAAGCAGAGCCCCGTCCTGGCCGCGTCCATGGGCATCAACGTGTTCCGGATGAAGCTGATGGCCTACGCCCTCGGCGCCGTCCCGGCCGGCCTCGCCGGTGCGCTCTTCGCCAGCCTCGACCTCTACATCTCGCCCGAGGCCTTCTCGTTCACCGTCGCCACCACGATCCTCGCGGCCTCGGTGCTCGGCGGCTCGGCCAGCGTCTACGGCGCGGTGTTCGGCGCGTTCATCCTGCAGTTCGGGCTCAACCAGTCGACCGAGTTCCAGCGCTACTCGCTGGTCGTCACCGGCGCCTTCCTCATCATCGGCGGCGTGCTCCTGACCGGCGGTCTGTCCGGTCTGGCCCGCTCGCTGTGGAAGAAGACGCTCGGCGAGGACCCGGCCGTCGCGGCCGGCGCCGCCGGGCTGGACGCCCGCCCCGACGACGAGGTGCCCGCCGTCCCCGGCAAGGTGCTCAAGGTCGAGGGCGTCGCCAAGTCGTTCGGCGGCAACCAGGCGCTCAAGGGCGTCGACCTGGTCGCCTCGCCGGGCCGGGTCACCGCCCTCATCGGCCCCAACGGCTCGGGCAAGACCACGCTGCTCAACATGATCTGCGGCTTCTACCGCACCGACGCGGGGGTCATCGCCCTCGACGACCGGCACCTGCAGCGGATGGGCCCCGACCGGGTCGCCCGGACCGGTGTCGCGCGGACCTTCCAGACGCCCAACATCCCCGAGGGCATCACGGTCCGCGAGGCCGTCATGGCCGGTCGGTACGCCGGAAACCGCGCCACCGTGCTCGAGGCCGTGCTGCGCCTGCCGCGCTACCGCAAGGTGCGCAAGGCCGACCTCAGCGAGGCCGACCGGGTGCTCGAGCTCGTCGGCATCCGGCACCTCGAGGACGCCGAGGCGACCGCGCTCCCGCTCGGCCAGCGCCGGCTGCTCGAGGTGGCGCGCTGCCTGATCAGCAACCCCGGTGTGCTGCTGCTCGACGAGACCGCCTCCGGGCTCGACGAGCACGAGGTGGACCGCCTGGCCGAGGTGATCCGCCGGGTGCGCGATGCCGGCGGGACCGTCGTCCTGGTGGAGCACAACTTCCAGCTGGTCCTCTCGCTGGCCGACGAGATCGTCGCCCTCGCCCACGGCGAGCTGATGGCCAAGGGCACGCCCGAGGAGATCCAGAACAACGAGCGGGTGATGGCCGAGTACCTCGGCATCGATCCCGACAAGCAGGCGGGAGGAGTCCGATGACGCAGTCCGACAGCACTCCGCTGCTCGAGGTCCGCGGCCTCGGCACCGGGTACGGCGACCTGCGGGTCGTGTGGGACGTCTCCTTCGACGTCCGGGCCGGTGAGATCACCGTCCTGCTCGGCCGCAACGGCGCCGGCAAGACCACGACGATCCGCGCGATCAGCGGGCTCAACAAGATCGTCGCCGGCGAGGTGCGCTACCGCGGCGAGTCGCTCGCCAAGGTGCCCGCGCACCAGCGGGTCCGGCAGGGCATCGCCTACGTCCAGGAGGGCAAGCGCGTCTTCCACTCCCAGACGATCGAGCAGAACCTGCTGCTGGGCGGCTACACCCGCAAGATGAAGCGGGCCGAGCTGCGCTCGGAGGTCGAGCGGATCTACGAGCTCTTCCCGATCCTCGCCGAGAAGCGGGCGCTGCCCGCGTCGAGCATGTCCGGTGGCCAGCAGCAGATGCTCGCCATCGGCCAGGCGCTCATGTCCCAGCCCAGCCTGCTCATGCTCGACGAGCCGTCCGGTGGTCTGGCTCCGGTCATCGTCAACGAGGTGATGGAGCGCGTCCACCAGCTCAAGGAGACCGGCATCGGCATCCTGCTCGTCGAGCAGGCGGTCGAGGCGTCGTTCGCGATCGCCGACCACGTCACCGTCCTCGACATGGGCAAGACGATGCTGTCGTCGCCGGCCAGCGAGGTCAGCGACATGACGCTGCTGCAGGACGCCTACTTCGGCAAGACCGCGTCCTAGGACGCACCTGCGCGGCCTCCGGCCCTGTGGCTCACGCGAGCCGCAGGGCCGGACTGCGTCGTGGCGGACCCCAGTCGGGGTGCAGGGTGCGGCTCGTGGTCCGAGCGGCGGCGAGCAGCAGCGGACCGACCACGGGCAGCGGCAGGTGGCCGCGGCGGACGACGGAGATCGCCGCCAGGGGACCGCGCGGCCCCGGGACGGCGACCGCCATCGAGCTGATCCCCGTGCCGGGCAGGCCGTCGAGGATCGCGATCCCGCGGCGCCGTCGTACGGCGGCCAGCTCGTGGTGCACGGACTCCAGCCCGCCGGGGGTGCGGTCGAGGTGACCGACGAGCGCGTCGACCTCCTCGGGGGCGAGCGCGGCGAGCATGGCCAGGCCGCTCACCGAGTCGGTCGCGATGATCCGGCCGCCGACCCGCGAGGGGATGGTGGTGGCGCGGGCGCCGCCGACCTTGTCGAGGTACTGCACGATCGGGCCGTCGAGCACCGACAGGTGCACGACCGCGTCGGTCGCGAGCTGCAGCTCGTTGAGCGCCACCGAGGCGGCGGCACGGACATCGAGGTGCTCGGACTCGCCGCCGGGGCCGCTGAGCCGGCGTCCGGGGGAGTAGCCGCGCCGGTCGTGGTGGACCCAGCCCAGCTCCTTGAGCGTGGTGAGCAGCCGGAAGACCGTCGTGCGCGGCAGCTCGGTGATCTCGGCGATGTCGTCGAGCCCGAGCGGACCCGGCGCGTCCTCGAAGGCGTCGAGGATCATGGTCGCCCGCTCGAGCACCCCCAGCCGGGTCGGCGGGTGGCTCATGCCCGGTGCTGCCGCAGCTCCTCGGAGGTACGCCGGGCGGCCTCGGTGGCCCCACGCGACGTGCTCCAGGTGCGGCTGGCCTCGTCGAGCTCGGCGAGCATCAGCTCGGCCCGGTCGCGCTCGTCGGCGTAATAGCGCTCGGCCCACCGGAGCACGAGCTCGGGATAGGCCCAGCCCGCCTCGGCGGTGGCGCCCTCGCGGTCGACCTCGGCGCGCACCCGCATCCGCTCGGACTGGTCGCGGTGCTCGGCGAGCACGGTGCGCAGCTTGTCGGGCTCGGAGAGGTGCCCGAGCCACAGCCGCAGCATCACGCCGTGCTTGAGCACGACCGGGTCGACGTGGTCGTCGGCCGCCCAGCCGCCCAGGGCGTCGCGTCCGGCGTCGGTGATCTGGTACATCCGCTTGCCGCGGACGTCGTCGCGGGTCTCGATCCGCGAGGTGGCCAGGCCGAGCTTCTCGAGCCGGCGCAGCTCGCTGTAGATCTGCGAGAACGACGGCGACCAGTAGAAGAACCGCAGGCTCCAGTCCGCCCACCGCTTGAGGTCGTACCCGGAGAGCTCCTCGCCGAAGGAGAGGAGACCCAGCACGGCCCAGCCGGTGGGAGGGAGTGAGGGCGCGGCGTCGGACGCCGCGTCGGTTCCATTGGTCGGCACGAAGACATCCTACCGCTTGCTTGGCTATTAGGACTATGACTGTTAGTCATAAATGACGCCATCGACCCGTGAGGACCCATGTCGCCGACCACCGTCCCGGCCCGCCGCCGCACCCGCTCGGGGATGCGGCGTCGGCGCCCGGCCGACGGTCTCGGTCACAGTGTGGTCGCCCGGGTGCCTTCGCGCTGCGGGTTCGGCAGGCTGGTGCCCGTGGCCGCCTCGCTCGCCGACCTCTGGTCCGCACGCGCACTCCGGGAGCCCGACGCGATCGCCGTGGACGACGGCACGACCCGGCTGACCTGGAGCGAGGCCCTCGGCCGTGCCCAGGGCGCCGCGGCGCGCCTGGCCGAGCACGGCGTGGCCGCCGGCGATGTCGTCGTGCTCCAGGGCCGCAACACCGTCGAGTGGGTGGTCGTCGCGGCCGCGACGCACCTGCTGGGCGCCACGCTCGCGCCGCTGGGGCAGGAGGAGACCGCGGCCGAGCGGGCGTCGTACGGGCGGCGGGTGGGGGCGCGGGTCGTCGTCGCGGAGGCGCCCGGCGCGGGCGAGCTCCCGATCTCGATGGAGCAACCCCCGCACCTCGGGGCAGCAACCCCCGCACCTCGCGGGGCCGGGGGACCGGCGGTGGTGCTGGCGACGTCGGGGACGGCGGGGCACCGGACGGCCGTGCCGATGGACCACGACGTCCTCCTGCGCCTGTACGCCGACGTGGCCGACGTGCTCGACATCGACCACCGTGACCGGCTGCTCGGCGTGGTCCCGCTGGCGCACTCGTTCGGCTTCAACGGGCTGCTCGTCATCGCCCTGCTCACGGGCGCCTCGCTGCGCCTGGTGCCCGACCGGAGCCGTGCGGCGCTGCCGGGCATCGTGCGGGAGTCCGGGGTGAGCGTGGTCTGCGGGCCGCCGACGCTGCTCCACGACCTCGCCGCCGCCGTCCGCGAGGGTGCCGACCTCGGCCCGCGGGTGCGGCTGTTCATGACGGGCGCGACCGAGATCCGGCCCGAGGTGCTGCTGCCGCTGGCCCGGGAGACCGGCATCCCGCGGGTCTCGGCGGGCTACGGGCTCACCCAGACCTGCGGCACCGTCGCGGTCTGCCCCGACATCGCGCGCACCGGCGTCGGCGGGCACGCGCCGATGGTGCCGGTGCCTGGCGTCGAGGTGCGGATCCTCGACGACGCGGGCGCGCCGGTCCCGACCGGGGTGCCCGGGCGCGTGGTGACCCGCGGCTACCAGGTCGCCGTCGCGGTGGCCGATCCCGAGGGCTGGTTCGTGACCGGCGACGAGGGGCACCTGCACGACGACGGCCGGCTCTGCGTGACCGGACGGCTCGACGACCAGCTCGTCGTCTCCGGCTTCAACGTCGACCCGGCCCGGGTCGAGATCGCCCTCGAGCACTCGCCGCTCGTCGCGCGGGCCGCGGTGGTCGGCCTGCCGGATCCGCGGCGCGGGCACCGGCTCGCGGCGGTCGTCGTACCGGCGGCGGGGGCGGCTCGCGACGACGCGGCCGTGCTGGCCGCGGCCCGCGCAGCGCTGGCCCGCTACGAGGTGCCCGACGTCCTGGTCTGGGCCGACGACCTGCCGCACACCGCCACCGGCAAGCTCTCCCGCGCCTCCGTGCGGGCGCTGCTCGCTGAGCAGCTGAACCCCGAAGACCCCGAGCACCCCGATCCCCCCGAGGAGAGCGACCGATGAGCACCGATGCAGCAGTGGCCGACCGGTTCGGCGGCGGCGTCGCCCTGGTGACCGGTGCCGGAGCCGGCCTCGGCGAGGCGATGGCAGCCCACCTGGCCGCCCAGGGCGCCCATGTCGTCGTCACCGACGTCGACGCCGAGCGGGCCACCGCGGTCGCCGACGCACTGGTCGCCGCGGGCGGCCGGGCCGAGGCGCACCACCTCGACGTCGCCGACGGCGACCAGGTCGACGACCTCTTCGCCCGGACCTGGGCCGCGCACGGCGCGGTCGACCTCGTCGTCAGCAATGCCGGTATCGAGTCCGGCGAGCGGACCTGGGACCTGACCCCCGCGCAGTGGCGCAAGGTCCAGGGCGTCAACACCGACGGCGCCTTCCACTGCGCGCGCTCGGCCGTGCCGCGGATGACCGACCAGGGGCGTCCGGGCGTGCTGGCCGTCGTCGCGTCGACCGGTGCGGTGACCTCGCTGCCCTACCAATCGGCGTACGTCGCCAGCAAGCACGCCGCTCTCGCGCTGGTCGAGTGCCTCGACCTCGAGGTGCGCGCGTCCGGCGTACCGGTGCAGGTGTCGGCGCTGCTGCCCAACTGGGTGCGCACCCGCATCTTCGACGACGTGCGCCGCCGCGGGGTGCCCGCCGACCCCGACGCGCGCGCGACGTTCCTGCGGATGGCGGAGTCGATCCAGGCCCAGGGCATGGATCCCGACGAGGCCGCCGCGCTGCTGCTCGACGCCGTGGCGCGCGGGGAGTTCTGGTGCTTCACCGACCCCGAGCGGACCGCCCAGCTCTTCGACGAGCGCGCCCGGACGCTCGTCGGCCTGCGCCGACCGGAGCGCCCGGGCTGGTCGGCCGCTACTGCGTGACGGTCCAGCCGCCGTCGACCGGCAGGAAGACGCCGTTGACGTAGGACGCCAGCGGCGAGAGCAGGAACAGGATCGGGCCGGCCACCTCCTCGGGCCGGCCCATCCGGCCCAACGGCACCCGGGCGAGGATCCGGTGGCCCATCTCGGACTCGGCGAAGCCGGCCAGGCGGGGCGTGTCGGTCATGCCGGGGCCGATGCCGTTGGCGCGGATCCGGTCGGCGTGGTGCGCGGCGAGGTGGCGCACGTAGCCCATGACGGCGGCCTTGGAGGCGGAGTACCAGTCGCTCTCGGTGCCGACCTTGTTGCCGGCGACCGAGGCGGTGACGACCATCGCGGCGCCGTCCGGCGTACCGGCGTCGAGCCAGTCCTGGGTCAGGCCGCGGACGCTGCCGACGCTGATCCGCACCGCCTCGTCGAAGTCCAGGGGGACCTGGGACGACGGGCCTGCGTTGTTGACGAGGTAGCGCGGGACGCCGCCGAGCGCATCGCGCGTCAGGGCGAGGGCCTGGGCGCGCGCGTCGGCGTCGGCGACGTCGCAGACCGCGGTGTGCACGCCCTGGTCGGCGAGCTCGGTGAGGCCGTCGGGACGCAGGTCCCAGGCGCTGACCCGCAGGCCGGCCGCCAGGGCGCCGAGGGCGACCGCGCGGCCGATGCCGCTGCCGGCGCCGGTGACGACGATGCCGTCGCCGGGGGTGAAGCCGAGCGTGAGCTGGTCCATGGGTGCCTCCTAGATGCCGTAGCCGCCGTCGATGTCGAGCTTCTGGCCGGTGACGAACCCGGCCCGGTCGCTCGCGAGGAAGGCGACCGCCTCGGAGATGTCGACCGCCGTACCGAACCGGCGCAGCGGGATGTTGGTGCGCGCCACGTCGAGCGCGCGCTCGTCCAGGTCGCCGTTGGCGATGAGTCGCTCGGCCATGCCGTCGGTGAGCATGCCGGGGCCGACGCAGTTGACCCGGACGCCGAACCGGCCCTCCTCCGCGGCGAGGCCGCGCGCGAGCGCCTCGACCGCGGCCTTCGGCGTCGAGGACAGGCCGTCGCGGACCGGGTAGCGCACGGTCGCGGCCGTGGTCACCACGGTCAGCGAGCCCTGGGTCGCGCGCAGCGACGGCAGGAGCGCGTGGGCGAGGTTGAAGAACGCGACGACGTCCTGGTCGACCTGGGTCGCGAACTGCTCGGGCGTGACCCGGGACAGGTGGACCATCGGGACGTGCGGACCCGCCGCGTGGACGACGGTGCGGACCTGGCCGTGCTCGGCCTCGAGCTCGCGCACCGCGGTCGCGACGCCCGCGGCGTCGGTGAGGTCGACGGCACGGGTGCCGCGCACGCTCGCGCCCAGGTCGGCGACGAGCGCGTCGGGCGCCGTACGGCGGTGCAGGAGCAGTAGCTCCGCGCCGTCCTGGGCGAGCCGGCGGCAGATCTCCGCGCCGAGCCCGCCGGTCGCGCCGGTGACGAGGGTGGTTCCGTAGGTCATGCGGGGGCCTCCGTGGGGGTGTACCGGGCGCCCTGCGCCCAGGAGTCGAGGTGCTGGCGGAGCAGGTCGGGGATGCCCACCGAGGTCTGCTCGGGGGAGACCGCGACGATCTTGATGCGAGCGCGCGCGACGACCTCGCCGTCGCTGGTGCGGACCATCCGGTGCAGCATCTCGAACGAGCGGCGCCCGATCGCGCCGAGCCGCAGCTCGATCCGGATCTCGTCGAAGAGTCCCACGGCCTGCACGTAGTCGCACGCGGTGTGCGCGGTGACGGTCCAGAAGCCGTAGCGCTCCTTGAGGTGGTCCTGGCGCAGGTCGTTGAGCCAGAACCACTCGCTCTGCATGCGCTCCATCCACGGGAACCACGCCCCGTAATAGAGGATCCCGGCCGGATCGGTGTCGGCGTAGCTCAGTCGGAAGGTCGTCGTGTGGAGCGGCGGTCCCTCCCCGCCGTCCGCGACGCGTGTGTCACTCGCCATGTCAGTTAACCTAGCACTTGCTTGGTTTCTCGCCTAGGATGGCGGGGTGCCTGAAGCCGTGATCGTCTCCGTCGCCCGCTCTCCGATCGGCCGTGCCTACAAGGGCTCGCTCAAGGACATGCGCCCCGACCACCTCGCCGCCCAGATGGTGCGCGCCGCCCTCGACGCCGTACCGGCGCTCGACCCGGGTGAGCTCGACGACCTGGTCATGGGCTGCGCCCAGCCGGCCGGCGAGCAGGGCTACAACATCGGGCGGATGACCGCCCTCCAGCTCGGGTACGACGGCCTGCCGGGCAGCACCGTGCATCGCTACTGCGCGTCCTCGCTCCAGGCGATCCGGATGTCGATGCACGCCATCCGCGCCGGGGAGGGCCACGCCTTCGTCGCCGCCGGCGTCGAGACCGTCTCGCGCTTCGCCCAGGGCAAGGCCGACGGCATGCCCGACACCAAGGACCCGGCGTACGCCGAGGCGGCGGCGCGCGGCCTCGCCCGCGCCGAGGCCGGCAAGCCCTGGATCGACCCGCGCGAGGCCGGCGAGCTGCCCGACATCTACATCGCCATGGGCGAGACCGCCGAGAACGTCGCCGACCTGTGCGGCGTCTCCCGTGCGGCCCAGGACGAGTACGCCGTCCGCTCCCAGAACCTCGCCGAGGCCGCCGCCGACCGCGGCTTCTGGGACAAGGACATCACCCCGGTCGCGCTGCCCGACGGCACCGTCGTCCGTACCGACGATGGCCCGCGCCGCGGCGTCACCCTGGAGAAGGTCGCCGCCATGGCCCCGGTCTTCCGCCCCACCGGCACCGTCACCGCCGCCAACTGCTGCCCCCTCAACGACGGCGCCGCCGCCGTCGTCGTGATGAGCGACGTCCGGGCCAAGGAGCTCGGCCTGACCCCCCTGGCCCGGATCGTCTCCTCCGGCGTCTCCGCCCTCTCGCCCGAGATCATGGGCCTCGGCCCCGTCGAAGCCTCCCGCCAGGCCCTCGCCCGCGCCGGCATGACCGTCGCCGACGTCGACCTGGTCGAGATGAACGAGGCCTTCGCCGCCCAGGTCCTCCCCAGCATCGACCGCCTCGGCCTGGCCCTCGACAAGGTGAACGTCAACGGCGGCGCCATCGCCCTCGGCCACCCCTTCGGGTCCACGGGTGCGCGGATGGCGACGACCCTGATCCACGCGCTGCAGGAGCAGGACCTGGAGATCGGCATGGAGACCATGTGCGCGGCTGGTGGGCAGGGGATGTCGCTCGTCCTCGAGCGCCTCGCCTGACCGTTCCAGCCGCCGAAGTCGCAGGGTTGCCCCCGCGAAGTGGCACGTTCCGGCGGGCGAAGTAGCAGGGTTGGCCCTCTGAGGGTGCAGGTTTCCTGGGGCGAGGTTGCCGGCTGGCTGGTGGGCTGGGTTGCGGTGGCGGCCGCGCTTAGCCGGCCGTCCCCCGCCGTCAAGGATCCTCGCTTCGCTCGGTCCGCTTCGCGGCGGGCTTCGCCCGTCCTTGACTGCGGGGCCCTGACGGCCGGCTGGGCGGCGCGACAACGGCACGGGCTCCGCCCGCGCCGCCGCTGTGCGGCCGCCACCTCCGGGTGTTGGCTCGTCTCCGGCAACGGCAACGGCAACGGGCCGCCACCTCTTCGGGTGGCGGCCGTTGCCGTTGGTGGTGCTGCTCGGGTCTAGGGCTGGCGCAGGTCGGTCTTGAGGACCTTGCCGCTGGCGTTGCGCGGCAACCCCTCCACCAGTACGACGGACCGCGGCACCTTGAAGTTCGCCAGCCGCTCGCGCACCCAGGCGATCAGGTCCTCGGACGTCGCCACCGCCCCCGGGCGCAGGACGACGTGCGCCTGGCCCACCGCCCCCATCCGCTCGTCCGGTACGCCGATCACGGCGCTCTCCATGACGGCCGGGTGCTCGGCGAGGGTGTTCTCGACCTCGGCGGGATAGACGTTGAAGCCGCCGACGATGAACATGTCCTTGATCCGGTCGGTGATCTTGAGGCAGCCGTGCTCGTCGAGGCGGCCGACGTCGCCGGTGTGGAACCAGCCGTCGGGGTCGATGGCGGCGGCGGTGGCGTCGGGGTCCTCGAAGTAGCCGAGCATGACGTTGTCGCCGCGCAGCCAGATCTCGCCGTCGCTGCCCATCGGCGCGTCCGCGCCGTCACTCCCCACGACGCGGACCTCGATGCCGGGGACGCCGGGGCCGGTGGTCTGGGCGATGTGGCGGGGGTCCTCGTTGCGGCGGGAGACGGTGGCGACGACGCACTCGGTCAGGCCGTAGGCCTGGGCGACCTGGTCGAAGCCGAGGACCTCGCGCATCTGCTCGAAGAGCGTCTCGGGGACCGAGGCGGCGCCGGCGATGGAGAAGCGCAGCGACGACAGGTCGAAGTCGGTACGACGGGGGTGGTTGATGAGCGTGATGAAGATGGTCGGCGCGCCCGGGAGGACGGTGATGCGCTCGTCCTGGACGAGCTGCATGAGCGCTTCGGGGTCGAAGGTGGGGACCGGGTAGATCGTCGTGCCCGCGACGAGGGCGGCGATGGCGCCGGCCTTGTAGCCGAAGGAGTGGAAGAACGGGTTGACGATCGCGTAGCGGTCGGCCGGGGTGAGCTCGGCGCCGGCGGCCCAGACGTCGGCGACGCCGATGGTCTGGGCGTGGGTGCTCATCACGCCCTTGGGGACGCCGGTGGTGCCCGAGGTGAAGAGGATGTCGCAGACGGTCTCGGGGGTGACCTCGGCGGCGAGGCGCTCGACCTCCTCGAGCGGGGTGCGCTCGCCGAGGGCGAGGAAATCGGTCCAGGGCAGCGTGCCGGGGCGGCCCGCGGAGTTCATGTCGACCATGGTGCGCAGGTGCGGCAGCCCCGGTACGACGGGCCCGGCCTCGTCGCCGCCGGCCTCGGACAGCAGCGTCGAGTAGTCGGTGCCCAGGAAGCCGTCGCACAGGACGACGGCGACCGCCCGCGAGCGGCTCAGGATGACCTGGGCCTCGTGGCCGCGGTAGCGCGTGTTGAGCGGTACGACGGACGCGCCGATGTACTGCGCGCCCAGCAGCGCCACCAGGTACTCCGCGCGGTTGGGTGCCCACACGCCGACCCGGTCGCCCGGCTCGACGCCGAGGGCCCGGTAGGCGCGGGCGGTGGCGACGGCGAGGTCGCGCAGGCCGGCATAGGTGATGGTGGTGCCGCCGTCGACGATGGCGGGGTGGTCGCCATGGATCTGGGCCCCGTGGGCCAGGAGGGCGGGAACGGTCCGGGGTGCCATCAGGCGGAACTCCTCATGAGCAAGTGCTTGTTAGGTACTGTAGCCCTGTCCGTGCCGGCGCGAGCGCGCGTTCGGTGGGCGGTGGCGACTGGGCGCCGCCGGTGGGAAAGGATCAGGTCATGGTGAGCAGCAACAACGAGGCTACGGGTCGCGGCGGCCGACGGCGGGCGAACGGCGCCAGCTCCGCACGGCGTGCGCAGCTGCTGGCGATCGCTGCGGAGATGTTCGCGACGCGCGGCTACTCGCAGACGACGGTGCGCGACATCGCCGACGAGGCGGGCATCCTCTCGGGCAGCCTCTACCACCACTTCGACTCCAAGGAGGCGATGCTCACCGAGATCCTCCAGGAGTTCATGGGCAACCTCCTCCAGCAGATCCGCGAGATCGCCGACGCCGAGGACAGCCCGCGGGCCGCGCTCGACGGGCTCATCATGAACTCGTTCGAGACCATCCACCGGGTGCCGTTCGCGGTCGCGCTCTACCAGAACGAGTCGGCGCTGCTGACGACCACGAGCGAGTTCGCCTTCGTCACCAAGGCCAGCCTGGACGTCGAGAAGGTCTGGCTGGGCGTGCTCAAGGCGGGGGCCAAGGCCGGCGACTTCCGGGCCGACCTCGACCCGGGTACGACGTACCGCTTCATCCGTGACGCCATCTGGTCCACCGTGCGCTGGTACAACCCGCGCGGACGGCTCCAGCACAAGGCGCTGGCCGAGCAGTACCTCGAGATGCTGCACGGCGGGCTGCTCGCCGGCTGAGCGCGCCGGACGCCGGTCCGGCGCGCTCAGCGCCGGACCTCCTTGTCCCGCAGGCCGCGCGGGTCGATGACCGTGCGGATCAGCTCGAGCTCCTCGGCCGTGGGCAGCCGGGTGGTGCCGGCGCCGCTGGTGTCGATCGCGAAGCCGGTCTGCTCGGCGACCTCCTCGGCCGTGACGCCGGGATGCAGCGAGCGGACCTTGAGCAGGCCGTCCGCGTCGTAGTCGAGGACCGCGAGGTCGGTGACCACGACGCCGAGGTCGTGGAAGCGCAGCGCGGTGCCCTCGTGGGCCCGGGCGCGGTCGTTGCCGACGCCGGAGACGACGTCCACGGCCTCGACGAAGACCCGGGCGCTGTGGTTGCTCACCCAGTAGTCGGTGCGGTGGTTGACGGTGTTGCCCGGTGCGCCGCGCACGCCGATCAGCTGGCGCTTCGGCTTGCGCCAGTCGCCGATGGAGGAGATGTTCTGGTTGCCGTAGCGGTCGACCTGGCTGGCGCCCATCATGCTGTGCCGGCGGCCGGTGGCGAGGATGTCGAAGATCCTCCGGAACGGCGCCCAGGACTCGATGGTGCCGCCGGTGGCGGCGTTGCCGCCCAGCGGCGGCGGCTCGCTCATCAGGAAGCACTCGCCGTCGGTGAGCACCAGGTCGGGCTCGAAGGTCAGCTTGGCCAGCCGGGCGCTGATGCTCGGGACGATGCCGACCGCGTGCGCCAGCACCTCGCCGGAGCCGCGCCAGGCGGCGGCGCAGGCGACGACGCAGATCTCGGCACGGGTCGCTTCCAGGGTGCTCATCGGGCGCTCTCCTCGAGGTAGGTCTGCTCGAACGCGGCCCAGGCCTCCGGGTCGCGGGCCGCGTCGGCGTACGCGCGCTGGGCGGCCTCGTCGCGGCCGTAGTCCGGCTCGCAGCTGGTGAACCCGGCGCCGCCGGGGGCCTCGACCACGCCGGAGACGAACATCCGGCTCACGAGCAGGCTCTGCGGCGCGGCGTCGGCGGTGAGGTCGGCGGTCGGGACGACCTTCTCGACGCTCATCACGCAGCGGTCGGCGGCCATCGCGAACAGGTCGTCGAAGTAGGGGTCCGGCCCGAGGTACTGCCCGTTGCCCGCCGCGTCGGCGCGGTTGAGGTGGATGAGCGCGAGGTCCATCCGGACGCCGGGGACGGCGACGTAGACCTCGTCGTCGTAGGGGGAGGCGACGGTCTTGAGCTCGGGGTTCATCGTCAGCACGTCGGAGGCCAGGCCCGCCCGCGTGGGCAGGAAGCTCAGCCGGCTCGCACCGGCGCGCAGGGCGGCGACGAACATGCCCTCGTCGTACTCCGTGGTGGCGATGGCGCCGGCCTCGCGGGCCGCGCGGAAGTGCGGGTCGAGGGGGATGCTGTCGAGCGAGACGAAGCCGTAGACGAGCCGCTTCACCTTGCCCGCCGCGCACAGCAGGCCCACGTCAGGGCCGCCGAGGGTGACCACCGTCAGGTCGGTCACGTCGGTCCGCAGCAGCTCGCGCACGAGGGCCATGGGCTTGCGCCGCGAGCCCCACCCGCCGATGCCGATCGTCATGCCTGAGCGGACGTGGCCGGCCAGGTCGGCCAGGTCCATCGTCTTGTCGGTCGTCACGTCATCCTCCGAAACCTAGCGCTTGCTTGGTGGTTCGTCGGCGACTCTACCCCGCGGCTCGTGGTGGTGCCACTGGGCGGCAGGAGCCTTGTGACCGGGGTCCATCGGTGCTTGCATCCAACCAAGCAGATGCTTGGTGCGAGCCGACGAGGAGGACCGATGGGACACGTGGTGGTGACGGGCGGCGCGAGCGGGATCGGGGCGGCGGTCGTCGACCTGCTCCGGGAGCGCGACCTGGCCGTGACGGTCTGGGACCTGCAGGCGCCCGAGCGCGACGACGTCGGGCACGCGGCGCTCGACGTCACCGACGCGAACGCGGTCGCGAGCGCCCTCGCCGAGGCCGAGGCGGCGTCCGGTCCGGTGCGGCACCTGGTCGCGAGCCACGGCATCCGCGGCGCCTTCGTGCCGGCGCTCGACCTCGAGCCCGACGCCGTACGACGGGTGCTCGACGTCCACGTCGTCGGTACGCTGCTCGCCGCGACCGCGGTCGCGCGCCGGCTGCGCGACCTCGGCGAGGGCGGCTCGATCGTCACCCTGGCGTCGACGACGGCCTACCGCGGCTGGGCCCACCAGTCCGACTACGGCGTCGCCAAGGCCGCCGTGCGCCAGCTGACCGAGAACCTCGCGATCGAGTGGGCCGGGCTCGGCATCCGGGTCAACGCGGTGGCGCCCGGCCACACGCTCACGCCGATGGTGCAGGACATGATCGACCACGGGTACGACATCGCGCCGGTCGAGGCGCGCACCCCCCTCGGGCGCCTGTGCACCCCGGCCGAGATGGCCCGCGAGATCGTGCACCTGCTGCTCGACGCGACGTACACGACGGGCGTCTGCGTGCCGGTCGACGGCGGCTGGACGGCGGTCGGCAAGTGAGCCTCCCGAAGCGCCGCCTCGGCGACCTGGAGATCTCCGCGATCGGGTTCGGCGCGATGACGCTGACCCAAACGCCCGACAGCGACGTCGAGCGCGGCACGCGCGCCGTCCACGCCGCCCTCGACGCCGGTGTCACGCTGTTCGACACCGCCGACGTCTACGGTCCGACGGCGTTCGACACCCCCGGTGGCTACGGCATCAACGAGCGCGCGTTGGCGACGGCGCTGCGCTCGTGGGGCGGTCCGCTCGACGACATCGTGGTCGCGACCAAGGGCGGGCACACGCGCGACGGCCTGACCTGGTGGATCGACGGCAGCCGGGAGCACCTGCGGGCGGCCGCCGAGGCCTCGCGGGAGCGGCTCGGTCTCGACGTGCTGCCGCTCTACCAGCACCACCGGCCCGACCCGCGGCGTCCCTATGCGGAGTCGATGGCGGCCCTGCGCTCGCTCGTCGACGACGGCATCGTGGCGAGGGTGGGCATCTCCAACGCGAGCCTCGCGCAGATCCGGCTCGCCGCCGACGTGCTCGGCCCGGCGCTGGTGTCGGTGCAGAACGAGTACTCCCCGCTGGCGCGGGGGAGCGAGCCCGAGATCGACCTGTGCGCCGAGCTCGGGCTGACCTTCCTGTCGTGGGGACCGTTCGGCGGCATGCGTGAGGCGAAGGCCCTCGGCTCGACCTTCGCGCCGTTCGCCGAGGTCGCCGCGGAGCGCGGCGTCAGCGCCCAGCGGGTGGCGCTCGCCTGGCAGCTCGCCCGCTCGCCCTGGATCGTGCCGATCCCCGGTGCCAGCCGGCCCGAGTCGGTGCTCGACTCGGTGCAGGCCGCGACGCTCGTGCTCACCGACGACGAGCTCGCCCGGCTGGGCGCCGGAGCGGCGGGTCAGTCGTGAGCGGGCGGCTCGACCAGCTCGACCCGCACCCGGTCGGGGTCGAGGACGTAGACCACCCGGTGCCCTGCCATCGGCTCGCTCGCCACGATCGGGTCCGAGAGTGCCGTGGTGCCGCGGGCGCGCAGCCGGGCGAGTGTCGCGTCGAGGTCGGTCACGGTGATCGCGACGTGCGCGGCACCGACGTGGCCGTTGTCCGGGTCGATGACGACGTCCGAGCCGCCGTCGTACTGGAGCAGCTCGACGACGGTCGTCCCCTCCTGGGCGCGCGCGAACGCCTGGCGCACGACGATGCCCGGGTAGCCGGTGACCGCGTCGATGCGCGGCCCGCTGCGCTCGTACGGGCCCAGCCGCTCGCCGCCGAGGAGGTCCTCGTAGAAGGCGAGCGAGCGCGCCATGTCGCTGACCGTGATGCCCACGTGATGGATCGACGTCATGCCCCGAACCTAGCAAGCGCTTGGTTTATGTGAAACCCTGAGGAGATGAACACGATGGACACCGCCCCCCGGCCGCTGGTCGACCTGACCGACAAGGTGATCGTGGTGACCGGCGCGAGCCGCGGCCTCGGCGCCGCGCACGCCCGGACGCTCGCGAGCGCCGGCGCGACCGTCGTCCTGACCGACCTGGCGGCCGACGGCGTCAGCGAGGTCGCCGCCGAGCTGGGCGAGCAGCACGCCGCCGCGGCGCTCGACGTGACGTCGGCGCCGGCCTGGGCCGAGCTCGCGGCCTTCGTCGTCGAGCGGTACGGCCGCGTGGACGGCCTGGTCAACAACGCCGGGCGCTGCGAGTACGCCCACTTCCTCGACACGCCCCCGGAGATGTTCGAGGGGCACTTCCAGGTCAACGTGATGGGCGCCGTGCACGGCATGCAGGCGCTCGCGCCGCACATGCCGGCGGGCAGCGCGATCGTCAACATCGCCTCCGTGGCAGGCCTTGCGGCCTGGCCGGGCTCCAGCGCCTACGGCGCCTCGAAGTTCGCGCTGCGGGGCGTGAGCCGCGCGGCCGCGATCGACCTCGGCGGCGAGCGCGGGATCCGGGTCAACTGCGTGCTGCCCGGTGCCGCCGACACCGCCATGCTCTCCGAGGCCTCGCGCCAGGGCGGCGGTGTCGTCGGGTCGCTGCCGGTCCCGCGCGCCGCGCAGCCGCACGAGGTCAGCGCGATGGTCGCATTCCTGCTCAGCGACGCCGCCAGCTACTGCACCGGCCAGGACTTCGTCGTCGACGGCGGCATGAAGGCCTGAGGCGACCATGGCGTTCTACGAGATCGACGGCGTCGTCCCGGTCTGCGACCCGACGTCCTACGTGCACCCGTCGGCCGACGTGATCGGCGACGTGATCGTCGGCCCGGGCTGCTACATCGGACCCTCGGCCAGCCTGCGCGGCGACTTCGGCCGGATCCGCATCGAGGCCGGCTCGAACGTCCAGGACTCGTGCACGGTCCACGTCTACCCGGGCGCGGACGTCGTGCTGGGGGAGGGCAGCCATGTCGGCCACGGCGCGATCCTGCACGGCTGCGTGCTGGAACCGCGGGTGCTCGTCGGGATGAACGCCGTCGTCATGGACGGCGCCCGGATCGGCGCGGACTCGCTCATCGGCGCCGGCAGCGTGGTGAGCGCTGGCTTCGTCGCGCCCGAGCGGTCGCTGGTGATCGGCAGCCCGGCCCGCGTCCTGCGCGAGCTCGACGAGGACCAGCTCGCCTGGAAGTCCGGCGGGCCCGGCGTCTACCGCGACCTCGCCCGGCGCTCGCTCGCCACGTTGCGCCCGGTCGCGCCGCTCGCGGCCGAGGAGCCGGACCGCATGCGGGTCAGCACCGACGCCTCGGTCAGCCGGCCGCTGCACGAGCTGCGCGCCGAGCGGGGCGGCGGCGCGTGAACGCCCGGCGCAGCCTGGCCGTCGCGGTGCGCGAGCTCGCCTCGGTCATGGCCGTCACCGACGTCTCCGATGCCGACATGGAGCGGGCCGACGCGGCCGTGCGCGCCCTCACGGCGATGCTGCGCGAGCGCCGGCTCGACGACGTCCCCCGCACGCCGTACGACGAGGCGGTGGGGGCGCGCGACTACGGCTGGCACCTCGACAACCCCGCCCTGCCGGGCCTGACCATGGTCTTCGAGGACGGCCGCGCCACCGCCGAGGTCGCCGACGGCCTCGGCGCGGCGTACGCCGGTCCGCCCGGCAAGCTCCACGGCGGCGTCGGCGCGCTGCTCCTCGACGTCCTGCTCTCGAGCCTCGTGCAGCACCACGGCGTCCCGGCGGTCACCGCCTCGCTGAACCTCGACTACCGCGCGCCGACCCCGCTCGACGTACCGCTGCGGATCACCGGCGAGATCGTCGCGCGCAGCGGCCGCAAGGTCGAGACCGTCGGGGCGCTCTGGCACGGCGACGTGAAGACCGTCGAGGCGCGCGGCCTGTTCGTCGCCCTCGCGAAGTAGCACGTTCCGGCGGGCCAAGTGCCACGAACCGGCGGTCGAGGGCGCACCCTCGACCGCCGGAACGCGCTCCTTCGCCCGCCGGAACGTGCCCCTTCGTCGGGGGTCAGAGCAGGCCGGCGTCGCGCTTGTTGGACGCGGCCATCGCGGCGGCGTCCAGCCCGGCGAGCGAGTCGGTGCTGACCTCGGCGTTGTGGGAGTGCGCGGCGTGGTGCAGGCCGAAGACCGAGTCCATCCCGGCGCGTTGGCCCATGAGGTCCTCGGCCTGGTTGATCGCCTTCTTGGTCAGCGCGAGGCCGAGGCGCGGCATGGCGGCGATCCGGTGGGCCATCTCGTCGACCGACGCGTCGAGCTGGTCGCGCGGGACGACGTGGTTGACCATGCCGAGGTCGAGCGCCCGGCGTGCGTCGAAGCGGCCGCCGGTGTAGAGGAACTCCTTGGCGGCACGCGGGTTCATGACCCACGGGTGCGCGAAGTACTCGACGCCGGGGATGCCCATCTTGACGACGGGATCCTGGAAGAAGGCGTCCTCCGAGGCGATGATGAAGTCGCAGACCCAGGCGAGCATGAGGCCGCCGGCGATGCAGGCGCCCTGCACCTTGGCGATGATCGGCTTGGGGATCTCGCGCCAGCGCCGGCACATCCCGAGGTAGACCTCGGACTCGCGCGCGAAGCGGGCGTCGACGCCCGCGGCGCCGACGTGGTCCCACCAGATGACGGCCTTGCGCTCGAACGACTCGTGGAGGTCGCGCTCCGGCGTACCGATGTCGTGGCCGCCGCAGAAGTTCTTGCCGTTGCCGCCGAGCACGATCACCTTGACCGCGTCGTCGTTCACCGCGTCGGTGAACGCCTGGTCGAGGGCGTAGGTGACCTTGGAGTTCTGCGCGTTGGCGTACTCCGGGCGGTTGAGCGTCACGTACGCCACCGCGTCGCGGACCTCGTAGGTCACCACGGGCTCGGTGGTCGGGTTGTCGTTGCTCATCGGTGCTCCCGGGGTGCTCGTACAAACCTAGCGTTTGCTTGGTATCGTAGCAGGATGACGACCCGACCCGAACTCGAAGGACTCTCCACCGCGGACTGGGCCGGGCGGCCCCTGGGGGAGCGCGAGGTGAGCTGGGAGGCGCGCGACGCGATCCTCTTCGCGCTCGCCGTCGGCGCTCCCGCCGACCGGCTCGACCTGGTCTTCGAGCGCGACCTGCGGGTGCTGCCGACGTTCGCGCTGACGCTGGCGCAGTGGGCGCCCGATGTCGTCGGCTCGGCCGGCGGTTGGGACGTCGGTACGGCGCTGCACGGCTCGCAGCGGCTCGAGGTGCTGGCGCCGATGCCGGCCGCGGGCTCGACGCTGATGACCGCCCGCGTGGGCGAGGTGTGGGACAAGGGCGGCGCCGCCGTCTTCGAGGTCGTCGTCGAGTGCGACTACGTCCGGGCCACCTGGTCGATCTTCGCGCCGGGCCGCGGCGGCTTCGGCGGCGAGCGCGGGCCGGGCCGGACGCCCGGTCCCGAGGGCGACCCGGTGAGCACCGCCGACTGGGCGATCGCGGCCAACGCCGCCGCGCTCTACCGGCTCACCGGCGACCACCACCACATCCACATCGACCCGGTCGCCGCGGAGCGCATCGGCCAGCCGCGCCCGATCCTGCACGGTCTCGCGACGCTGTCGGGCGCCGTGCTCGCCGCCGCCTCGGCCCAGGGCGCCTCGCCCGCCGACCTGACCCTGCTGGAGGGACGGTTCAGCGCGCCGGTCTTCCCCGGCGAGACGGTCCGGGTGCCGGTGTGGGCCGACGGCTCGTTCCGCGTCGACACCGAGCGCGGTACGGCGATCGACGGCGCGCGGGCCCTCTTCGCGTGATCGCCACGGCAGCGCCCGTGGTGCGGACCCGACCGGTCGTCGCGGTGCTCGCCGCGGCCGGCCTGGTCGGCATCCTGTCGCAGGCGCTGCTCATCCCGCTGCTGGGCGAGCTGCCCGAGCGGCTCGACATCAGCGGTGAGGCGGCCTCCTGGGCGATGACCGTCTGCCTGGTCGCCGCCGCCGTGGCGACCCCGGTCAGCGGCCGGCTCGCCGACCTGCTCGGCCGCAAGCGGGTGCTCGTGTGGTGCCTGGTCGCGACCGCGCTCGGCAGTGTGCTCTGCGCGGTCGGCGCCTCCTACCCGCTGCTCCTCGCGGGCCGTGCGCTCCAGGGCACCTCCAGCGCCGTCATCCCGCTCGGGATCAGCGCGCTCGCCGAGGTCGCCGCCGGCGTCGCGCTCCAGCGCGGGGCCGCGCTGATCAGCGCCACCATGGGCATCGGTACGGCGGCCGGGGTCGCCGTGTCCGGACTCGTCGCGGCCGTGACCGACTGGCAGGTCGTCTTCTGGGGCGCCGCCGTGCTCGCGGCGCTCGCCACCGCCGGGGTGGTCCTCGTCGTGCCCCGGCCCGCGCCCGCGCCCGCACCTGGCTCCGGCGCCGGGCCGGCCGCGCCGCGCGCGTCGTTCGACGGGGTCGGCTGCGTGCTGCTCTCGGTCGGCCTGGTCGCGGTGCTCCTCGCCGTCACCAACGGCGGTCGCTGGGGCTGGACCCAACCGGGGACCCTCGGCAGCGCCGCCGGCGGCCTGCTCACGCTCACCGTCTGGTGGTGGTGGGAGCGGCGCACCACCGACCCGCTCGTCGACCTGGCGTCCGCGATCGAGCCGCGGATGGCGCTCGTCCAGCTCGCCTCGGTGCTCGCCGGCGTCGCCATGTTCACCAACGTGCTCGTGATGCCGGTGCTGCTGCAGCGGCCGGTCGACGGACCCGGCCACTCGGTGCTCGTCGCCGGGCTGTGCCTGGTCCCGGGCGGCCTGGCGATGATGCTCGCGGCCCCGCTGGGCTCCTGGATCGTCGCCCGCCGCGGCGCGCGCTGGGCGCTGGCGCTCGGCCTGGCCTGCAGCGCGACCGGCTACACCGTCTCGGCGCTCACGGTCCGCTGGCCGGTCGCGGTCGTGGCGGTCTCGCTGCTCGTCGGCCTCGGCATCGGGATGTCGTTCGCGACCCTGCCGTTCCTCGTCGTCCGGCTCACCGCGCCCGACGCGGTCGGCGCCGCCAACGGGCTCAACACCCTCATGCGGATGATCGGCGCCTCGGTCTGCAGTGCCGTGATCGGTGCGCTGCTCGCGGCGCACGCGGCGAGCGCCCTGGGCTACGGGCTCGCCTACGGCTGGGGTGCGGCCGCCGCGGCAGGCGGGGCGCTGCTCGCCGTACGCCTGCCGCGGGACCTGTAGCCGGGCTCAGACCAGCTCGTCGAGCGCGATCTCGAACGCCGTCGCCGCCACCGAGGTCGGGTGCGGCGAGCGCGCGTGGCACTTCTCGATCGCGGTGCGGATGGTGCGCGAGACGTCGCCGAGGATGACCTCGTCGGAGACCTCGTCGATGCCCTCCATGAGCAGCGTGAACGTGCGCGCCATGCCGCAGTTGGCGATGAAGTCGGGGATCACTGCGACGTGCTGGTCGGCGAACTCGTAGGTCGGCCCGTAGAAGATCTCCGGGTCGGCGAACGGCACGTTGGCGCCGGCCGAGATGACCTCCAGGCCGCCCGACACGAGCCGCTTCACGTGCTCGACGGTGACCAGGCGCGAGGCCGCGCAGGGCAGGAAGATCTCGGCGCCCATGTCCCAGATCGCGTCGTCGAGCTGGTCGTGGGGGATCAGGCCGTCGGCGCGCAGCGCATTGCCCTGCTTGCCGACGAACAGCGCGTGGACCTCGTCGGAGGTGAACCCGTCGGGGTTCATCAGGCCGCCGTCGCGGTCGATGATGCCGACGACCGAGGCGCCCGCCTGCGCCAGGTAGTACGCCGCCGCGGACCCGACATTGCCCCAGCCCTGGACGATCACGCGCTTGCCGGCGACCGCGCCGCCGTAGGTCCCGTAGTAGTGCACGACCGACTCGGCCACGCCCCAGCCGGTGACCAGGTCCGCGATCGTGTACTTGCGCTCGCGCTCGGGCGTGTAGCGCGGGTCCTCGACGACCTTGGAGACGCCGAGACGCAGCATGCCGACGCGCTGGACGAGCTCGCGCTCGTCGGCGGCGAAGTGGCCGCTGACGATGCCCTGCTGCGGGTGCCACAGGCCGTAGCGCTCGGTCAGCGGGATGACGTCGTGGAGCTCGTCGACGTTGAGGTCGCCGCCGGTGCCGTAGTACGTCTTGAGCAGGGGGGAGACCGCCTTGAACCAGCGGGCCAGCACGCCCTCGCGGCGCGGGTCGGCCGGGTCGAAGTCGATGCCCGACTTGGCGCCGCCGATGGCCGGGCCCGAGACGGTGAACTTGACCTCCATCGTCTTGGCCAGCGCCTCGACCTCGGCCCGGTCGAGGCCGGCGCGCATCCGGGTGCCGCCGCCGGCCGCGCCGCCGCGCAGGGAGTTGATGACCACCCAGCCCCGGGCCTCGGTCTCGGCGTCGTGCCACTCGAAGACGATCTCGGGCGCCTTGGCCTCGAAGCGGCCCAGGAGCGCGTGCATCGTGGTCGGGTCGGTCGTCATCAGAAGTTCCCCCGTCGTTCCTGCTCGCGCTCGATCGCCTCGAACAGCGCCTTGAAGTTGCCCTTGCCGAAGCCCAGCGAGCCGTGCCGCTCGATGAGCTCGAAGAAGACCGTCGGCCGGTCGCCCAGCGGCTTGGTGAAGATCTGGAGCAGGTAGCCGTCCTCGTCGCGGTCGACGAGGATGCCGCGCTTCTGCAGCTCCTCGACCGGCACCCGGACCTCGCCGATCCGGGCGCGCAGCTCGGGGTCCTCGTAGTAGGAGTCCGGCGTGTTGAGGAACTCGATGCCCTCGGCGCGCAGGGCGTCGACGGTGCTGAGGATGTCGTTGGTCGCGAGCGCGAGGTGCTGGGCGCCCGGGCCGTCGTAGAACTCGAGGTACTCGTCGATCTGCGACTTCTTCTTCGCGACCGCGGGCTCGTTGAGGGGGAACTTCACCCGGTGGTTGCCGTTGGCGACGACCTTGGACATGAGTGCGGAGTAGTCGGTGGCGATGTCGTCGCCGATGAACTCGGCCATGTTCGTGAAGCCCATGACCTTGCGGTAGAACTCGACCCAGTCGTCCATCCGGCCGAGCTCGACGTTGCCGACGATGTGGTCGAGCGCCTGGAACAGCCGCTTCGGCGCGCCCTCGCGCTTCTGGAAGGACGACGTCCGCGCGACGTAGCCGGGCAGGTACGGGCCGTCGTACCGGCTGCGGTCGACGAGCGTGTGCCGGGTGTCGCCGTAGGTCGCGATCGCGCCGATCCGGACGGTGCCGTGCTCGTCGCTGAGGTCGTGCGGCTCCTCCAGGACGGTGGCGCCGACCGAGCGGGCGTGGGCGATGCACTTGTCGACGTCGGGGACCTCGAGCGCGATGTCGACGATGCCGTCGCCGTGCTTGCGGTGGTGGTCGAGCAGGGTGCTGCGCGGGTCGACGCCGCCCTTGATCACGAAGCGGACCGCGCCGCTCTTGAGGACGTACGCGACGTGGTCGCGGTTGCCGGTCTCGGGGCCGGCGTAGGCGACCAGCTCCATGCCGAACGCGGAGGTGAAGAAGTGCGCGGTCTGGGTGGCGTTGCCGACCGCCCAGACGGCGGCGTCCCAGCCGGTCACCGGGAACGGGTCCTCGCGGTCGTCGTACTCGACGAGGCCGACGAGCTGCTTCAACGTGTCGAGGTCCAGCTCGGCGAGCTGCTCCTCACTGGTCAGGGTGTCGTGGAGGGACATGTGAGCAGCACAACAGGTCGGCCCGGGCCTCACAACCTGCCTATGTGGAGATAGGCAAGACGGCCAGTTCTGCTGACCCTGCCTGGCTTGAGGTAGCCGATCTGGCTAGTTTGGGGCCATGCTCACCCTGGACGCGATCGACCTGGCCCTGCTCACCGCGCTCACCGAGCACCCGCGCGCCGGCGACCTCGAGCTCTCCCGGCAGACCAACGTCGCCCGCGCCACCGTGCAGAGCCGGCTGCGCCGGATGAGCGAGGCCGGCGTCATCGCCGACTGGGACCCCACGCTCGACGTCGCCGCGGCCGGCTTCGAGGTGCAGGCCTACGTGACCCTGGAGATCTCCCAGGGCGCGCTCGACGAGGTGTCGCGCGATCTCGCGGCGATCCCGCAGGTGCTGGAGGCCTATGTGACCACCGGCTCGTACGACGTCCTGTGCCGGGTCGCGACCCGCTCGCACCCCGAGCTCCAGGCGACGCTCGTGCGGATCGACCAGTCGTCCTCGGTGGTCCGCTCGACGAGCGTGATGGTGCTCTCGGTGCTGGTGCCACCGCGGGTGCTGCCGCTGCTCGGCAGCGGTGAGCCGGTGCCGAGTCGACGGGCGCCGGCGTACCGGAAGGGGTAGGGCGCCAGAAAAATGGAAGCCGCCGCAGGCGTCTCGGGTCACCTGCGGCGGCACTGAGAAGCATGCCAGACCGTCGCGGCGTTGTCACCAGATCTGGCGTAAAAGTTTCAACGACTTTGGGTCGGGGTACCGCGCGCGCCCGGCGCACCGATCACGGGGGATCAGAAGGAGAAGAGCAGCGCCGTCCGGAAGTCGGTGTTCATGTAGTTGACCATCGAGCTCAGCCGCTGCTCGTCGACCTTCACTCGGGAGGTCCCGACGGTGACGCTGATGATGTTGCCGTAGACGCTGGAGCGCCACCGTCCCTGCACGGCCGGCGCGAAGGTGCTCCCGGCCGGAAGCGCGAGGTCGGACTCCTCGAGCGCGGACTGCGCGGCCTTGGCGTGGCGCTCGGTGTCGAAGACGAGGAAGAGCTGGGTCAGCCGGACCTTGCCGCCCAGCCCGGTGTAGACCCACTGGGCCACGTGCTCGCAGCGCTGCCGGGTCAGGACGACGTCCTTCTCGACGGGACCGCACGTGCGGTGGTCGACGGAGCGCACCAGGCGGGCGTGGTGCTCGACGTCGCCGAGCCGGAAGTCCCAGTCGCCGGGGAAGTCGGCGACCTCGACGTCGCCGTGCACGTCGTCGCCGGTGTCGTCCGTGGGGGAGTACGGCGCGGTGAGGCCCGTGCTCGGGCTCGTCGGGGTGCTCGGGGTGCTCGGGGTGGTCGGCGGGGTGCTCGTCCGGCCGGTGGTGGGGCGCGCGGCCGGCTCGTCGTCGAGTGCCCGGTCCGCGACGACGAAGGCGCCGACCCCGATCCCGACGACCACCGTCACCGCCAGCAGGGTCAGTCCGACCGCCGTCCCGGCACGACGGCGGGACGGCGGTGGGCCGGGTGGGCCCGGTGGGCCTGGTGGCGGGAACGGTGAGGGGTGGCTCATCAGGCCTCCATCAGAACATCCCGGCCCCGCCGGCGATGAGCACCAGGCCGAAGATCGCGAAGAGCGCGGAGGCGCCGTACTTGATGACCTTCTCGGGCAGCTGGCGTCCGACGATCGCGCCGAGGGCGATGGCGAGGGCGTCCGCGGCGACCATGCCGACGGTGGAGCCGAGCCAGGTGCCGAACCAGCCCTCCTGGGTGGCGAGCGTGATGGTGGCGAGCATCGTCTTGTCGCCGAGCTCGGCGAGGAAGAAGAAGACGGCGACCACGAGGATCGCGCGGCCGGTGGCGGCCTTGGCCTTGGCGGTGTCCTCCTCGGTGAGCTCGTCGCCGCGCAGCGTCCAGGCGGCGAAGCCGAGGAAGGCGATACCGGCGCCGACCTCGATCGCGCCCTGGTAGTCGGCGAAGGCGTCGCCGATCAGGTAGCCGATGCCGACCGAGGCCAGGTGCACGACGGCGGTGGCGGCGGTCAGGCCGATCAGGACGTCGCGGGCGCGGTAGCGGGTCGCGAAGGTCATCGCCATCAGCTGGCTCTTGTCGCCGAGCTCGGCGATGAAGATGACGGCGGTACTGAGCAGGAAGGCGTACATCGGTGGGGATCCTCTCCGGTGCCGACCGGAGGTGTCCGCGCTGCGAGTGGACGTGCCTTCGACCGGCACGTCAGACGGTTTCGTCGGTCGTGCAACTGGTCGAAGGTCTCGTCCGCCACCGAGGTGGCCTGACGTGCCGGGCCCGGAGGCCAGTGTGTCGACACGTCTGTTGAGGACTACTCCCCTTCGGGGTCGACTCTACGTGGTCGGAGGTCGCGCACGCCAATCCCCAGCAGGGCCGGGGATTGGCACGATCCAAGGATCAGCGCCGTCTGCGCGCTGTGGAAAACGGGGTTCCCGCCGATGTGCGTCAGCGCAAAACGGGTGTCATGGTGACTGTCACGCGGACGACGGTGTCCACGGATCGCACGATTCGAACCCCGGAAAAACCCGGGTGGGCTGTGGGGTAGCGTGCCCACACCTTGTCAAGGACCGAAAGGCTGGCGAAGCAAATGGTTGATGTGGAGCGGACGCTCGACGAGGCGGGTCTTACCAACCCCCACGTTCGTGAGTACGTCGCACACTGGGCCAACATCACCGGAGCAGAGCGCATCGAGGTCGTGTCCGCGGCCGACGACGCGCGGCTGGTCCAGGAGTCCCTGGAGGCGGGCGAGCTCCTGCCGGCCGGCGAGGGTCTCTACTACTCGCGTTCCTACTTCAAGGACACCGCGCGCGCTGAGGAGCGCACCATCGTCGCGACCTCCAACGAGGCCGACAAGGGCATCTACAACAACTGGAAGCCCGCCGCCGAGATGAAGCCGAAGCTCGTCGAGCTGATGACCGGCGCCTCGGTGGGCAAGACGATGTACGTCATCCCCTACCTCATGTCGCCGAAGGGCTCGCCGGTCGAGAAGTTCGCCGCCGGTGTGGAGCTGACCGACAACCGCAACGTCGTCCTCCAGATGATCCGCATGGCGCGGGTCGGCGTGGAGTACATCAACGACCTCGGCGACTCGTTCGTCAAGGCCGTGCACGTGACCGGCGACCTGGAGAACCTCGGCCAGGGCACGCCCGACGACAAGCGCTACTTCGTGACCGTCGCCGACGAGCGCACGATCCTGCACTTCGGTTCGTCCTACGGCGGCAACGCGCTGCTCGGCAAGATCGCCCACGGTCTGCGCCAGGGCTCGTACGACGGCTGGAAGAACGGCTTCCTGGTGGAGCAGTTCATGCTGCTCGGCATCACCGACAAGGAGACCGGCAAGAAGTACAACATCTGCGGTGGCTTCCCGTCGGCCTCGGGCAAGACGAACCTCGCGATGACGCTGGCTCCCGACGCCCTCGGTGACCGCTACTACGTCGAGTTCTACGGCGACGACATCGCGTGGATCTGGGTCGGCGACGACGGCAAGCTCTACGGCATGAACCCGGAGAACGGTGTCTTCGGTGTCGCCAAGGACACCAACGAGAAGACGAACCCGACGGCGATCGACTCGATCGTCCCCAACACCGGGGCCATCTTCACCAACGTCGCCTACAACCCCAAGACCCAGGAGGTCTGGTGGGAGGGCAAGGGCGACAAGCCGACCGACCTCGACGGCTGGGAGGACTGGAAGGGCGACATCATCGCCGACCGGGCCCCCGAGGACGCCGACGCTCCGTGGGCGCACCCGAACAGCCGGTTCACCACGACCCTGGCCAACGTCCCGAACGTCGCCAAGGACTTCGAGGACCCGGCCGGTGTCGAGATCCACGGCATCATCTTCGGTGGCCGTACCCGTGACCGCGAGCCGCTGATCCGCGCGATCACCGACATCGCCGAGGGCGTCTACGACGGCCTCACCCTGGGTGCCGAGGCGACCGCGGCGGCCGACGGCCTCGAGGGCGTGCTCCGCTACGACCCGATGTCGATGCGTCCGTTCATGTCGTACTCCGAGGCCGACTACGCCGCGCACTGGCTCGAGGTCATCGGCCGCGCGACGACGAAGCCGATCTTCGCCCACGTCAACTGGTTCCAGCGCGGCGAGGACGGCCGCTTCCTGTGGCCGGGCTACCGCGAGAACCTGCGGCCGCTCAACTGGCTGATGGAGTTCCTCAACGGCGAGGTCGAGGGCGTGCAGACCGCCGTCGGCGTCCTGCCGAAGCGCGAGGAGCTCAACCTCGAGGGTCTCGACGAGCAGAGCCTGGCCGACCTGGACACGCTGCTCACGATCGACGTCCCGCGCTGGCAGCAGGAGATGGGCTTCCGCGAGAAGCACCTCGCGCAGTTCGACGGTCTCCCCGAGGAGATCTGGGAGGCGCACCGCCGCGTCGCCAAGGCGCTCGAGGCCTGATTGAGCCGAGAGCAGACGAGCTTGCTCGTATGCCGAGGCGATTGAAGGCTGCAGCACGAAGTGCTGCACGAGGCCTGATCCTCGATCTCCGCAGGTTGTTCGCAGCACCCCGGTTCTACGGAACCGGGGTGCTGTGCTTTTCGAGCAGGACGTCGAGCGCGCGCTCCGGGTCGATGCCGGTGGGCTCGGTGGCGCGCCGGCTGGTGAGTGCGGCCAGGCCGTGGATCGCCGACCAGAGGGCGAGGCACTCGGCGGGCTCGGGCGGACGGCCGGTGGTGCGGGCGAGGGTGGCGCCGAGGTCGGCGAACCAGCGCCCGGTGATCTCGCGCAGGTGCCCGCCGGCGCCCTCGAGCAGGTCGTGGCGGGTGATCAGGTCGAACATCTCCGGTCGGCTCCGGGCGAAGGCGAGGTAGGCCCGCGCCGCCCGGCGCAGGTCGTCGTCGGCCAGGGCGGGCGCGATCGTGGTGTCGAGATCCTCCAGGCCGCCGCGGGCGATCGCCGCGAGCAGCGCCTGGTACGTCGGGAAGTAGCGCCGCGGCGCTCCGTGCGAGACGCCGGCAGCGGCGGCGATCGAGCGCAGCGAGACGCCCTGGTGGCCGTGCGCCTCGAGGAGCTCGGTGCCGACGGTGATCAGGCGGTCGCGGGCGGAGGTCACCTAGACAGTGTCTACGGCAGCGGGGCAGACTGCTAGTAGACAGTGTCTACTCGTCGTCGATCTCGACCCCGGAGGGTACGTGTGTGGTTCTGGTTGCTCAAGTGGGTCCTGCTCGGTCCGGTCGTGCGCTGGTGCGCCCGGCCCCGGGTGCACGGCCGGCACCACGTGCCGGTCACGGGGCCGGTGATCGTCGCGGCCAACCACCAGGCCGAGATCGACTCGCTCGTGCTCGCGCTGGTGCTGCCCCGCCCGCCGCGGTTCCTGGCCAAGGCGGAGTACTACGCCGGCGGCCGGCCCGGTCTGCGCGGGAGGTTCGATCGCTGGCTGTGCACGGTGACCCACCAGATCCCCGTCGACCGGGACGGCGGCACGGCGGCGTCGGCGTCGTTGGCCGCCGCCGAGCGGCTGCTGCGCGAGGGCGGGGTCTGGGCGATCTACCCCGAGGGCACCCGCTCGCCCGACGGGCGGCTCTACCGCGGGCACACGGGCGTCGTCCGGGTCGCGCGGGCGGTGCCCGGCGCGGTGGTGCTGCCGGTGGGTCTGGTCGGCGCGGCGGCGGTCGATCCGCCGTACCGGAGGGGGTGGCGGCGCGGGCGGGTGACGGTGAGTGTGGGGGCGCCGGTCGACGTCTCGGCCGCGGTCGGCGACGTCCGGGCTGCGACCGACCTGCTGATGGCGCAGATCGGGGCGCTGTCCGGCCAGCGGCCGCTGGCGCACTACCCGCCGCGGCGCCAGGCGGCATGATGGCCCCGTGCGCGCCGTCATCTGTCACCAGGCCCAGCTGAGCGTCGAGGAGCTCCCGGACCTCACGCCCGTCGAGGGCCAGATCCTGCTCGACGTCGAGCGCTGCGGGATCTGCGGCTCCGACCTCCACGCCCGGACCCACTGCGACGAGACCGCCGCCGACGCCGCGGCCCTCGGGTACGACGCGTTCATGCGCTCGACCGACCGCGTCGTGATGGGCCACGAGTTCGTCGGCACCGTCGTCGACTACGGCCCGCGCACGCGCCGGCCGTTCCCGGTCGGCGCGCGCGTGGTCGCGCTGCCGGTGCTGCGCAGCGGCGCCGACGTCCACCTGACCGGGCTCTCGGAGCAGGCCTCGGGCGGCTACGCCGAGCAGGTGCTCGTCAACGCCTCGATGGCGATGCGCGTGCCCGACGGGCTCGACGCCGACGCGGCGGCACTGACCGAGCCGATGGCGGTCGCCCTGCACGCCGTACGCCGGGGGCAGGTGGGGGCCCGGGACACCGCCGTGGTCATCGGCTGCGGACCGATCGGCCTCGCCGTCATCGCGATGCTCAAGGCGACCGGCGTCAAGCACGTCATCGCCAGCGACTTCTCGCCCGGTCGCCGGGCCCTGGCCGAGCAGATGGGCGCCGACGACGTCGTCGACCCGGCGGCCGCCTCACCGTGGTCCTCGTTCGACGACTCGCGCTACCTCACCGAGGCGATCGCCCTCGCCGAGCTCGGCCTCGACGCCATGGACAAGCTGCGCGCCGTCCCCCTCCTGCCCTGGGCGCACCTCATGCGCGCCGCCGAGAAGGTCGGCGCCACCCCGCGCGGCCCGGTCGTCTTCGAGTGCGTCGGCGTGCCCGGGATGATCGAGCACATCGTCTCGTCGGCGCCGTTGCTCTCGCGCGTGGTCGTCGTCGGGGTGTGCATGGGCGAGGACTCCTTCCGGCCCTCGATGGCGATCAACAAGGAGATCGACCTGCGCTTCGCGTTCGCCTACGACCCGAGCGAGTTCCACCAGACGCTGCAGTGGATCGCCTCGGGGAAGGTCGACGTACGGCCGCTGGTCACGGGCGTCGTCGGGCTCGACGGCGTGGCCGGGGCGTTCGAGGACCTGGGCGACCCGGAGCGCCACGCCAAGATCCTGGTGGACCCGCGCCGCTGAGGCGGCACGGGGCCGGCGGCCCCTGCCCCCGGCTCAGGCCGCGGTGGACCGCAGCAGGTGGCCCTTGACGATCTTGAGGTCGTCCTCGACGGCGCCGAGCCGGTGCTCGACACCGTCGATGCGGAGGGTCAAGACCTCGGCGACGTGATCGATCTTGGCGTCGAGGCGGTGCTCGAGGCCGTCGATCCGGGCGTCGAGACGCTGCTCGAGGCCGTCGATCTTGGCGTCGAGACGCTGCTCGAGACCGTCGATCCGGGTGTCTAGCCGGGTGCCGAGACCCGCGACCTGTGCCTCGAGGCGGTCGCTGCGCCCCTCGTGCTTGGCGTCGAGCGCGCGGATCTCGGCGGTCAGGGAGCGGGCGAGCAGCCCGAGCCCGCCCAGCATCATCGCGCTGAACAGACCGAGCACGGTCCAGACCTGGGGTTCGCTCATCCAATCCACCTCTTCAGTGTGCGACGGGTGAGGCGAAGGTTGCCAGGGTGTGAGGCCGGGAGCCATCGACGATTCGCGTGCTGTGGAGGGCGGGCCCGGTGGGGCGGGGTTGTGGACGGTCGGTGGTGGTCAGCCGGCGGCGATGGCCCGGCCGGCGGCGCGGCCGGAGAAGATGCAGCCGCCGAGGAAGGTGCCCTCGAGGGCGTTGTAGCCGTGGACGCCGCCGCCGCCGAAGCCGGCGACCTCGCCGGCGGCGTAGAGTCCGGGGACCACCGTGCCGGAGGCCGAGACGGCGCGGGAGGAGAGGTCGGTGGCGATGCCGCCGAGGGTCTTGCGGGTCAAGATGTTGAGCCGTACGGCGATGAGCGGCCCGTGCTCGGGGTCGAGGACCTTGTGCGGCTTGGCCACCCGGATCAGCTTGTCGGTGCGCGAGCGGCGGGCGTTGTTGACCGCCATCAGCTGGAAGTCCTTGCTGAAGCCGTTGTCGAGCTCGGCGTCGCGCGCCTCGATCTGGCGGCGCAGGACGTCGACGTCCAGCTCGGGGCCGCGGGCCGGCGCATCGGCGGCGACGACGGCGTTCATCCCCGCGACGAGCGACTCGAGGGTGTCGGCGACGACGAAGTCCTTGCCGTCGGTCTTGAACTTCTCGACCGGGGCCGGGGCGCCCTTGGCGAGCCGGGCTTTGAGCATCACCTTGATGTCCTTGCCGGTGATGTCGGGGTTCTGCTCGGAGCCCGACAGCGCGAACTCCTTCTCGATGATCGACTGGGTGAGCACGAACCACGTGTAGTCGTAGCCGGTGGCGCCGATCGTGGCGAGCGTGCCGAGGCTGTCGAAGCCCGGATAGTTGGGGGCGGGCAGCCGCTGCCCGGTCGCGTCGAACCACAGCGACGACGGGCCGGGGATGATCCGGATGGCGTGGTCGGGCCAGATCGGGTCCCAGTTGTGGATGCCCTCGGTGTAGTGCCACATCCGGTCGGAGTTGACCAGCCGCGCGCCGCCGGCCTCGGCGATGCCCAGCCCGCGCCCGTCGACGTACGCCGGCACGCCGCTGATCATGTGCTGTGGGGCCGGTCCGAGCCGGTCGGCGGGCCAGTTGTCGCGGATCAGCTGGTGGTTGTGGCCGATGCCGCCGGTCGTGACGACGACCGCCGGCGCGCGCAGCTCGAAGGTGCCGGTCTCGACGCGGGTCGAGGCGACGCCGCGCTCGGCCGTCGACGGCTCCAGGACCGCGCCGCGGACGCCGACCACGGCGCCGTCGGCGACGACCAGCTCGTCGACCCGGTGCCGGAAGCCGAAGCGCACCAGCCCGGCCTCCTCGGCGGCGAGCACCGGCTCCAGGAAGACCCGGACCACCTCGGGGCCGGTGCCCCAGGTCAGGTGGAAGCGCGGGACGGAGTTGCCGTGCCCCGAGGCGTCCCCGCGGCCGCGCTCGGCCCAGCCGACGAAGGGCAGCACCTTGAGGCCCAGCGCGCGCAGGTAGTCGCGCTTCTCGGTGGCCGCGAACCGGACGTACGCCTCGGCCCACTGGCGCGCCCAGTGGTCCTGGCCCGGCGTCCCGTCGTCGTCGGGAGCGACCCGGTCGAAGCCGGCCGAGCCCTGCCAGTCCTGCCAGGCCAGCTCGAAGGAGTCCGTGATCCCCATCCGCCGCTGCTCGGGGGAGTCGACGAAGAAGAGCCCGCCCAGCGACCAGAACGCCTGCCCGCCGAGGTTGGCGCGGTTCTCCTGGTCGAGCACGAGCACGCGCTTGCCCGCGCGGGTCGCCTCGTACGTCGCGACGAGTCCGGCGAGGCCGGACCCCACGACGATCGCGTCCGGCTCGAATCCCTGGTCCACCGCTCCCTGGCTCACGCGGGGAGCCTGCCACATCGCATGTAACTACGTGTTACGTCGCTCAATTCGATGCCATAGCGCCCGGGTAGCGGATCTAACACGTAGTTACATGAGCGCGTGGCCCGCGCCACAGTTCCTTGCCAGTGGCAAGGAACCGGTTCTAGTTTCCGGGCATGGCTCCCCCCGAGGGCGACCGCGTCGCTCGCTACGCCCGCTTCGCCGTACGACGAGCCGGGTGGGTCGTGCTCGCCTGGCTGGCGGTCACGGTCGTGATGAACACCGCCGTCCCCCAGCTCGAGGAGGTCGCCGGGCGCGACTCCTCGCCGATGGTGCCCAAGGACGCGCCGTCGATGCAGGCGGTCGCCGCGATGGACGAGGCCTTCGGCAGCGGGCGCAGCGAGAGCTTCATCGTCGTCGCGATGGAGCGCACGTCGGGGCTGACCAAGGCCGACACCCGGTACGCCGAGGACCTGGTCACCGAGCTGGAGAAGGACACCGACGACGTCGCCTTCGTCCAGGACGTACGCCGCCCCGAGCTGCGCGAGGCCCTGACCAGCACCGACCGCCAGGCCCGCTACCTCCTCGTCGGGATCACCGGCGCCACCGGCGCGCCGGCGTCGCTGCGCCAGGTCGGCGCGGTCCGCGAGATCGCGCGCGAGCACGCACCGGACGGACTGACCGTCGAGGTGACCGGCCCGACCGCGACGGTCGTCGACCTGGCCACCGAGACCGAGCACAGCGTCCTGCGGATCACCGTCGTCACGATCGGCCTGATCGCGCTCATCCTGTTCCTGATCTACCGCTCGTTCGCGATCCCGGTGCTCATCCTCAGTGTGGTCGGGATCGGGCTCGGCCTCGGCCGCGCGGTGGTGGCATGGTGCGGGATGGAGGACTTCTTCGCGGTCTCGACGTTCAGCGGCTCGTTTCTCACCGCGATCGTGCTGGGAGCGGGCACCGACTACGCGGTGTTCCTGGTCGCGCGCTACCACGAGCAGCGCCGCCTCGGCGTCGAGCCGACCCGGGCCGCCGCGATCGCCGCGAGCCGCGTGGGCTCGGTGATCGCGGGCTCCGCGATCACCGTCGTGCTCGCCGCGATGACGATGGCGATCGCGGACCTGGGCTTCTTCAACACGACCGGTCCGGCGATCGCGGTCAGCATCGCGGTCAACCTGTTCGTCAGCCTCACGCTCACCCCGGCGCTGCTCGCGCTGGCCGGGCGCCGCGGCTGGGCCGAGCCCCGTGATTCCAAGGCCGCCGGTGTCTGGCAGCGCGTGGCCGGCCTCGTCGCGGCCCGCCCGGGCCGGATGCTCGCCGCCTCGCTGGTCCCCCTGGCGCTCCTGGCGGCGCTCTTCCCCCTCACCGACCTCTCGTACGACGTCCGCGACCCGCTGCCCGACGGCGCCGAGAGCAACCGCGGCTACGCCCTGCTGGCGCGGCACTTCCCGGTCAACGAGGTGCTCCCGGACTACGTCGTGATCCAGGCCGACCACGACCTGCGCAACTCCCGCGACCTCGCGCTCATCGAGCGCGCGTCCGCGGCCGTCGCCCAGCACGACGGCGTGGCGCTGGTCCGCGGCATCACCCGCCCGCTGGGCGAGCCGATCACCGAGGCGTCGGTCGCCTACCAGTCCGGGCTCGTGGGCGACCGGCTCGACCAGGCGACGACCAAGGTCGCCGAGGGCGCGGCCGGAGCGGACGAGCTGGCCGACGGCGCCGGACGCCTCGACGACGGCGCGGGCGAGCTCGCTCGGGGTGCCGACCAGGCGGTGACGGGCGCCGACCGGATCGCGACCTCGACCGCGCGCCTCTCGCGCGGCATGGACAAGCTGCTCGACGGCGCCGACGCGGCCGTCGCCGGCACCGGGGACCTCCGCACCGGCGCGACCACTCTCGCCGACGGCCTCACCACGGCCGCCGACCAGGTGCAGATCGCGGTCGACGGGCTCGCCCTCGTCCACGACGCGCTCGCGACCAAGAGCCTCACGTGCAACCTCGATCCCGCCTGCCGCAAGGCCCGCACGGGCATCAAGCAGATCTGGGAGGCCCAGCGCGACCAGCTCCTGCCGGGGCTGCGCGAGGCCGCCCGCGGTGCGCGCACGCTCGCCTCGGGGACCGGCGACCTGCGCGCCGGACTGCGCCAGCTGCGCTCCGGGCTCGCCCAGGCCCGGACCGGTACGACGCAGCTCGCCGCCGGCCAGCGCACGTTCGCCGACCGCCTGGGCGAGCTGTCCACGGGAGCCGACCAGCTCGCCGAGGGGACCGGCCGGCTGCGCGGCGGCACCCAGCAGGTCGCCGCCTCCCTGCCCGAGCTCGAGGAGGGCCTCGCCGCCGCGGCGCGCCACCTGCGCACCACCAGCAGCCAGGCCGACGACCCGGCCAGTGGCGGCTTCTACCTGCCGCCGACCGCCCTGGAGCGGCAGGACTTCGCGGCGGCCAGCCGGCTCTTCGTCTCCCCGGACGGCCGGACCGCGCGGATCGCCGTGCTCGGCACGACCGACGCCTTCGGCCCCGAGGCCGCGGACCGCTCGGCCGAGATCCGCACGATCGTCGCCACGTCGTTCAACGGCACCCGGCTCGCCGGCGCGGACGTCGCGACGACCGGCATGCCGAGCACCAACGCCGACCTGCGGCGCTACTCGATGTCGGACCTGCGCACCATCGCGACCTTCGCGCTGATCGCGGTCTTCCTCGTCCTGCTCCTGCTGCTGCGCAGCCTCGTCGCGGCGTTCACGCTCATGGCCACGGTCGTCCTGTCGTACGTCGCCGCGATCGGGCTCTCCGTCCTCGTCTGGCAGTACGGGCTGGGGATCCAGCTCGACTGGACCGTCGCCGCGGTCGCGTTCGTCGTCCTCGTCGCCGTCGGCGCCGACTACAACCTGCTGCTGACCAAGCGCATGCACGAGGAGGCGCCCGACGGATCCGCGGCGGGCATCGCGCGGGCGACGGCCGCCACGGGCGGCGTGATCACCACCGCGGGCGTGATCTTCGCGGTCAGCATGATGGCGCTCATGGCCGGGCGGGTGACCACGATCGGCCAGGTCGGGTTCACCATCGCGGTCGGCCTGCTGCTCGACACGTTCGTCGTGCGCTCGCTCCTCGTGCCCGCGATCGCTACGTTGCTGGGAAAGCGGCTGTGGTGGCCGCAACGGACTCGGGCAGCAGAGGGATGATCATGAGACAGGCCGACCTGCGGGAGCGGCTGATCCGCGCGGCGGAGCAGGAGATCGCGGCCTGCGGCCCGGCCAAGGCGAGCCTGCGGGCCATCGCGCGGCGGGTCGGGGTGTCCCACCAGGCCACGGCGCACCACTTCGACGACCGGGCGGGGCTGTTCACGGCGCTGGCGGTCGAGGGCTTCGAGCTGCTCCTCGACCGCACCCGGACGGCGGTCGCGGGCGTCCCGGCCGACGGTGGGCGCCAGGTGACGGCCGCGGGCGTCGCCTACGTCGAGTTCGCCGACCGGCAGCCGACGATGTTCGACGTGATGTTCCGCCCCGAGCTGCTGCACGCCGACGACGCCGGGCTGTGCGCGGTCCGGCTGACCCACCGGGCGCTGCTGCTCGACCTCGTCGGCGCCGCGCAGGGCACCGGCTGGGCCGCGTCGGTGCCGACGGAGGAGCTCGTCACCATCGGCTGGGCCACCGTGCACGGGCTGGCCGTGCTCCAGCGCGACGCCCAGCTGACCGCCGTACCGACCGAGGTGGACCTGGACCCGGCCAAGCTGCTCGTCGTGATCGGTCAGGCGCTCGACGCGCTGGCCTGAACCGCCAGCCGGGTGGGCGTCGCCCGCCCGCGCAGCGTCACCTCGCCGTGCTCGCGCCAGTACGGCGCCTCGTCGGGACCCGCGGCCTCGACCGAGGCCCACGCGGCGAGCACGCCGCCGGGGACGTCCTTGGCGAGGTCGGTGAGCCGGGCCGCGGAGTTCACGGCGTCGCCGATCACGGTGTACTCGAAGCGCTGCTCGTGACCGACATTGCCGGCGACGACCTGGCCGGTCGCGATCCCGATGCCGGCGCCCACCTCGGGCACCTCGGCCGCCAGCCGGACCGCCATGGCGCGGGCGGCCGACAGCGCCGCCGCGGCATGATCGGGGTGCTCGACGGGTGCTCCGAAGACCGCCAGCACCGCGTCGCCGATGAACTTGTTGACCAGGCCGTGGTGCCGGTCGACCTCGTCGACCACCACGCCGAAGAACCGGTTGAGCACCGCCACGACCTCGGTCGGCCCGTGCTCGGTGGCGTACGTCGTGGAGCCGACCAGGTCGACGAAGAGCACCGAGCAGGTGCGGGTCTCGCCCCCCAGCTCGATCTCGCCCGCGCCGAGGGCCGCCGCCGCGGCGGCGACCTCCTGGCCGACGTGGCGGCCGAACAGGTCGCGGATCTGCTCGCGCTCCTGGAGGCCGGTGACCATGTCGTTGAAGCCGCTCTGGAGCTGGCCGAGCTCGGTGCCGTCGTACACGACGACGTCGGTGTCGAGGTGGCCCGCCTCGACGGCGCGCATGGCGTCGCGCACCGACAGCAGGGGAGCGACGACGGACCGCGCGTTGAGGTCGGTGAGCAGGAAGCCGAACAGCAGCACGATGACGCACACGATGATGGTCACGACGGCGAGCTGGTCGAGCGTGGCGTCGTTCCCGCTCGGGGTGAGCGCCAGGATCGCGGCGATGAGCAGGCCGACGATCGGGGCGCCGGTGCCGAGGGTCCAGAAGATCGCCATCCGCGGGCCGACCCCGACGCCGCGGATCCGCTGGGTCACCCGTACGTCGCTCAGCGCGCGGGCCGCGATCGGGCGCAGCGAGAACTCGGTGAACAGGTAGGAGATCCCGGCCACCACCATCGCGCCGATGCTCACCGTCAGCGCCGTGCCGAGGATGCGCGAGGGCTGCAGGATGATCGTGAGCACCGTGAACAGCACCGTGCCGACCAGCCACATCGTCAGCTGCATGACGGTCAGCGTCAGCGGCACCCGCAGCGCCCGGGCCCGCTGGGTCCGGTCGGGGTCGACGCCGGGCTGGGTGGCCCACCGGAGCGCGCGCAGCGAGGTCGTCGTCCCCCAGACCGCGCCGATCGCCGCCGCGACGAAGACGTACGTCGGGATGGCGATCGCGAGCGCGATGACCATCTCCCGGTTCGGGGCCGGTGAGGGGATCGCCCAGGTGTTGATGACGAACACCACGAGGGCGCCGATCAGGTTGGTCCCGACGAGCAGCACGGTCAGCAGCACCTGGATGCGGATCCGCAGGCGGCGCGGCTGCTGGTCGCGCGGACCGAGGATCCGCGAGCCGAAGGGGCTGCGCCGGGGAGAGGAGGACCGACGCGGCATGAGGCGAAGCGTAGTGCGCCGTTGCGCGCCTCTGGTTGGATCGGGGTCATGACGACGTCTGCCGCCGAGATCACCGAGGCCTACGCCGCCTTCCACGAGAAGGTCGTGGGCTTCGCCGCGTCCGGCGACTGGACCGGCTACGCCGACCTGTTCACCCCCGACGCGGTCTACGTCGAGCACGCGATGGGCACCTTCACCGGGCGCGACGAGATCCGCGAGTGGTCGGTGCGCACCATGACGTCGTACCCCGGGCGGTTGATGCCGGAGTTCCCGATCTCGTGGCAGGTCGTCGACGCCGACGCCGGCCGCCTCGTCTGCGAGGTGCTCAACCCGATGCCCGACCCGGGCGACGGCACGATGCTGACCGAGCCCAACATCACGATCATGACCTACGCCGGCGACGGCCTGTTCTCCGGCGAGGAGGACGTCTACAACCCCCTGCGCTTCCACGCGATGGCGCAGAAGTGGGCCCGGATCGCCGCCGCCCACGACAACGCCGACGAGGACGTCCTCAGCTGGCTCGACAAGTTCGGTGGTGGACGGTGACGGGGGCGGCCAAGCGCCTGCTCCTCGAGGTCCTCGGCTGGCTCCTGCTCGTCGCGGGCGTCGCGGCGCTCGTCCTGCCGGGACCGGGACTGCTGCTGATGGCGGCCGGTCTGGGCGTGCTGTCCCAGCAGTACACCTGGGCCGAGCGGCTGCTCGACCCCGTCCTGCTGCGCGCCCTGCGGGCCGCGGCCGAGGGGGTCGAGACCTGGCCGCGGGTGATCATGTCGACGATCTTCGCGCTGGGCATCGGCGCCTTCGGTGTCGCGTGGCTGCTCGACCCGGACACGCCGGACTGGTGGCCGATCGCCGAGCGCTGGTGGCTCCCGGGCGGCGTCTGGACGGGCATCACCCTGCTGCTGTCCTGCGTCATCGCGCTGGCGCTGATCGTCTACTCGTTCCGCCGCTTCCACGGCAAGCCCGAGGCCCGGGCCGCGCTGGAGGGTGAGATCGACGAGGCCGACGAGCGCCGGCACCACGAGGACGACTGAGCGATGACCGGCCCGGACGACGACAGCCGCAGCATGCGCGAGCGGATGCTCGCCGGCGACCTCTACCTGGCCGACGACCCCGACCTCGTCGAGGCCTACCTCCGGGCCCAGGACCTCACGACGGCCTACAACGCGACGACGGCCCGCGAGCGCGACCGGCGCCACGATCTCCTCGGCGAGCTGCTCGGCGCCGTGGGCGAGGACACCGGCATCCGGCCGCCGCTCCACGTCGACTACGGGAGCCAGGTGACGATCGGGGCGCGCTCGTTCGTGAACTTCGGCCTGGTGGCGCTCGACGTCGCCCCCATCGTGATCGGGGACGACGTCCAGATCGGCCCGAACGTCCAGCTCCTGACGCCGCTGCACCCGCTCGAGGCCGGTCCCCGGCGCGACAAGTGGGAGTCGGCCCGGCCTATCGAGATCGGCGACAACGTCTGGCTCGGCGGCGGCGTGATCGTCTGCCCCGGCGTCACCATCGGTCCGAACACCGTGGTCGGTGCCGGCTCCGTCGTCACCCGCGACCTGCCTGCGGGCGTGCTGGCGGTGGGCAACCCGGCGCGTGTGGTGCGGGAGCTTCCGGCGTGAGCACCCTGATCGTGCCGCTGGCCACGGTGCTGCGCGAGCGGCTGCGCACCGGCAGCCGGCCGGGGCAGCGCGACGACGGGCACCGCGTGGCGCTGGCGATCGAGGGCGGCGGCAGCCGGGCGGCGTACTCGGCGGGGATGGCGCTGGCCATCGACGAGGCCGGCCTGACCGACGCCTTCGACCACGTCTACGGCACGTCCGGCGGGGCGCTCAACGGTGCCTGGCTGCTCACCGGCGAGGGCCGCAAGTGGCTGCGCAGCTGGGCCTGGCCCGAGGTCGCGGCGGCCAAGGTGACCGACCCGCGGCGGATGCTGCGCGGCCGCCCGGTCATCGACCTCGCCCGCCTGGTGCACCACGTCTACGAGTCGATCACCCCGATGGACTTCGACGCGATCGTCGCCAACCCCATCGGCTTCCACCCGATCGCGACCGACGCGGCGACCGGCGTGGCGGCCGACCTCGCGCCCTACGTCACCGACCGGCTCAGCGCCCAGACCGCGCTGCGGGCGAGCTCGTGCATCCCCCTCCTGGCCGGCCCTCCGGTCCGGGTCGGCGACCGGCGCTACGTCGACGGCGGTCTCTCCGAGGGCGTGCCCTTCCGCACGGCGCTCGCCCAGGGCGCCAGCCACGTGCTGGTCCTGCGGACCCGGCGCGCCGACCAGCGCGCCGTACCGCCCTCGCGCGTCGAGCGGGCGCTGCTCGCGCCCTACTTCCTGCGGCACGGACGGGCCGCGGGTGCGGCGCACGTCGGGCGCCACCGGACCTACGCCGACGACGACCGGCGGCTCGCGGCGGGGACCCGGGCCGACGTACCGACGCTCGTCGAGGTGCGACCAGCGCTCGGATCGCCCGACGTGACGCGGCTCAGCGGCGACCTCAAGAGCATCGACGCCGCCATCGACCACGGACGCGCGGTGATGCAGGCCTTCCTCGATGGCTGAGCCCGGTCCGGGCGCGCAGCGCCGGCCCCGCAACCGCAAGGAGCTCATCGTCGCCGCGGCGGCCCGGCAGTTCGCCCGCCGGGGCTATCCCGACGCCTTCGTCGCCGACATCGCGGCCGAGATCGGCATCACCGCCTCGGCGCTCTACCGCCACTTCGGGGGCAAGGCCGCGCTGCTCGTCGCCGCCATCGAGCTCGAGATCGCCCAGCTCGCCGAGGCGTACGACGCCCCGCCGGAGCTCTCCGCGCTGCTCGACCACGCGGCCCACCACCTGCTGCGCCCCGGCCGCCCGCACGCGCTGTGGGATCGCAACGCCCGCTTCCTCGACCCGGCCCGGCGTGACGAGCTCGCCGCCCGCTACGGCACGTCGCTCAAGCCGCTGCGCAGCGCGCTCGCCACGGCTCGGCCCGACCTGGGCCGGGCGGACGTCGTCGCGCTGTCGGTCGCGGTGCACGCCGTCCTCGACAGCGGGCGGGCCTACGAGCGGGCGACCGTCGAGGAGCCGCGCGCGGGTCAGCTCATGGTGGCCGCGGCTGCCGCGGTGGCCGAGGTGCCCTGGCTGCCGCAGGCCGATCCGGTGGTCCCGCCGCCAGCGCTGCCGCCACCGCCTCCCGGCGCCTCGGGCGGGCTCCAGCCGGCGTCCCGGCGCGAGGCCGCGCTCGCGGCCGCCGTACGGCTGTTCGCCGAGCGGGGCTACGAGGTCGTCGGCATGGACGACATCGGCGCCGCCGCGGGGATCTCCGGGCCGACGCTCTACCACCACTTCCCGGGCAAGTCGGCGATCCTCGTCGAGGTCATCACGCGCTGCCTCGACGCGCTCTACTTCGACCTCGCCGCGGTGCTGGCCGGGACCGACGACGCCGCCACGGCGCTCGACCGGACGCTGGCGTCGTTCGTCCGGATCAACCTCGCCCAGGGCGACGCGCTGTCCCCGCTGTTCACCGAGATCGGCAACGTGCGGCCCGAGGAGCGGGCGCCGATCCGGCGGGCCCAGCAGGACTACGTCAACGAGTGGGCGGTGCTGCTCACCGCCGTTCGTGACGACCTCACCGCGGCCGACGCGCAGGCACTGGTGCGTTCGGCGCAGATTGCGGTCAACACCCTGCGGCGCTACCTGCCGGTCGGACCGGCCGATCAGTGGATCCTGCTGTGCCGGGTCGGTCGCGCGGTGCTCGGGCTGCCCGACGATTCCGTCGGGCCCATGTCCTAGCCTCGCCTCGATGACCCTGCACCTCCACCGCGCCGCGCGGACCGACCTGCTCGCCGACGAGCTCGGCGGGCTGCTCGCGACGCCGCTGGACGACCCGTTCGCCAGCGAGGTCGTCGTGGTGCCGGCGCGGGGGGTCGAGCGGTGGCTCACCCAGCGGCTCTCGCACCGGCTCGGCACGGGCGCGCGTGGGGGCGACGGGGTGTGCGCGGGGGTGCGCTTCCTCCAGCCGGCCTCGCTGGTCGGGCTGCTGCTGGGGCGTGAGCGGGACGACCCGTGGCACCCGGACCGGCTGGTCTGGCCGCTGCTGGCGACGATCGACGACGTGCTCGGTGAGCCGTGGTGCGCGACGCTGGCGACCCACCTCGGGCACGGGCTCGACGGCGAGGAGGGCGAGCTGCGGCGCAGTCGCCGGTGGTCGGTCGCGCGGCGGCTGGCCGAGCGCCTCACGTCGTACGCCGTCCAGCGCCCGGCGCTCGTGCGCGACTGGCGCGAGGGGCGCGACACCGATGGCACCGGCGAACAGCTGGCCGACGACCTGCGCTGGGAGGCCGAGCTGTGGCGCCGGCTGCTCGCGCGGATGGCCGCGGCCGGGCACTCCGAGGCGCCCGACCAGCGCCACGAGCGGGTGTGCGCGACGCTGCGCGCGGGTGGGGCCGACGGCCTCGACCTGCCGGGGCGGCTCTCGCTGTTCGGGCACACCCGGCTGCCGGCGACCGAGGTCGACCTGCTGGTCGCGCTCGCGGCCCACCGCGACGTCCACCTCTGGCTGTCCCAGCCGTCCGCGGCGCTCTGGGACGCGGTGACCGCGGCCGGCGTCCCGGTCGGCCCGCGCGACACCTGCGGCTCCGCCGAGCTGGCCGAGCACCCGTTGCTCGCCTCGCTGGGGCGCGACTCCCGCGAGCTGGCCACCGTCCTCGGGGCTCGGGTGCGCGCCGGTGAGGCCGACGACGCCGGTACGGCGCCCGACCCGGTGCCGCCCGCCGACCTGCTCGGCTGGTTCCAGTCCGACCTGCGCGCCAACCAGGCGCCCGACGAGGCCACCCGCGCCGGGCGGGTGCTGGCCGTGGACGACCGGTCGGTCCAGGTCCACGCCTGCCATGGTCCGGCCCGCCAGATCGAGGTGCTGCGCGAGCTGCTCGTCGGTCTGCTCGAGGACGACCCGACGCTCGAGCCGCGCGACATCGTCGTGATGTGCCCCGACATCGAGACCTACGCACCGCTCTTCTCGGCCGGCTTCGGCCTCGGGGACCTGATCGGTGACGAGCGCACCGACGACGCGCTCCATCCCGCGCACCGGCTGCGGGTCCGGCTCGCCGACCGTGCCGCGAGCAGCACCAACCCGCTGCTGGGCGTGGCGGTCGCGCTCGTCGAGCTGGCCGGTGGCCGGGCGACCGCGTCCCAGGTGCTCGACCTGCTGTCCCGGCCGGTGTGCCGGCGGCGGTTCGGGTTCGGCGACGACGATCTGGCCCGGATGACCCGCTGGGTCGCCGAGGCCGGGATCCGCTGGGGCGTCGACGCCGGACACCGCGCGTCCTACGCGATGGAGGGTTTCGAGCACAACACCTGGCGTGCCGGCCTCGACCGGCTCCTGCTCGGTGTCGCGATGAGCGACGACGACCACCGCCACGTCGGGCGCGGGCTGCCCGTCGACGACATCGCCAGCGGCGAGATCGAGCTCGTCGGCCGGCTCAGCGAGGCCGTCGCCCGGCTGGCCGGCTGCCTCGACGCGCTCGGCCGGGCCGAGGCGGCCGACGCGTGGTTCGCCGCGATCGCCGACGGCGTGCGCGACCTGTGCGAGGTCGACGCCGACGACGCCTGGCAGCTGCCGCAGTTCGAGCGCGAGCTCGCCCGGGCCCGCGCGAGCGCCGACGAGAGCGACCCCGGCGTACCGCTCCGGCTGGCCGACGTCCGCGCGCTGCTCCAGGCCCGCCTCGCCGGTCGCCCCACGCGCGCCAACTTCCGGACCGGGATGCTCACCGTCAGCACCCTCGTCCCGATGCGCTCGGTGCCCCACCGGGTGGTGTGCCTGGTCGGTCTCGACGACGGCGTCTTCCCGCGGACCAGCGGCGTCGACGGCGACGACGTGCTCGCCCGGCGTCCGCTCGTGGGCGAGCGCGACCTGCGCGGCGAGGACCGCCAGCTCCTGCTCGATGCCGTGCTCGCGGCGGGGGAGCGGCTGATCATCACCTACACCGGCGCTGCCGAGCACACCGGCCAGGAGCGGCCGCCCGCCGTACCGCTGGGCGAGCTGGTCGACGCCCTCGACCGCACCGCGGCCACCCCGGCCCGTCCGGTCGTCGTCGTGCGGCACCCGCTCCAGGCCTTCGACCCGCGCAACCACACCGCCGGCGCCCTGGTCGGTGCCGGGGCGTTCAGCTTCGACCGGGCCTCGCTGGCCGGGGCGCGGGCGGCGGTCCGCGAGCGCACCGCGCCGCCGCCGTTCCTGGCCGACCCGCTGCCGCCGGCCCCCGCCTCGGCCGGGGACGTGACGCTCGCCGACCTGGTCGGCTTCGTGCACCGCCCGGCCCGGACCTTCCTGCGCCGGCGCCTCGACGTGGCCACGCCGTTCGAGCCCGACCAGGTCGCCGACGCGATCCCGGTCGCGCTCAACGGGCTCGAGGTCTGGCAGATCGGCGACCGGCTGCTGCGCGAGGTCCTCGCCGCCGACGACCCGGCCGCCACCGCGACCGCCGTGATGACCGCCGAGCAGCTGCGCGGCTCGCTGCCGCCCTTCGACCTCGGCCGCGCGGCGCTGACCGACGTGGTCAAGGAGTGCCAAGAGCTGTTCGCCCGCAGCGCCGCCCTGCGCGCCGGCACGCCCCGCACCGTCGACGTCGACGTCGACCTGGGTGGCGGACGCCGGCTCACCGGCACCGTCCCCCGCGTCCACGGCAACCAGGTCGTCTCGCTGTCCTACTCGCGGCTCAAGCCCAAGCAGCGCCTGGCCTCCTGGCTCGACGTGCTGGCGCTGACCGCCACCCACCCCGACGAGAACTGGACCGGCCACGCCGTCGCCCGCGCCAAGGCCGGCCCCCAGCGCGCGCTCGTCGGCCCGCTCGACCACCGGGCGACCGAGTGGCTCCACGCCCTCGTCGCGCTCTACGACGAGGGGCTGACCCGGCCGCTGCCGATGCCCCTCGACACCGCCTACGCCTGGGCCGACGCCCACGCCAAGGAGCTGCGCGGCATGGACGCCGACCCGGTCGAGGCCGCCGCCCGCGCCTGGGTCACCGACCCGTTCAACCAATGGGGGATCAAGGGCGAGGACGACGACCCCGCCCACCGCCGCGTCTACGGCCACTCCGCGCCGGTGACCGCGCTCGTCGACGCCGGGCTGGCGTCGTACGCGTGGACGGTGTGGGAGCCGTTGCTCGCCGGCGCCGAGAAGGTGGGCCATCTATGACCACCCCGATGACGCCGTTCGACATCCGCGGCCCGCTGCCCACGGGCACCACCCTGCTCGAGGCCAGCGCCGGCACCGGCAAGACCTGGACGATCGGCGCGCTCGTCACCCGCTACGTCGCCGAGGAGGGCGTGCCGCTGGAGCAGCTCCTCGTCGTCACCTTCGGGCGGGCGGCCAGCCAAGAGCTGCGCGAGCAGGTCCGGCACCAGCTCGTCGAGGCCGAGCGCGCCCTGGCCGGTACGCCGGACGCCGAGCCCACCGACGTCATCGAGCACCTGCTCGACTGCGCCCCCGACGAGCGCGCGCGGCGCCACCGACGGGTGACCCAGGCGCTGGCCGACTTCGACGCCGCGACCATCGCCACGATCCACCAGTTCTGCTCGCTGGTGCTCGACTCGCTCGGCGTCGCCGGTGACACCGACGCCCGGGCCCGGCTGGTCGACAACCTCGACGACATGTTGGTCGAGGTCGTCGACGACCTCTACCTGCGGGCCTTCGCCCAGACCAGCGAGGCGCCGGCCTTCTCCCACGCCGACGCGCTCGCGATCGCCCGCACCGTCGTCGCCGACCCGCAGGCGCGGCTCGAGCCCACCGACGTCCCGCGCGACCAGGTCGCCGGCCGCAAGGTCGCCTTCGCCACGGCCGTGCGGGCCGAGCTCGACCGGCGCAAGCGCCGCCTCGGCGTGCTCTCCTACGACGACCTGCTCTCCCAGCTCGCCGAGGCGCTCGAGCCGGTCGACTCCCCGGCCCGGGCGCGGATGCGCACCCGCTGGAAGATCGTCCTCGTCGACGAGTTCCAGGACACCGACCCGGTCCAGTGGCAGGTCTTCGACCGGGCGTTCTCGGGCCACGCGACGATGGTGCTCATCGGCGACCCCAAGCAGGCGATCTACGCCTTCCGGGGCGGTGACGTGACGACCTACCTCACCGCCGCCGAGACCGCCGAGGTCAAGCAGACGCTCGGCGTCAACCGCCGCAGCGACGCCGGCCTGATCGACGCCTTCGGCCGGCTCCTGGGTGGCGCCGAGCTCGGTGACCCGCGCATCGTCGTCCACGACGTGACGGCCCACCACCAGGAGTCGCGCCTGGTCGGAGCGCCCCGCCCGGCGCCCTTCCGCATGCGCGTCGTGCGCCGCGAGACCTTCGGCAAGCGCGGGACGACCGCGCTGCCCGTCGCCAAGGTGCGTCCCCACATCGCGCGCGACCTGGCCCACGACGTACGCGAGCTGCTCACGGCCGAGCCGACCTTCGACGGGCGCCGGCTGCGGCCCGACGACATCGCGGTGATCTGCTACCGCCACGCCGACCTGGCCGCCGCGCGCACGGCGCTGCTCGACGTCGGCGTGCCGGCCGTCATCGCCGGCGGTGGCAGCGTCTTCGCCACCCCGGCCGCCACCGAGTGGCTCTCCCTGCTCGAGGCGCTGGAGCAGCCGCACCGCACGCCGCGGGTCCGCGCGGCGGCCCTCACCTGCTTCCTCGGGTACGACGCCACCACCCTCGACGCGGGCGGCGACGACCTCTCCGACGAGCTGGGCGACCGGTTGCGGTCGTGGTCCGAGGCGCTGGCCCGGCGCGGCGTGGCCGCCGTCCTCGAAGCCGCCACGTCCGGCGGCCTGCCGGCCCGGCTGCTCGGCCAGATCGGCGGCGAGCGGACCCTCACCGACGTCCGTCACATCGGCGAGGTGCTCCACGAGATCGCCCAGCGCGACCAGCTCGGCGCGGTGGCGCTGCTGGCCTGGCTGCGCGACCAGGTGCTCGAGGCCCGCGAGGGGCGCGGCACCGAGCGGACCCGCCGCCTCGACTCCGACGCCGACGCGGTCCAGCTCGTCACGATCCACGCCAGCAAGGGCCTGCAGTACCCCGTCGTCTACCTGCCCTCGCTCGCCGACCGCTGGGTCGGCAAGCCCGACCGGCCGCTGTTCCACGACGCCGACGGACGCCGCACCCTCGACGTCGGCGGCTCCGGACCCCACTGGGCCGAGCACTGCCGGCGTTGGGCCGACGAAGAGGCGGGCGAGTGGCTGCGCCTGCTCTACGTCGCGCTCACCCGCGCCCAGAGCCAGGTCGTCGCCTGGTGGGCGCCGACCCGCAACGCCGAGGCCTCGCCCCTCCACCGGCTGCTGCTGCGCGAGCCCGCCGCCGACGGCTCGGGCCTGCGCGCCCAGGTGCCCCCGCTCCCGCCGCTGCCCGACGAGGACGCGGCCGCCCGTCTGTTCGCGACCTGGCGCGACCGCGGCGGTCCCCAGCCCGAGGTGGCCGAGCCGGTGCCGCTCAGCGCGGCGCTCCCCGCGGAGCCGCCGGCCGCGCTCACCGCCCGCACCTTCACCCGCGGGGTCGACACCGAGTGGCGCCGGACGTCGTACTCGGCGCTGAGCCGGGTCGACCTCGGCGGACCCGGGGCGCCCGAGGCGGTCGGCAGCGAGCCCGAGGTGCGGGTCAAGGACGACGAGGCGCTGCCCGACCTGCCCGCGCCCTCCGCGGCCGAGGACGACCCGGCGCTCGCCGTACCCTCGCCGATGGCGGGCCTGCCCGTCGGCGCGACCTTCGGCTCCCTCGTGCACGGCGTCCTCGAGCACGCCGACCCCGGCGCCGCCGACCTCCGCGCCGAGCTGCTCACCCAGATCGACGAGCAGCTCACCTGGTGGCCGGTCGACCTCGCGCCCGACGAGCTCGCCGACGCCCTCGTCCAGGTGCTCGACACCCCGCTCGGACCGCTGCTCGACGACACCACGCTGCGCGCGATCGGTACGGCCGACCGGCTCTGCGAGCTCGACTTCGAGCTGCCGTTGGCCGGGGGCGACGATCCCGCGCCCACGAGCGCGACCGTGCTGCTCGGCGACATGGCGGCCCTGCTGCGCCGGTACCTCCCCGAGGGCGACCCGGTGCGGGCCTACGCCGACACGCTCGACAACCCACTGCTGGGCGGTCAGGTGCTGCGCGGCTACCTCACCGGGTCGATCGACGTGGTGCTGCGGCTGCGCGACGGCGCCACCGCTGCCGCCGACGCTCGCTATGTCGTGGTCGACTACAAGACCAACTGGCTGGGCCCGATGGCCGACGAGCTCGCCGGGCCGCTGACCGCCGGCGCCTACCGGCCCGAGGCGCTCGACGAGGCGATGGGGCACTCCGACTACCCGCTCCAGGCGCTGCTCTACGCCGTCGTGCTCCACCGCTTCCTGCGCTGGCGCCAGCCGGGCTACGACCCCGAGCGCCACTTCGGCGGCGTCGTCTACCTCTACCTGCGCGGCATGTGCGGGCCGCAGACCCCGCGCGTCGACGGTGCCCCGACCGGGGTGTTCACCTGGCAGCCGCCGGTCGCGCTCGTCACCGCGCTGTCCGACCTGCTCGACGGCGCATCCCCGGAGGCCGGCCGATGACCGAGATCTTCGAGCCCACCTCGGCCCACGACCCGCGCCTGGCGCGCGGGCTCGACGGGCTGCTCGGGGCGTTCAACGCGGCCGGTGTGGTCGACGCGGCCGACGTACGGGTCGCGGAGAGGGTGGCGGCCCTCGCCCACGAGGACGACGACCGGGTCCGGCTGGCGGCCGCGCTCGCCGTACGGTCGGTGCGGGCGGGTTCGGTCGGCCTCGACCTCGCCGCGCTGCCCGACCTCGGCGAGCTCGCCCAGACCGCCGACCTCACCTGGCCCGACCGCGCCGCGTGGACCGCCGCCATCGCCGACTCCGCGCTCGTCGCGGCCGGCGTGCTGCACGTCGAGCACGACCTGGTCTACCTCGACCGCTACCACCGGCTCGAGCGCCAGGTCGCCGACGACCTGGGCGCGCGGATCGCGCTCGGCGCCCCCGCGGTCGACGACGCCGTCCTCGCCGAGACCCTGCGCCGGGTCAGCGGCGAGCACCTCAGCCCCGAGCAGGCCGCCGCGGTCGAGCACGCGGCGCGGCACCGGACGACGGTCCTCACCGGCGGACCCGGTACCGGCAAGACCACCACCGTGGCCCGTCTGGTGCTCGCGCTCCACGACCAGTTCGCGCTCACCCACGAGCGACGGATGTCGGTCGCGCTCGCCGCGCCGACCGGCAAGGCCGCGACCCGGCTCCACGAGGCGGTCGGGGCCGAGCTCGGCGCGCTGGGGGCGCTCGGTGACGGGGCCCACCAGCTCGCCGTACCCGAGGCGATGACCTTGCACCGCCTGCTCGGCTGGCGTCCCGACAACGCCACCCGGTTCCGGCACGGGCGCGACAACCGGCTCAAGTACGACCTCGTCGTGGTCGACGAGGCGTCGATGGTCGACCTGACGATGATGGCCCGGCTGCTCGAGGCGGTCCGCCCCGAGACCCGGCTCGTGCTCGTCGGTGACCCGCGCCAGCTGACCTCGGTCGGCGCCGGCGCGGTGCTCTCCGACCTGGTCGCCGGGTTCGCCGGCCACCCGGACTCGCCGGTCGTCGCCCTCACCGAGAACCACCGCTCGACCGAGCAGATCAAGGACCTCGCCGCTGCCCTGCGCGACGACTCACCCGATGCGGCCGACCGGGTGCTCGCCGTCCTGCGGGCGGGGACGGGCGAGGTCGCCTACGTCGAGACCGACGACCCGGTCTCCGCGCTGCGCGACGAGTGCACCGCGGCGGCGGTCCGGGTCCGCGAGGCGGCCGTCGAGCGGGGACCGGAGGCCGCACTGGCCGAGATCGAGCGGTTCCGGCTGCTCTGCGCCCACCGGGACGGCCCCTACGGCGTCCACGTCTGGAACCGCCATGTCGAGCAGTGGCTCGCCGACGAGCTCGCCGCCCCGCTCGGCTCCGCCTGGTACGCCGGCCGCCCGCTCCTGGTCACCAGCAACGACTACGCGCTCGACATCTACAACGGCGAGACCGGGGTGGTCGTGACCGATCCCTCCGGCCGGCCCCGTGCCTGGATCGCCGGCGCGGGGGCGCCCCGCCCCTTCGCGCCCGCCCGGCTCGACGCGATCGAGACGATGCACGCGATGACGATCCACAAGAGCCAGGGCAGCCAGGCCACCCGGATCGCGGTGCTGCTGCCCGACGAGGGCTCCCGGCTGCTGACCCGCGAGCTGTTCTACACCGCGGTCACCCGGGCCCGGGAGAGCGTGCTGGTCGTGGGCTCCGAGGCCGCTGTACGGGCCGCGGTCGAGACCACCGCGCAGCGGGCGACCGGGCTCCGCCAGCGCCTCGCCGGGCCCGTCGTACCGGACTAGGAGGGCGGCGCGCCCACCGTGCCCAACCGGTGGGCCCGCCACACCGGCGAAACACGGGCGGGTTAGTGTCGAGTTCATGCCGTTCCTGCTGCGCGTGCTGCTGCCCGACGTCCCCGGTTCGCTGGGTCGCGTGGCGACGGCCATCGGTATGGCGGGCGGCGACATCGAGGCGATCGAGATCGTCGAGAAGCGCTCCGACGGCACGGCCGTCGATGACGTGCTGCTCGAGCTGGAGCAGGGCATGATGCCCGACTCCGTGGTCTCGGCCTGCAACGCCCTCGACGACGTCGAGGTGCTCTTCGTCAGCCGCTACCCGGCCGGCGGCAACCTGATGATGGACCTCGAGGCCGTCGAGGAGCTCACCGCCGCCTCGGGCGACTTCGACAAGCTCATCGACCTGCTGCCCGCGACCTTCCGGGTCGACTGGGCCGCGCGCGTGCACCGTGCCAAGGGCGTCGTCTACGGCACCAGCGCTGCCCCGGACGAGCTCGACTTCGTCGAGATCGAGGCCCCGCTCCGCCTGGAGGCGCCCGAGGACGAGGTCACCCTCTTCGCCGCGGCCCGCCTCGACGGCAACGAGATCGTCATCGTCGGCCGCCGCGGCGGGCCCGAGTTCGCCGAGTCCGAGATCGCCCGGCTCGGCCACCTCTGCGGTCTCGCGGTCACCATCGCGACCGCCTGACCGCTCCGGCGTCGGTCAGTCCTCGACGGGCTCCAGCAGGAACACGGGGATCTCCCGGTCCGTCTTCGTCTGGTACGACGCATAGGTCGGCCAGGTGGCGACGGCGTGGTCCCACCACTGCTGACGCTCCTCGCCCTCGGCGATGCGGACCGTGTAGGAGCTCGGCTCCGGGCCGTCCTGGAGGTCGACCACCGGGTGCGCGACGAAGTTGGCGTACCAGCTGGGGTTCTCGGGAGCCCCGCCCTTGGACGCGATGGCGGCGTAGACGCCGTCCTTCTCGACCCGCATGACCGGGTTCTTGCGGAGCTTGCCGGACTTGGCACCCACCGACGTGATCACCACGATCGGGTCCTTGCCGCCCTGGAGGGTGTTGGCCTCGCGGCCGCCGGAGGCCTCGTAGGCCGCGACCTGGTCGCGGACCCACTTCTGCGAGCTGGGCTCGTACTCACCTTGAAGAGTCATGTCTCCACAAGACCACGGCCGTGGTCGCTATTCCAGGATCACCCGGCCAGCGCGTGGTCGAGCTCGCGGTCGAGCGCCGCCTTGGGCCGGGCCCCGCGCAGCTCGTGCACCGGCTGACCGCCGCGGAACACGATCATCGTGGGCAGCCCCATCACCCGGTACTGCGCGGAGGTGATCGGGTTCTCGTCGCTGTTGACCTTGACCACCCGCAGCGCCCCCTCCCGCTCCTCGGCGATCCGGACCAGCGCCGGCGCGACCTGGTGGCACGGTCCGCACCACTGGGCCCAGAACTCCACCAGCACGGGCACGTCCGAGCCGAGCACCTCGCTCGCGAAGTCGGCGTCGGTGATCTCGGCCAGGGTCGTCGTCGCAGTCATGCGTCCTCCTCGGTTCGATAGCTCTCCGCATCCGCGAGGAGCCCGGACAGCTCCCCGCGCAACCGGCTCAGCTCGGTGATGCGCTCATCGATCTCGGCGATCCTCAGCCGGTAGGCGTCCAGCGACGCCGGGCACACGTCCGCCCGGTCGTTGCCCGCCCGCAGGCACTCGACGAACGGCACCGTCTCGTCGGCGGTCAGCCCGAGCGACAGCAACGCCCGGATCTCCCGTACGACGAGCACGTCGGCGTCGTCGTAGTCCCGGTAGCCGTTGGCCGCCCGAACGGGCGCCAGGAGCCCGCGGGACTCGTAGTACCGCACCGCCTTGACGCTGACGCCGGCGCGCTCGGCGAGGTCCTTGATGAGCACGGGACGACGGTAGACCTTGCCCCGTGGGGCAAGGTCAAGTCGCGGCGTCAGCCGTTGCCGCGCCCCTTCTTGCCCTTGCCCTTCTTGCCCTTGGGCTTCGCGGGCGAGCCGTCGGACGGGTAGAGCGTGACGGTGTCGCCGGTGGCGAGCTGACCGCCGGCGGCGGGGAAGGAGTACGAGACCAGGCCGCGGGCGAGACGCGAATCGACGTCGCGGCCGCGGACCACGGTGAAGCCGAGGCCCTCGAGCTCGGCGCGGGCGTCGTCGTAGGACTTGCCGGCCACCGGAGGAACGGTGATCAGCAGGCCGGCCACGTCGGTCGAGGAGGGCTTGACGAAGCTCTCGTCGGGCAGCCACTGCGCGATCGCCTTGAAGGCGTCGCCCCACATCGGGCCGGCCGTGGTCGAGCCGGCGGTGCTGGCCCGGACGTAACCGCCGATGGACTTGCCGTCGAGGGTGTCCTGGTTGCCGTTGGGCTTGACGCCGGCGACCATCGCGGCGCCGGCCAGGTTGGGCGTGTAGCCGGCGAACCAGACCGACAGGTTGCCGTTGGTGGTTCCGGTCTTGCCGGCCGCGGGCTGGCCCGGGTTGAGCGCGGAGCCGAAGCCGCCGGGGGCGACGACGCCCTGGAGGACGTCGTTGACCGCGTCGGCGACGGGGCTGGCGAGCACCTGGGTGCACTGCTTGTCGTACTTCTTGAGGACGTTGCCCTGGGCGTCGGAGATCTGGGTGACCGGGCGGGCGTCGCAGTGCAGGCCACGGGCGGCGAAGGTCGAGTAGGCCTCGGCCATGTCGAGGGGGCTGACGTCGACGATGCCCAGGGTGAAGGCCGGCTTGATGTCGTCCTTGGTGAGCGAGCGGATGCCCATCTGCTTGGCCAGCTTGTAGGGCTCGCAGATGCCGGTGGCCAGCTCGAGGTTGACGAAGAACGTGTTGACCGAGTTGCGGGTGCCCTCGTAGAGGTTGGGGTTGGCCGACGAGCTCGTGGAGTTCTTCGGGTCCCAGATCTCGCTGCTCTGGTAGGGGCCGTCGCAGGTCTCGAACTTGTTGAGGGGGAAGTAGCCCGGGTTGGGCGCCGGGAAGGTCTTGGTCAGCGGGATGCCCTGGCTGATCGCGGCGGCGAGGACGAACGCCTTGAACGTCGAGCCGGCCTGGACGCCGTTGGCGTCGCCGTACTTCTTGGGGACGACGTAGTTGAGGAACGTCTCGCCTTTGTTCTTCTTGGTGCCCATCGGGCGGGACTGGGCGAGCGCCTTGACGTTGCCGGTGCCGGGCTCGATCAGGGCGAGGGCGCCGACGGCCTGGTCGCCCTTGTAGACCTGGCCGGAGACGCCCTGCTGCGCGGCGCGCTGGTAGCGCATGTCGATGGTCGTGCGGATCGTGAGGCCGCCGTTGAAGATGAGTCGCTTGCGGTCCTGGGGCGTGGCGCCGAGGGCGTCGTCGGTCATCAGCCAGCGCACGACGTAGTCGCAGAAGAACTGGGCACCGGAGTTGAGGCAGCCGTTGGGCTCGTTCTTGACCTTGAGGCCGAGCTTCTTGGCCTTGGCGGCGTCGGCGGCCTGGTCGGTGATGACGTTGAGCTGGGCCATCCGGTCGAGGACGATATTGCGGCGGACGGTGGCCTGGGCCGGGTTCTTGGTCGGGTTGTACGCCTCGGGGCTCTGCACGAGGCCGCCGAGGAGGGCCGACTGGCGCAGGTTGAGGTCCTTGGCGTTGACGCTGAAGTAGTGCTGGGCCGCGGCCTGGACGCCGTAGGCGCCGTCGCCGAAGTAGGCGGTGTTGAGGTAGCGCTCGAGGATCCAGTCCTTGCTGTGGCGCTTCTCGAGGGCGATCGCGTAGCGCAGCTCGCGCAGCTTGCGGCCGTAGGTGTCGTCGGTGGCGGCCTTGCGCTCCTCGTCGGTGTCGGCCTGGTTGAGCAGGGTCAGCTTGACCAGCTGCTGGGTGATCGAGGAGCCACCCTGGGCGACGCCGCCGGAGGCCTGGTTGGTGAGCAGGGCGCGCATCGTGCCCTTGAGGTCGAGCGCGCCGTGCTGGTAGAAGCGGAAGTCCTCGATCGCGACGATGGCCTCGACCATCGTGCGCGAGATCTGGCGGAGCGGGACGTTGACCCGGTTCTGGTCGTAGAGCGTCGCGATGGTCTTGCCGTTGACGTCCTCGATCTCGGTCCGCTGGGGGAGCTGCTCGGTCTCGAGCTCCTGGGGGAGGTCGTCGACCGACTCGGCCACGTTGCGGGCCGAGAAGCCGACCACGCCGGCGAACGGGATCGCGAGACCGGCCACGACGACGCCGAGAACGGCGGCGACGAGGAACATGACGCCGAGGTGAGAGGCGATCTTTCCGGGCGGCAGACCGTCGAACCGGGTGCGGGACATGCGCCTCAGGGTACGGGACGGGCCCTCATCGCTCCGAGTCGTGGAGCACGCTCACCCCCGGGCGCCTAGTCCGTTGTGACTAGGCAGGTTGGGCCCAATGAGCGGTGTCGGTATTGGCGATCCTCCTTTACTTTGATTCGGTCGAGGAGAACCAAGCGCTGTGGGGGTGCTGGCTCCTCGGATGTGGGAACCATTCAGGGGACAACTATGTGGGTAGATGACTGGGCGCCTCGCGCTGCCTGTCGGGACCAGCAGCCCGACCAGCTCTTCGTCCGTGGGGCGGAGCAGAACAAGGCCAAGCAGGTCTGCGCCGGCTGTGCCGTGCGCACCGAGTGCCTCGCGGAGGCGCTCGACAACCAGATCGAGTGGGGTGTCTGGGGCGGGATGACGGAGCGGGAGCGCCGTGCGCTCCTGCGACGCCGCCCTCAGGCCTCGTGGCGCAAGGTCCTCGAGGACGCGCGGGACCGTCAGGACCCCGCGACCGTCTGACCGAGGAGCGCACCGACGGTGCGCAGGCCGTCGAGGTCGTGGACGTCGCCGGCCAGTGCCGGTACGACGGCCGTCGCCACCTGCGGGTGCGCGGTCGCGAACCGGTCGCGCAGCGCGCGCTCGCGCTGGACCATGCGGACCCGGTCGGCGTGGAGCCGGAGCAGTCCGGCGGTCAGCGACCCCGGGTCGGTACGACGCAACCGCTCGGCCGCGGTCATCGCCTCGTCGGCGGACAGCTCGCCGCCGGGGTCGGGGCTGGCCCGGTTGACGACCAGCCCGGCCAGCGGCATGCCGTCCTCGCTGAGCCGCTCGACGAAGTAGGCGGCCTCGCGCAGGGCGTCCGGCTCGGGGGCGGCGACGACGAGGAACGCCGTGCCGTCGGCCTTGAGCAGCGAGTAGGTCTGCTGCGCGCGCTGGCGGAAGCCGCCGAAAACGGTGTCGAGCGCGGTGACGAAGGTCTGCAGGTCCTTGAGGAACTGCGCGCCGAGCACCTTGGTGAGCGCGTTGGTGATCAGCCCGAGCCCGGCCGTCATCAGCTTGGCCGGGCCCTTCGCGGGCATCAGCAGCAGCCGCACGAACCGGCCGTCGAGGAAGCTCGAGAGCCGTTCGGGCGCGTCGAGGAAGTCGAGCGCGGAGCGCGAGGGCGGGGTGTCGACGACGATGAGGTCGTAGGTTCCGGTGGCCTGTGCGTCCCGGTGAATCTGGCCGAGCTTCTCCATCGCCATGTACTCCTGCGTGCCCGCGAACGAGCTCGACAGCGCGATGTAGAACGGGTTGGCCAGGATCTGCTGGGCCTTCTCGGGGCTGGCCTGCGAGAGCACCACCTCGTCGAAGGTGCGCTTCATGTCGAGCATCATCGCGTCGAGGTGACCGGTGCCTTCGACGCCGGTGACGGGACGCGGGGTGTTGTCGAGCTCCTCGATGCCCATCGACTGGGCGAGCCGGCGGGCCGGGTCGATGGTGAGGACGACGACCTTGCGGCCCCGCTCGGCGGCCCGCAGGGCGAGGGCGGCGCTGGTCGTGGTCTTGCCCACGCCGCCGGAGCCGCAGCACACGATGATGCCGGTGGTCGGGTCGTCGAGGAGGGCGTCGACGTCGAGCGCGCCGGCCCGCTGACCGGGCGCGGTGGCGGGACCGACCCGGGACGGGTGCTGGGTCGAGCTTCGTGCCGCCATCGCTACGCCATCCCCTGCTCTCGGAGGAGTCCGGCGAGCTCGTAGAGCCCGCCGAGGTCGATGCCGCCCGCGAACCGCGGCAGCTCGTACGACGGCACGTCCAGCCCGGCGACCAGGTCGCGCTGGGAGTCCTCGAGCGCCCGGCGCTCGGCGTGGTCGGCGGCCTCGCCGAGCAGCCCGTCGACCAGGCCGGGGCCGATCTCGACCCCGCCGTCGACGAGGTCCTGCTCGATCCGGGCGCGGTCGAGGGCGCCGGTGCGCGCGGCGGCGAGCTGCTCGTCGGTGAGGTCGCGCGGGCGGACCTGGTTGACGACGACGCCGCCGACGGGCAGGCGCGCGGCGCGCAGCTCGGCGATGCCGTCGGCGGTCTCCTGGACCGGCATCTCCTCGAGCACGGTGACCAGGTGCACGGCCGTGCGGGGGGAGCGGAAGAGCGTCATCATCGTGTCCGACTGGGACTTGATGGGGCCGACCTTGGCCAGCCCGGCCAGCTCGTTGCTGACGTTGAGGAACTGGGTGATCCGGCCGGTGGGCGGGGCGTCGAGCACGACGGCGTCGTACTCGATGGCGCCCTTGTTGCGGCTGTTGCGCTGCACCGCCTCGTAGACCTTGCCGGTGAGCAGGACGTCGCGGACGCCGGGCGCGATGGTGGTCGCGAACTCGATGACGCCGAAGCGGTCGAGGGCCTTGCCGGCCCGGCCGAGCCGGTAGTACATCGAGAGGTACTCGAGCAGCGCGGCCTCGGCGTCGATGTGCAGCGCGTGGACGACGCCCCGGCCGCCGTCGGCGTCGGGGAGCCCGGTGGTGAGCCGGCGCTCCTGGTAGGGCAGCGGGTCGACGTCGAACATCCGGGCGATGCCCTGGCGGCCCTCGACCTCGCAGAGCAGGACGTTCTTGCCGCGGGTGGCCAGTGCGAGGGCGAGCGCGGACGCGACGGTGGACTTGCCGGTGCCACCCTTGCCGGTGACCACGTGCAGGCGGACCTTCCCCCAGTCGCTCACGAGGGCAGAGCCTAGCGAGCAACTGGGGGAACCGGGGGTGCTACTCCAGAGCGAGACCCGCCGCGGGGGTGACCTTGGCCGCCCGTCGCGAGGGGACGACCGCGGCGAGGAGTCCGGCCAGGGCCGAGGTTGCGATGACCAGGGCGAGCTGCCCCCAGGGCAGGACGACGTGCGCGCCGTCGACCGCCGGCTCGACGAGCGCCCGTACGCCGGCCCAGGCGAAGAGCACGCCGAGCGTGGTGCCCACGAGGGTCGCGACCACGGCGAGCAGGACCGCCTCGGCGGCGAGCATCCGGCGTACCTGGCGCCGGGTCAGGCCCAGCGCCCGCAGCAGGGCGTGCTCGCGGCCGCGCTCGAGGACCGAGAGGCCCAGCGTGTTGGCGATGCCGACGAGCGCGATCACCACGGCGATGCCGAGCAGGCCGACGACGCCGCCGGTGACGACGTCGAGCTGGACGTCGACGTACGAGCGCCGGGCGAGACCGTTCTGCAGGCTCGCGTCGACCGGGGAGCCGATCGCCTCGACCGAGCCGGCCAGGTCCTGCGGGTCGGCGCCGTTCGCGGCGCGGAGCCAGACCGCCTGGGTGGCGGCGTCGGGTGCGAGCCGGTGCAGGGTCGGGATGCTGACCAGGGCGGCATCGCCCCAGCCCTCGCCGCCGACCACCCGCAGCCGCACGCTGCGCTCGCCGACGGTGACCGCGACCCGGTCGCCCTCCTCGACGCCGTCGCCGAGCAGGTCCCACGGGACGACGACCTGGCGGGTGCCGACCGACGGCAGGTCGCCGTGCAGCACCGGGCGGACGCCGGTGCCCGCGCCGGCGGGCTCCGCGACGACGGGGACCTTGCCCAGACCGGCGATCTCGGCGGGAGTGCCGGGCACGCTCACCGCACCGTCGACGCCGTCGATCTCGCCGAGCCGGGTGACGACGTCCGGCGGGAGGGCGGTGGCGCCGGTGACGGCGAGGTCGACGGGGTACTGGTCGTCCATCTCGGCGGTGAGCGCGGAGCGCGAGCTCGCCATGCCGGTCAGGACCGCGGTGGTGAGGGTGACGCCGATGAGCAGCGAGGCCGCGGTCGCCGCCGTACGACGGGGGTTGCGGACCGCGTTGCCCGCGGCGAGCCGGCCGACCGGACCGAGGATCCCGTGCCCGAGCCGGCCCGCGGTGCGGATCAGGCCGGGGACGAGGACCGGTCCGAGCAGCAGCACGCCGACGAACGTCGCGGCGCCGCCGACGACGAGCACGGGCGGGCTGGAGGCGGCGATCGCCACGGCGAGACCGGCGGCGCCGAGCAGGACGACGGCCAGGCCCAGCGCGACGCGCACCCGCCCGGCCCGGGTCGTCACGCGGGTGCTGTCGTCGGGGCGCAGCGCGGCGAGCGGGCTGACCCGCACCACACGGCGGGTCGGCAGCCAGGCCGCGACCAGCGTGACGCCCAGACCGACGGCCGCCGCGGCGACCAGCCAGCGCGGGTCGACGTCGGCCGGGCCGAGCCGGGCGCTGGGCCACTGGTGGCGCACGAAGGCGACGAGTCCGTGGCCGAGCCCGAGCCCGCCGAGGACGCCGACCACCGCGGCGAGCACGCCGAGCGCGAGCGACTCCAGGCGTACCGAGCGGACGAGCTGGCGCCGGGTCGCGCCGACGCAGCGCAGCAGCGCGAAGTCCCGGGCCCGCTGGGCGAACAGGATCGCGAACGTGTTGTTGATGACGAGCACCGCCACCAGGAGCGCGATCGCGGCGAACAGCAGCACCACGATGGCGATCACGTCGACGCCGTTGTTGACGTCCTTCTGGAGCTTCTGGACGTAGGCGCCGACCGACACCGTGTCCGCGTCCGGTACGACGTCCTCGATGGCGCTCGTGGCGGCGGCGAGGTCGCCGGACCCGCTCCAGGCCAGGCTGGTGACGTACATCCGGTCGGTCCAGCGGGCGAGGTCGCTCCAGAGCAGGTAGACCGACGCCACCGAGTACGTCGACGGCGAGTCGACGAGCCCGGTGACCGTGACGTCGAGCGCGCCGGCGCCGGTGCCGACGCGCAGGTGGTCGCCGACGGCGATCTTGTCCACCTTGGCGGCGTTGGCATCGACGACGGCCTCGCCCGGCGCGCTGGGGAAGGTGCCGTCGACGAGCTTCTGCCAGCGCAGCTCGGGACGGTCCGGCACCTGGCCGACGTCGGCGCTGCTGTCGACGACCTTGCCGTCGCGGGCGACCTGCTGGGTGGTCCAGCCGATCAGCCAGGCGTCGGCGCCGGTCGTGGGGGCGGCCTCGATGAGCCGGGCCGCGTCCTCGGGCGAGGGGTCGTCGACGACGGCGTCGGCGCCCTCGTACGGCTCGCCGATGCCGGCGCTCAGGCCGCTGCGCACCGAGGACGAGAGCGCCGCCGTGACCACGATGAACACCACGCCGACGACGATCGCGAGGAGCGCGGCGCCGTACCGGCGGGTGTGGGTGCGGAGGGAGGCGAGCAGGACGGTACGCATCAGGCCGCGACCCGGCTGGCGATCTGGCCGTCGGTGAGTACGACGACGTCGTCGGCGTAGCGCGCGGCCTCGTTCTCGTGGGTGACCATGACGACGGTCTGGCCCAGCTCGCGCACCGACCGGCGCAGGAACGCCAGCACCTCGGCCGACGTGGTGCTGTCGAGGTTGCCGGTGGGCTCGTCGGCGAAGACGATGGCCGGCGCGTTCACGAGCGCCCGGGCGATCGCGACCCGCTGCTGCTGGCCGCCGGACATCTCCGCCGGGCGGTGGGTGAGCCGCGCGCTGATGCCGAGCGTGTCGACGACCTGCGCGAAGCGCGCCGCCAGCTCGGGGTCGCGACGGTCGCGGCCGGCGAGCTCGGTGGGCAGCCAGATGTTCTGCTCGGCGGTCAGCATCGGCAGCAGGTTGAACGCCTGGAAGACGAAGCCGAGGTGGTCGCGGCGGAACCGGGTGAGCCCGTCGTCGTCCAGGCCGGCCAGCTCGCGGCCGGCCACCGTGACGCTGCCGGAGGTCGGCTGGTCGAGCCCGGCCAGGCAGTGCATCAGCGTGGACTTGCCGGAGCCGGAGGGCCCCATGATCGCGGTGAAGCGGCCGGCCGGCAGGTCGAGGTCGACGCCGCGGAGCGCGTGGACCAGGGTGTCGCCGTGGCCGTAGGACTTGGTGAGGCCGCGGGTGCTGGCGGCGAGTTCGGTCATGGCACCGAGCCTGGTCGAGCGGGCGCCCCGAAGCGTCAGGCCGCGGGTTGATCCGGTGTCCGACGTGGGGTGGACGGCGGCGTCAGCCCAGGTGCGGACGGAGCAGGGCGAGGAGCGCGGTGTGGGTGGGCTCGTCGGCGGCGGCGAGGAGGCCGCGCCCGGTCTCGACGGCGCCGCCGTGCAGGTCGGTGACGACGCAGCCCGCCGCGCGGCAGACGGCGATCCCCGCCGCGAAGTGGACGCTGTCGTGCAGCGTGCCCGGCGCCCCGTCGGTCACGTAGCCCGCGCGCCGGCCGTCGGACACGCACGCCAGCGCCAGCGTCGTCGACAGCACCCGGGGCCCGAAAGCCCGGCGGAACGCGGGATCCGCGATCAGCTGGGCGCCGGCGAACGGGCCGTCGAGGGGGCCGTCGGCGTTGACGTCGACCAGCCCCGAGGCGGACGACGGCGTGGGCGGGTCGTCGGTCGACCAGGTCTGCCGGGCGATCGGGTCGACGACCGCGGCGGCGGTGGTCCGGCCGCCGACCTGGAGCGCGACGTTGACGGCGACCAGGGGAGTGGTGGCGGCGAAGTTGAGCGTCCCGCACAGGGGGTCGACCAGCCAGCGCCGGGACGCGTCGCGGTCGCCGGTGGCGCCGAGCTCCTCGCCGACCACCAGGTCGCCGGGACGCTCGCGGGTGAGGACGTCGAGGATCGCCCGCTCGGCGGCGAGGTCGGCGTCGGTGGCGAAGTCGAGGCCGTCCTTGGCGTGGCGGACCAGCGTGCCGCCGTACCGGGCGCGGACGACGGCGGCGCCCGCCTCCGCGGCCGCGCGGGCGACCCGGGCGTCGTCGCTCACGGCCGGACCAGGCCGGTCTCGTAGGCGAGCACCACCAGCTGGACCCGGTCGCGCGAGCCGGTCTTGGCCAGCAGCCGCCCGATGTGGGTCTTGACGGTCGCCTCGGAGACGACGAAGTCCGCGGCGATCTCGGCGTTGGAGAAGCCGCGGCCCACCAGGACGAGCGTCTCGCGCTCGCGCTCGGTCAGCGCGGCGAGGCGGTCGGCGTCCGTGCCGTCGGGGGAGCCCGCGGTCGCCGGCAGCGCGGCGGCGAAGTGCTCCAGCAGCCGGCGGGTGGTGCTGGGCGCGACGACGGAGTCGCCGGCGTGGACCGTGCGGATCGCGCCGAGCAGGTTCTCGGGAGTCGCGTCCTTGAGCAGGAAGGCGGCCGCGCCTGCGCGGATGGCGGCGAAGGCGTACTCGTCGAGGTCGAACGTGGTCAGCACGATCACCTGCGGGGGATCGGCCTGCTCGGTGAGGCGGCGGGTGGCCTCGACGCCGTCGAGGCGCGGCATCCGCACGTCCATCAGGACGACGTCGCAGCGCGTCACCGCCAGTCGCTCGAGCGCCTCGCCGCCGTCGCCGGCCTCGCCGACGACGGACAGGTCGGGCTGGCTGTCGATGAGCATCCGGAACCCGGCGCGCACCAGCTCCTGGTCGTCGACGAGGAACACGCGGATCGGCTCTCCCTGGGTCCCTGGGCTCACAAGGGGATCCTCGCGCACAGGGCGAACCCGCCGTCGGGCGCGGGGCCCGCGTCGAGCGTGCCGTCATGGGCCGCGACCCGCTCCCGCATGCCGGTCAGGCCGAGCCCCCGGCCGTCGTTGGTGGCCGCGGCGCCGCGGCCGTCGTCGGTGACGGTGATCTCGAGCGCGCCGCGATCGACCCGGACGCCGACCGTCGCCGCGGCCCCGGGACCGGCGTGCTTGCGGACGTTGCTGAGCGCCTCCTGCACGATCCGGTACGCCGTCAGCGCGACGCCGTCGGAGACCGGGATGTCCGCCCCGGGGAGCTGGGCGCTGACCGATGTCCCCGCCGCCTGCGCCTCGGCGACGAGATCGGTCAGGTCGGTGAGCCGCGGCTGCGGCGTCGTCGGCGCCCCCTCGGCACGCAGGATGCCGAGCATCCGGCGCAGCTCGGCGATCGCCTCGCGCCCGGTCGCCGCGATCGTGCCCAGCGCCGGCCCGGTCACCGACGGGTCGTGCGCCGCCGCGGCCCGCGCCCCGTCGGCCTGGACCACGATGGTGGTCAGCCCGTGCGCCACCACGTCGTGCATCTCGCGGGCGATCCGGTGCCGCTCCTCGATCGCGGCCAGTGCCGCCTGCTGGGCGGCCTCGCGCTGGAGCCGCTCGCCGCGCTCCACCAGCGCGTCGACGTACGCCTGGCGGGTGCGGCCGAGGGTGCCCAGCGTCCAGGCCACGACGACGAAGAGCGCGATGGTGATGAAGTAGGCCGTCACGTTCTCGGGCGTGGTCATCTCGTTGCCGAACCCGCGCAGCCAGTCCACGGCCGCGATCGCGGCGCCGACCACGCCGGTGCCGAGCGCGGCGAGCGCCCACCGGGGGCCGGCGTACCGGGCGACGGAGTAGGTCGCCACCGGGAACGCGAACTGGCTCCACAACGGGGTGTCCGTGAGCACCGCCTGCGCGGCGCAGCCGAGCGCGACCGCGGTGAACACCGCGACCGAGTGCCGGCGGCGCCACAGCAGCGGCGTGATCTGGACGACCATCAGCAGGCCGTCGACCACGTCGACGAAGAAGACGTAGGGCACCGCCGGCAGCAGCAGGAACACGACGAGCCCGAGGTCGAACCACCGCTCGCCGCGCGGGCCCAGCCGCCACGGCTGTCGGTCGGCTCGGGTCACCGGGCCACCGTAGACGGCGCGGCCCGCCAGGACGTCAGCCCACGGGTGGATCCCGGCGTCCTTCCGTCCGACCGTGCGGCGACCTACGATCGAGCCATCGAGGTACCGGAAGGAGTCGCCATGGCCGAGCAGCCCAGGTCCGAGCGCTACCGCCACCTGCCCCCGCCCGTCGATCCGGCGTCGCTGCGCACCGCGCAGGACATCGACCCGCCGCCTCCGGAAGAGGACGATCGCTACCGCGAGCTGCTCTGGGTCGTGAACCGCTACGGCTGAGCCCGGCGGCGCTGAGTAAGGTGCCGGGCATGACCAAGTGGGAGTACCAGGTGGCGCCCGTCCTCAACCATGTCGCGGCGCAGATCCTCAACAACTTCGGCCAGGACGGGTGGGAGCTCGTCACGCTCATCCCCGGCCAGGGCGGCAACGACATCGCCTACTTCAAGCGTCCGGCCGAGGCCTGAGGTGCCGACCCCCGAGGAGCGCCTCGCCGCGCTCGGCCTGAGCGTCCCCGACGTCGTGCCGCCGGTGGCGGTCTACGTGCCGGCGGTGCGCAGCGGTGACCACGTCTACACGGCCGGCCAGCTGCCGATGCGCGACGGTGCCCTGATGGCGACCGGCAAGGTCGGTGCCGAGGTGAGCGCCGAGGACGCCTACGCCTGTGCGCGGCAGTGCGCGCTCAACGCGATCGCGGCGATCCGCTCGATCGCCGGCGACCTGAGCAACGTGCGCATCGTCAAGGTGGTCGCGTTCGTCGCGTCCACGCCCGACTTCACCGGTCAGCCGGGGGTCGCCAACGGCGCCTCGGAGCTGCTCGGCGAGGTGTTCGGCGACGCGGGTGTGCACGCGCGCTCCGCGGTCGGCGTACCGGTGCTGCCGCTCGACGCGCCCGTCGAGGTCGAGGTGATCGCCGAGATCGTCGGCGCTGCCTGATGTCCGGCAGCGCGGCGGGAGGCGGTGCCGCCGGTCGGGAACCGCGAGCCGACAGCGGTCTGCGGGGATCCGGCGGTGCCGCCGGAGACGCGCGCGGACCGAGGGGACGGATCCCGTTGCCGCCGGTCCCGCTGCCCGCGCACCTCGCCGACCTCGCCGCGGAGTACGCCGACGGCCGGCGCGAGCCGGCCGCCCCGCGTGATGCCGCGACGGTCGTGCTGCAGCGGGCCGGGGCCGACGGCCGGCCCGAGATCTACCTGCTGCGCCGGCACACGACGATGGCGTTCGCCGGGGGCATGTGCGTGTTCCCCGGCGGCGGCGTCGACCCGCGCGACTACGACCACACGGTCGCCTGGGCCGGGCCCACGCCGGCGGAGTGGGCGGCGCGGCTCGGCACCAGTGAGGACGTCGCGCGGGCGCTGATCTGTGCGGCGGTGCGCGAGACGTTCGAGGAGTCCGGCGTGCTGCTCGCCGGCACCTCGGCCGACAGCGTGGTGGCCGACACGACCGGCGACGACTGGGAGGCCGACCGGGTCGCGCTGGAGTCGCGGGAGCTGTCGATGACCGACTTCCTCGACCAGCGCGGGCTCGTGCTGCGCACCGACCTGCTGGGCATCTGGAGCGGCTGGCTGACGCCGGTCTTCGAGCCGAAGCGCTACCGGACGTGGTTCTTCGTGGCCCGGCTGCCCGAGGGGCAGGTGACGCGCGATGTCTCCAGCGAGTCCTCCGAGGTGGTCTGGATCCCGGCCGCCGACGCTGCCGACCAGGCGGACCGGGGCGAGCTGGCGATGCTGCCGCCGACGTACCTGACCTGTCTCGAGGTCGGCACCCACGCCACGCCCGAGGCGGTCCTGGCGGCCAGCACCGGTCGCTCGGTCGAGATGTTCACGCCGTCGGTCGAGCCGCTCGGTGAGGGCTTCACCCTCTCGATGCCCGATGGGCTGCGCCCGCTCGTGGCCCAGCGGCGGTCGGGCTCGTGAGCGAGCCCTGGTCCGGCGGCCCGTACGGCGACCGCGGGCGCTGCGTCCTCGCGCCCAACCCCGGGATCATGACGCTCGACGGCACCAACACCTGGATCCTGCGCGAGCCCGGCTCGGACCGCTCGATCGTCGTCGACCCCGGCCCCCTGGACGACGGCCACCTCGACGCCGTCGCCGCGGTGGCCGGCCAGGTGGACGCCGTCGTGGTCACCCACCACCACTACGACCACACCGAGGCCGCCCGCTCGTTCGCCGAGCGGATGGGCTGCGGGGTGCGCGGTCTCGACCCGGCGCAGTGCTGGCGCTCGGACCCGCTCTCCGACGGTGAGGTGCTCTCCGTGGGTGGTCTGGACATCGAGGTGCTCACCACGCCCGGTCACACCACCGACTCGATCTCGCTGCTCGTCGAGGCCGACGGCGCCCTGCTGACCGGCGACATGGTGCTCGGCCGCGGGACGACGGTCATCGTGCACCCCGACGGCGACCTCGGCTCGTACTTCGACTCGATCGCCCGCATGCGCGCGCTCGTCACCGAGGGCCGGGTCGGCTCGCTGTGGCCCGCGCACGGGCCGGTGCTGCCCGATGCGGCCGGCGTCCTGGACCACTACGTCGTGCACCGGCGCGACCGGCTCGCCCAGGTCGAGGCCGCGCTGCCCCGGCTCGGCCTCACGCCGACCGACCTGCCGCCCGACGTCGCCGAGCACCCCACGCTGCCGCGCCAGGTGGTCGAGGTGGTCTACGCCGATGTCGACGAGTCGCTCTGGGGAGCGGCGGAGTCGTCGGTCCGCGCGCAGCTGGCCTACCTGGCCCGCCGGCGCTAAGAAGAATTGGCGGCAGTTCGCCGAAAAGCGGGACGCAGCGAGAGCGCTCGCTGACCATGGAGGGATGCTCCCTCCCCCCGAAAGACCCCGTTCTCGGCATGCCCGGCTCCTCGCCGCCGCTGCCTTCCTGCTGGCCGGCGTGCTCGTCGCGCCGCCCTCGTACGCCGACGGCGCGGTCGAGCCCGCCCCCGCCCCGGCCCCGCCCGTGACCGAACCCGAGGTCACCCCGACCCCCGAGCCCACTCCGGAGCCCGAGCCAGCCCCCGAGCCCGAGCCCGAGCCCGCGCCGACCCCGACCCCGGAGCCGGCCCCCGAGCCCGAGCCCGCGCCGGCACCCCCGGCCAAGACCCCCGGCAAGGCCAAGCAGGCCGCCCCGCAGGCCGTACCCCAGGCGGCCCCGCAGGCCGCCCCCGGCCCGGTGATCGAGGGCGAGAACCCGATCCTCCGCACCGCCACCAGCGTCAACGGCGCGCAGGTCGACGTGGACTTCACGATCAGCGGCGGCTGGGCGAGCCAGAGCATCGTCGCGGGCGCCTGCGTGGTCAGCCCGGTCGAGGTGAACAGCCCCCAGGACCTGCTGGGGATCCAGTTCCTCGGTGCCACCGGCACCCGGTTCTTCCACGCCACCAAGCAGTTCCCGATCGGCACCACCTACGGCGCGTGCCTGTGGGGCCGGTTCAGCCTGCTCAACCCGATCGACTTCAAGTTCCAGAAGTTCACCGTGGTCGTCAACGACCCGGCGCCGACGATCACCGTTCCCGCCGACCAGGAGATCGAGGCGACGAGTGCCGCGGGCGCCGCGGTCCCGTTCACGGTCTCGGCCAACGACCCGATCGACGGGGCGCTGAGCGCGAGCTGCGTGCGCCCGGGCGACGTACCGGTGGCGTCGGGTGACACCTTCGCGATCGGTACGACGACCGTCACCTGCACGAGCGCGCTCAACTCGCGCGGCAAGCGGGCCACGGACTCCTTCGAGGTCACCGTGGCCGACACGACGGCGCCGACGATCGACGTACCCGAGGCGGTCTACGACCCGGTCACCGACAGCCGCGGCTTCGTGCTCACCGCCACCAGCGCGGACGGCGCGGTCCTCACCTACACGACGACCACGACGGACGCCGTCGACCCGGCACCACAGGTCACCTGCACCCGGGCCTCCGGCAGCGTCGCACCCATCGGGACGGGCACCTTCACCTGCCGCGCCAAGGACGCGGCGGGCAACGAGAGCGACCTGCTCTCGCTCTCGGTGCGGGTCCTGGCGCCGGCGCCGACCATCAGCGTCCCCGACGACCTCGTGGCCGAGGCCACTGGTCCGGACGGTGCGCCGGTGGACTTCGCGGCCGGCGGCCGCGACTTCGTCGACACCGCCCTGCCGGCCGAGTGCCGCACCGGCGCCGACGGCTCCGGGCCCGTGGTGGCCTCGGGCGCGACGTTCGCGCTGGGGACCACGACGGTGCGCTGCGCGGTCGAGGACCAGTGGGGCGGCACCGCGAGCGACACGTTCACGGTGAGCGTCGAGGACACCACCGCCCCGGTGATCACCGTCCCCGCTGACTTCAGCGTCGACGCGACCGGTGACGAGGGTGCCGTGGTGACCTACCAGGCCACCGCGACCGACCTGGTCCACGGCGAGGTGCCGGTGAGCTGCACGCCCGCGTCGGGCACCACCTTCGCGATCGGTACGACGACCGTGACCTGCACGGCGTCCGACCCGGCGACCGTGGTCGCCCGGGCCGGCACGTCCAGCGCCACCTTCACGGTGACCGTCGTCGCCGAGGTCGAGGGTGAGGTCGGCGGTGAGGTCGACAACGGGGCCGGTACCGGCGGCGGTACGCCGACCGCGGCCGCGCTGCCCGACACCGGTGCCCCCGCGCTGCTCGGCCCGAGCGTGCTCGGTGCCCTGCTGCTGATGCTGGGCGGCGGTCTGCTGCTGGTTCGGCGTCGCGAGGCCTGAGCGTCATCGGACGAACGAGACCCCGCCGCCCGAGATATCGGACGGCGGGGTCTCGTCGTTGTTCGTCAGGTGCGCCGGTCAGCGGGCGCGGCGCGACATCCGCTCCATGTCGAGGATGACGACTGAGCGCGGCTCGAGCCGCAGCCAACCCCGCGAGGCGAAGTCGGCGAGCGCCTTGTTGACCGTCTCGCGGGAGGCGCCGACCAGCTGGGCGAGCTCCTCCTGGGTGAGGTCGTGGTGCACGTGGACGCCGTCGTCGGCGGTGCGGCCGAAGCGCTCGGCGAGGTCGAGCAGCGCCTTGGCGACGCGGCCGGGCACGTCGGAGAAGACGAGGTCGGCGACGACGTCGTTGGCCTTGCGCAGGCGCGCGGCCAGCTGGGCGAGCAGGCCGCGGGCCACGACGGGGCGGCCCTCGAGCCAGCGCAGCAGGTCCTCGTGGGACAGCGAGGCGAACTCGGCGTCGGTCACGCAGGTGACCGTGGCCGAGCGCGGGCCCGGGTCGAAGAGCGAGAGCTCGCCGAACATCTGGCCCGGTCCCATGATCGCGAGCAGGTTCTCGCGGCCGTCGGAGGACGTGCGGCCGAGCTTCACCTTGCCCTCGAGGACGACGTACAGCTTGTCGCCGCTGTCGCCCTCGTGGAACAGCACCTCACCGCGGCGCAGCCGCGTGGTGGCCAGCGACGTGCGCAGCGCTGCCATGGCCTCGTCGTCGAGGGCACTGAACAGTGGCGCCTGACGGAGTACGTCGTTGTCCACGCTTCCTCCAAAGTTGCGTAAAACCCGGTCTGCGGCATCCTAGCCAGTGCGACATGTCACACCTAACAGGCGCGCGGGTCCGCAGCCTGCGGACACGCCGCCCGAGGCTGTCGGAGGCACACCGTAGGGTGGCCTCCGTGCGGCCGATCGACACCAGCGACGAGACGTCGACCCAGCTCGTCCGCCGGGCGCGCAAGATCGACCGGGTCCTCGCCGAGACCTATCCCGACGCCAAGGCCGAGCTCGACTTCGACAACGCCTTCGAGTGTCTGGTCGTCACCGTGCTCTCGGCCCAGACCACCGACAAGCGGGTCAACGCGGTGCGCCCGACGCTGTTCGCGGCCTATCCCGACCCGGCGTCGATGGCCGCGGCCGACCGCGCCCACCTGGAGCAGATCGTCGGGCCGCTGGGCTTCTTCCGGGCCAAGACCGAGTCGCTGCTCAAGCTGAGCGCCGCCCTCGTCGAGACGTACGACGGCCAGGTCCCCGGCCGCCTCGAGGACCTCGTGACGCTGCCCGGGGTCGGCCGCAAGACCGCCAACGTGGTGCTCGGCAACGCCTTCGACGTCCCCGGCATCACCGTCGACACCCACTTCGGCCGGCTGGCCCGCCGGCTCGGCTTCACCGACGAGACCGATCCGGTCAAGGTCGAGCACGCGGTCGGCGCGCTCTTCCCCAAGCGCGACTGGACGATGCTCTCCCACCACCTGATCTGGCACGGCCGGCGCCGCTGCCACGCCAAGAAGCCCGCGTGCGGGGCCTGCCCGGTGGCGCGCTGGTGCCCGTCCTACGGCACCGGCCCGACCGACCCGGTCGAGGCGGAGAAGCTGGTCCGGACCGAGGGGCCCAACTGATGGCCCGACGCCTCTCCGCCCTCTTCGTGGCGCTGGTGGCGGCGGGAGTCCTGCTCACCGGCTGCGACAGCGTCGCCCCGGCGTTCGCCTGCAAGGTCGACGCCACGACGCCCGACCTGGTCAAGGACCGCGAGGCGGCCGGCATCGCCGACTGCGTGCCGGGCGACTGGTCGACGGGCGACGGAGCGGCGGCCGAGCTGCCCGACCTCCGGCTCGACTGCCTCGGCGGCGAGAAGGGCGCGTCCCTCTCCGAGATCCACGGGCCGGCGTTGATCAACTTCTGGGCGTCCAACTGCGCCCCGTGCCGCAAGGAGATGCCGGCGCTGCAGAAGTTCTACGAGAAGTACGGCGACCAGGTCACCGTGATCGGCGTCAACTACCTCGACACCTACCCGGGCGCGGCGATCGACCTGGCCCGGATCAGCGGCGTCACCTATCCCTCGCTCGCCGACGGCTGCGGGGACCTCCAGGACACCAAGACCGAGCTCGGCGCCGGGCTGCCGTTCTTCCTGTTCGTCCACGAGGACGGCACGATCTCCCGGCCCCACGCGGGCGGGGTGTCCTCGCCCGACGAGGTGGTCGAGCTCGTCAAGGAGAACCTCGGCCTCGACCTCACCGCCAAGGCCGCGTCGTGAGCGCCCTCCCCGACGGCCTTCCCGAGTGGCTGGTGCCCGTCGCCGAGGGCGCGCGGGCGATCGAGGGCAGCGACCTCACGGCGTTCCTGCCTCCCAAGGACCGTCCGGTACGACGCGGCGCGGTGCTCATGCTCCTCGGCGAGCACGACGTCCTGCTCACCGAGCGCGCCCACGACATGCGCTCGCACCCGGGCCAGGTCTCCTTCCCCGGCGGCAGCATCGACCCCGGCGAGACCGCGGTCGAGGCGGCGCTGCGCGAGGCGCAGGAGGAGATCGGCGTCGACCCGGCCGGGGTCGAGGTCTTCGCGAGCCTGCCCGAGCTGTGGCTGCCGCCGTCCAACTTCGCGGTCACGCCGATCCTGGGCTGGTGGCGCGAGCCCGGCCCGATCCGGGTGGCCTCGCCCCAAGAGGTGCACGCGATCCACCGGGTGCCGCTGTCCGAGCTGTTCGACCCCGAGCACCGGATCCAGGTCCGCCACCCCGGCGGCTGGACCGGTCCGGGCTTCCTGATCGGCCCCGACAAGGACGTCATCCTGTGGGGATTCACCGGCGGCATCCTGACCCGATTCTTCGACTTCCTCGGGTGGCTCCCCCCGGTGAGCGACCCGCCGGTGCATGATCTCCCGGAGTACATGCTCGCCGAGTACGTCCGTCGTACCGCTCGGGCAGCCGACGACGACGACGCGGGAGACGGCATGGACCTCCTGGAGCCGAACGAGTGAGCCAGTGAACCTGCTCGACTGGCTGCTCCTGCTGCTGGTCGCTGCCTACGCCCTGTCGGGTTACTGGCAGGGCTTCATCACCGGCGCCTTCGCCACCATCGGCCTGCTCTCCGGCGGCCTGGGCGGCATCCTGCTCGCGCCCCTGGTGCTGGGCGGGCTGGAGCCCTCGCTGGCGGTCTCGCTCGGGGCGCTGTTCATCGTCATCCTGTGCGCCTCGCTGGGCCAGGCGCTGCTCCAGTACGCCGGCGCGCGGGTCCGCGAGCGGATCACCTGGCAGCCCGCGCGGGCCGTCGACGCGATCGGCGGCGCGCTGCTGAGCGCCCTGGCGGTGCTGCTGGTGGCCTGGGCCCTCGGCGTCGCGATCTCCGGCACCCGGATCGGCCCGATCACCTCGATGGTGCGCAGCTCGGCGGTCCTGGCCAAGGTCAACGGCGTGCTGCCCGAGTCGGCCCCCAACGCCCTCCAGGCCTTCAACAACGTCGTCGGCACGGGCTTCTTCCCGCGCTACCTCGAGCCGTTCGCCCCCGAGCAGATCGTCGAGGTCGCGCCGGGCCCGTCCGAGCTGCCCGGCACGGCCAAGGTCAAGGCGACCCGGTCGAGCGTGGTCAAGATCCGCGGCGCCAACCGCTGCGGGCGCGGCGTCGAGGGCACCGGCTTCGTCATCGCCCAGGACCGCGTGATGACCAACGCCCACGTCGTCGCCGGCGTCGAGGACCCCGAGGTCAGCATCGGCGGCGGCACCGAGCTCGCCCGCGTCGTCCACTACGACCGCAAGCTCGACATCGCCGTACTCGCCCTCGAGACCGAGGACACCCCGGTGCTCCCGTTCGACAAGGGCGTCGGCGCCGGTGACCCGGTCGCGATCGTCGGCTACCCCCAGGACGGGCCGTTCGACGTCCAGACCGCGCGGGTGCGCGCCAAGCAGAACCTCCGCTCGCCCGACATCTACGGCGACGGCACCGTCGTGCGCGAGGTCTACTCGCTGCGCGGACTGGTCCGCCCCGGCAACTCCGGCGGACCGATCGTCACGCCCCAGGGCAAGGTCGCCGGCGTGGTCTTCGCCGCCTCGGTCACCGATCCCGAGACCGGCTACGCGCTGACCGCCCAGCAGGTCTCGGCCAGCGCCCGGGCGGGTGTCGCCGCCGACGCCGAGGTCAACACCGGCGCCTGCGCCTCCTAGCGCTTAGGCCATAGTGGGGCCCATGACCGGCCCGTCTCCCATGTACCCGGCCTATGCGGCCCCCAGCGACCAGGCCGTGCGCCTGTACGACGAGCTGAAGCGCTTCCTCGCTGACGAGGTGTTCCCGGCCGAGGAGGCCTACGAGCGCCACCGCGACGAGGCGGGCGCCGACGACCACACCGTGCCGCCGGTGGTCGAGGAGCTCAAGGCCAAGGCGCGCGAGCGCGGCCTGTGGAACCTCTTCCTGCCGAGCGAGTCGGGGCTGACCCAGCTGGAGTACGCGCCGCTGGCCGAGCTGTCCGGCTGGAGCCTCGAGCTCGCCCCCGAGGCGATGAACTGCCAGGCGCCCGACACCGGCAACATGGAGCTGCTGCACCTCGTCGGCACCCCCGAGCAGCAGGACCGTTGGCTGCGGCCGCTGCTCGACGGTGAGATCCGCTCGGCGTTCGCGATGACCGAGCCGGCGGTCGCCTCGTCCGACGCGACCAACATCGAGACCCGCATCGAGCGCGACGGCGACGAGTACGTCATCAACGGCCGCAAGTGGTGGATCACCGGTGCCGCCGACCCGCGCTGCCAGGTGCTCATCGTGATGGGCAAGACCGACCCGGACGCCGCCACGCACCGCCAGCAGTCGATGGTGATCGTGCCGGTCGACACCCCGGGCGTGACGATCGGGCGCTCGTACCCGGTCTTCGGCCGGCAGGACCAGCACGGGCACACGATCATCGAGTTCACCGACGCCCGGGTGCCGGTCGGCAACCTGCTCGGCGAGGAGGGTGGCGGCTTCGCCGCGGCCCAGATGCGGCTGGGGCCGGGCCGGATCCACCACGTGATGCGGGCGCTCGGCGCCGGCGAGCGGGCGCTGGCGATGATGGTCGAGCGGGCCAAGACGCGCACGGCGTTCGGCGGTCTGCTCGCCGAGCAGTCCGCGGTGCGCGAGAAGATCGCCGAGTCGCGGGTCGAGCTCGACCAGGCGCGGGCGCTGTGCCACCTGGCTGCGCACACCGTCGACACCGAGGGCAACAAGGGCGCCCGGCACCTCATCGCGGCGGCCAAGATCGCCGTACCGCGGGCGGTGCTGTCGGTCATCGACCGCGCCATCCAGCTGCACGGCGCGGCCGGCATCAGCGATGCGACGCCGCTCGCCTCGCTCTGGGGCTGGCACCGCGCGATGCGGATCTTCGACGGCCCCGACGAGGCCCACCTGACCACGCTGGGCCGCGCGGAGCTGACCCGCGACCCGCTCTTCGACCTCCCGCCCACCCTGCACGACCAGTTCCGCTGATCCCGAGGACTCCCTGATGACCGACACCTTCGTCCGCTACCAGTACGACGCCGGGATCGCCCGGATCACCCTCGCCGACGGCGACCGGGGCAACCCGGTCCACCCCGGCTCGGTGGCCCAGCTCCACGACGCCGTCCGCGCCGCCCACCGCGACGGCGCCCGGGTGATCGTCCTCGCCGCCGAGGGCCGCTTCTTCTCGGTCGGCGGCGACCTCGGCGCCTTCTCGGCCGCCGACGACGTCACCGCCTTCATCGACGACCTCGCCGACGCGCTGCACCGGGTGGTCAGCGAGCTGGTCCGCTCCGACGCGATCGTCGTCAGCGCGGTCCAGGGCACCGCCGCCGGCGCGGGCTTCCCGCTCGCCGCCGCGGCCGACGTCGTCGTCGCCGCCGAGGGCGCGAAGTTCAGCCTCGCCTACACCAAGGTCGGCCTCTCGCCCGACGGCGGCAGCTCGCTCCTCGTGCACACCCTCGGCCTGCACCGGGCGCTGCGCCTGGCCCTGCTCGGTGACCTGCTCACCGCCCAGGACGCGTACGACGCCGGCTTGGTCGCCCGCGTCGTCCCGGCCGACGAGCTGGCGGCCACCGTCGACCAGCTCGCCGCGAGCCTCGCGGCCGGTTCGGCGAGCGCTCAGGCTGCCGCGAAGCACCTGCTCCGCGATGTCGCCGCGCCCGCGCCCGAGACCGCGCTGCGCGCCGAGACGCTGTCGATCCGCAGCCTGGCCGGCACGCCCGACGGGCAGGAGGGCGTCACCGCGTTCGTCGAGAAGCGGGCGCCTCAGTTCGGCGCCTGATGGCCGCGGACCGCCTCCTCGTCGGCGCGCTGACCGCCCCGGTCGACCGGGCCGACCTCCCGCCGCGGACCTCGCGCGAGCTGGGCATGGAGCTGGCCGGCTGGCTGATCGTCAGCCTGCTGTCGTGGCTGTTCTTCGGTGCGATCGCGCTGGGGCTCTCGTTCCTCCCGCCGCGGCCGTGGTGGGCGCTGCTCCCGGCCGGGATCGCCACGGTGATCACGCTCGGCCTGCTCCGGTCGGCGGTGCGCCCGAACCCGGCGTACCGGGTCCGGCTGGTGCGCCTGGGCCGGTTCGCGGCGGCCAACGGCATGACGTTCACCCCGCGGCCGGACGCGCCGCACACCGGGCCGGGGCTGATCTTCAACCAGGGCGTGGGGCCGTTGACCCGCGACGTCGTGCGGATGTCCGAGCCGCGCGAGATCGAGCTGGGACTGCACCACTTCGGCTACGGCCGGAGCGTCTCCGGGTCGAGCGACTGGGCCTATGCGACCACCCCGATCTCGGACCAGCAGCTGCCGCACCTCGTGCTGCGAGCGCGGGGCCCGTGGACCGACGTCAGCCTGCCCGCCTCGGACGACCAGTCGCTCGGCACGCCCGAGCTGGAGGGGCCTGGCGCCGAGGCATACCTCGTCCAGGCGCCGATCGGGCGCACCGGCACCGTCGGTCCGCTCCTCGACGCGACCCTCTTCCGCCCCGACGTGCTCGCCCGGCTGACCGAGCGGCCGGTGCACGTCGAGGTCGTCGACGGGCGGCTCTACCTCTACCGGCGCGAGTCGCTGGTGACCGAGGACCCGGACACCTGGCGCTGGATCCTCGCGCTCGTCGACGACGTCGCCGCCGTGCTCGAGGATCCAGCGACCGAGCGCTAGCGGACCAGCGCGCCGTCGACCCGGGCCGGCAGGCCCCACGGGTTGGCGTCCGCGACGGCCGGCGGCAGCAGCGCGTCGGTGAAGCCCTGGTAGGCGACCGGCCGCTGGAAGCGCAGGATCGCCGCGCTGCCGACCGAGGTGGTGCGGCTGTCGGAGGTCGCCGGGAACGGTCCGCCGTGGACCATCGCGTCGTTGACCTCGACGCCGGTGGGCCAGTCGTTGAGGATCAGCCGGCCGGCGCGCCGCTCCAGCGTGGGCAGCAGCGCGGCGACGGCGGCGTGGTCGGCGGGCTCGGCGTGGACGCTGATGGTCAGCTGGCCCTCCAGCCCGTCGAGGGCCGTGCGCAGGGCGTCGACGTCGTCGTAGGTGACGATGAGCGAGGCGGCGCCGAAGACCTCCTCGCGCAGCGCGTCGTCGGTCGCGAAGTCCGCCAGGTCCGCGGCGTAGACCGCGGGGGCGGGGGCGTTGCGGGTCGGGCCCTCGGCGCCGACGGCGACCAGGGTGGTCCGGTCCGAGGCGTCGAGACGGCCGATGCCGTCGGCGTAGGCGCTGCTGATGCTGGGGGAGAGCATCGTCTGGCCGGGGCGGTCGCGCAGCTCGGCAGCCACCGCGGCCCGTACGTCGTCGGCGTGCGCCGTCGGCACGAACAGCAGGCCGGGGTTCGTGCAGAACTGGCCCGAGCCGAGGGTCAGCGAGCCGACGAAGCCGGTCGCGATCGCCGCGCCGCGCTCCGCCCAGGCGCCGGGGAGCAGGACGACCGGGTTGACCGAGGACATCTCGGCGTACACCGGGACCGGCTCGGGGCGGGCCGCGGCGGTGCGCATGAGCGCGGTGCCGCCGCCCTGGGAGCCGGTGAAGGCGATCGCCTTGATGCCGGGGTCGGCGGCGAGGCGCTGGCCGACCGTCGTACCGGGGCCGTAGACGAGGGAGAAGACGCCGGCCGGCATGCCGCAGGCACGGGCCGCGTCGACGATCGCCCAGCCGGCCAGCTCGGCGGTGCCGGCGTGGGAGTTGTGCGCCTTGACGATCACCGGGCACCCGGCGGCGAGCGCCGAGGCAGTGTCGCCGCCCGCGGTGGAGAAGGCGAACGGGAAGTTGCTGGCGCCGAAGACCAGGACCGGGCCGAGCGGCACCTGCCGCTGGCGCAGGTCCGGCGCGGGGGCCGGCTGGCGCTCGGGCTGGGCGTGGTCGATCCGGACGCCCTGGTGGTCGCCGAGGTCGAGCTCGCGGGCGAAGAGCCGCAGCTGGTTGGTGGTGCGGCTCAGCTCGCCGTTGAGGCGCGCCTCGGGCAGGCCGGTCTCGGTGCCGGCGCGGGTGACCAGCGCCTCGCGAGCGGCCTCCAGGTGGTCGGCGATCGTGCGGAGGAAGGCGGCGCGGACGGCGGGCGTGGTGGCCCGGTAGTCGTCGAAGCAGGCGGTCGCCGCGGCCACGGCCCGGCCGACCTCGTCGTCGGTCGCCGGGTGGAAGACCGGCTCGACGAGCGCGTCGGTGGCGGGGTCGGTGGCGCGGAACGGCGTCCCGGTCCCGTCGGGGGCGCCGACCTCGCCGGCGATGATCGAGAGGCCGTGGGGTCGTGCGGTCGAGGGCGTCATGAGGCGAGCCATCCTCCATCTACGTTGAGCAGCTGTCCGGTGATGTACGACGAGGCGTCGCTCAGCAGGAAGACCGCTGCCGTGCCGACGTCCTCGGGGGCGCCGAGGTGACCGGCCGGGATCCGGCCGAGGATCCGCTGCGCGTGGGCCGGCTCGGCGAGCAGGCCCTCGGTCATCTCGGTGCGGAAGTAGCCGGGCCCCACGATGTTGGCGCGCAGGCCGCGGGCGGCCCACTCGGTCGACAGGGCGCGGGTGATGCCGACGAGCGCGGTCTTCGAGGCGACGTACGGCGAGACGTTGGGCAGCCCGAGGCTGCTGTTGAGCGAGCCGATGAAGACGTGCGAGCCGCGCTGCTCCGCCGCGAGCTGGCGGCGGGCGAGCGCGGTGCTCAGGAAGTACGGCGCGTCGACGTTGAGCGCCTGGACCCGGCGCCAGCCGGCCACCTCGACCTCGACCGCCGGCCCGCGCAGCTGGACGCCCGCCGCGTGGACGACGCCGTCGACCGGGGCGATCTCCCAGAGCCGCTCCGCGAGGGCGTCGAGGCTCTCGGTGTCGGTCAGGTCGTGGGCGACGCTCGTGCAGGTGCCGCCGGCGGCGCGGACCTCGTCCGCGGCGTCGTCGAGCTGCTCCTGCGAGCGGGCGACGAGGGTGACCCGGGCGCCGCCGGCGGCGGCGCAGAGCGCGATCGCGCGCCCGATCCCGCGGCCACCGCCGGTCACCACGACGTGCCGGTCGTGGAGGCCGAAGGCCGCGGGGAGGGGGCGCTGGGTGGTCAGGTCCATCGAGGTCCTCTCAGGAGGGGAGGGGCGGTGTCAGTCGAGCAGCGCGTCGGTGTCGGCGAGGACGCGCAGGAGGTGCTGGCGGGCGTGGCGCCCGGCCGCGGTGACGTCGCGGGCGAAGACCGCATCGGCGATCTCCTGGTGCTCGCGCAGCGTGTTGTCGCGCGCGGCCTCGTAGCCGAGCGTGGGCCGGTAGGCCCCGCGCAGGTAGTCGTTGATCGGGTTGATGATGTGGGTGAAGAACGGGTTGTGCGAGGCCTGGGCGAGCGCGGAGTGGAACTCCAGGTCGGCCTCGAGCGCGGTCGCGTGGTCGACCTCGTGGCCCTCGAACGAGCGCAGGGCGTCCTCGATGTGGCGCTTGTCGTCGGCGGTGTAGCGCTCGGCGGCGTGCTCGATCATCCCGACCTCCAGGGCCAGGCGCATCTCCATCAGCTCGCGGAAGCTGCCGCGCTTCATCTGCAGCAGGAGCTCGAACTGGCGGGCGAAACCGGTGCCGTCGAAGTCGGCGACGACCATGCCGCGGCGCGGCCGGATCTCGACCAGGCCGCGCTCGACCAGGATCCGGCTGGCCTCGCGGATGACCGTGCGGCTGACGTCGAATTGCTCGACGAGCTCGGGCTCGGTGGGCATCCGGTCGCCCGGCTTGAGCTCCTGGGCGACCACCTGCTGGATCAGCGCGTCCGCGACCTGCTCGGAGAGCCGGGTCTTGCGCGGGCCGGACGTGGACGTGGTCATGCGGTCGCTCCTTGGGTCACGGTCCCGGCGACGGGGCATCGCAGGGGCTCGCCCCGCAGCGCACGGCCGGCTTCCTCGCTGGCCAGGCGCTGCAGCCGGTCGAGGGAGTCGGTCGCGTAGAACGCGGCATGGGGGGTGAGCACGAGGTGAGGAGCATCTCGCAGCGGGGAGTCGCTCGCCCAGGGTTCGGGGTCGGTGACGTCGAGCGCCGCCGCCGCGAGGTGACCGTCGATCAGCGCGGCCGCGAGGGCCGCCTCGTCGACGAGTCCGCCGCGCGCGGTGTTGACCAGGATCGCGCCGGCGGGCAGCGCCCGGAGGAAGTCCGCGTCGACCAGGTGCCGGGTGTCGGGGGTGAGCGGGGCGTGCAGCGAGACCGCGGACGAGCGCGCCAGCAGCTCGGGCAGCGTGACCGGCTCGACGCCGTGGGCGGTGACGACCTCGGCGGGGCAGTGCGGGTCGTGGGCGATGATCGTGCAGCCGAAGGGCGCCAGGCGCCGGGCGACCTCCTGGGCGATCCGGCCGAAGCCCACCAGGCCGACGGTCATCTGGGCCAGGCCGGGCAGCGGACCCACGTCGCCGGGCCGGGCCCAGCCGTGGCGCCGCACCAGGGCGTCGTACGACGTCAGGCGGCGCGCGAGCGAGAGCACGCTCGCCGCGGCGTGGTCGGCCACGGTGCTGACGCCGTAGTCGGGGACGTTGGCGACGCGCACCCCCAGCTCGTCGGCGGCCGCGACGTCGACGTTGTCGTAGCCGATGCCGTAGCGGACCACCGTCGCCCCGGGCGCCATCGCGGCCAGCACCGCACGGGTGACGGGCGCGAAGTTCACGAAGGCGACGTCCGCGCCGGTGACCGCCGCGACGGTCTCGGCCTCGTCGGTGCACGCGTGGACGGCGAAGGCGCAGTCGAGCTCGGCCGCCACCCGCTCCTCGTGGGCGGTGTCGACGAACGCGTGATCGGTGACGACGACGCGGCGGGAGTGCTCGGCGGCCATGCGGTCTCCAGTCGGCTGGGAGGGGATCCTCGATTTGAGGGGTTGATCGTATCATATGATGATTGATATGTTCCGGATCACAGCCGCCGCAGCACCGTGCTCGGCAGCGTGCTCGACCGAGGAGATTCCGATGACCACGAAACTTCCGTTCTTCGCCTCCGCGACCCGGCGCCCGTTCGTCAAGCGCGCGAGCGTGGTGGCGAGCGCGGCCGTTCTCGCTGTCGGTCTGACGGCGTGCGGAGGAGCCAAGCCCAAGGCCTCGGGGTCCGACGACGAAGGCCTCTCGGTCGGCATCTTCGTCGACAACGCCTTCGGTGACGGCGACTTCTTCGACCAGGCCGCGGCCGCCGAGAAGCCCCTGGAGTCCGACCTGGACGCCAAGGTCAACACCTACGAGGGCCAGCTGCAGGCCCAGAACTTCGAGCCCCTCCTGCAGGATGCGGCCGACGCCAACGACATCGTCTTCGTGCTCGGCTTCGAGGCGATCGACGCGCTCGTCAAGGTGGCCGACGAGAACCCCGACACCCAGTTCGTGTTCGTCGACGGCACCGTCGACAGCCCCAACGTGGTCTCCGCGGAGTTCCGCACGGCCGAGGGCTGCTACATGGCCGGCGCGCTGGCCGCGACCGTCAACGCAGCCGCGGGCGCCAAGGCCGCCGGCTTCGTCGGCGGCATCGACGCCCCGGTGATCAAGAACTGCGAGTCCGGCTACACCCAGGGTGTCGCCGAGGTCGACCCGGCCCAGAAGGTCACCCCCCAGTACGCCGGCTCGTTCGTCGACCCTGCCAAGGGCCGCGAGATCGCGCTCGCGCTGCAGCAGAAGGGCGCCCACTCGATCTTCGCCTACGCCGGCCTGACCGGCGCCGGCATCTTCGACGCCGCCAAGGCCGACGGCAAGATCGCGCCGATCGGCGTGGTCGCGGACAAGAGCTCGCTGGCCCCCGGCAAGACGTCGGGCAGCCTGGAGATGGGTGTCGACACGGTCCTGCTGGCGCTGGTGAAGGACTACCAGGGCGGCGACCTGGAGCAGGGCAGCCAGCACACCTACGGTTTCGCCGAGGGTGGTTGGAAGATGGTCTACGACGAGGCCCTGGTCGGTGCCGACGGCATCGCGCAGCTCGACGCCCTCCAGGAGCGGATCTCCTCCGGGGAGCTCAAGATCAGTGAATGAGACGACGAGGCCGGACGCCCCGCTGCTCGAGGCGTCCGGCATCACCAAGCGGTTCGGCCCGGTGGTCGCCAACGAGGACGTCCACCTGGACCTGCGCGCCGGTGAGGTGCACGCCCTGGTCGGGGAGAACGGCGCGGGCAAGACGACGCTGATGCGGATGCTCTTCGGGATGTACCAGCCCGATGCCGGCGTGATCCGGGTCCGCGGCGAGGAGCGGCACTTCCGCCGTCCCCAGGACGCGATCGACGCCCAGATCGGCATGGTGCACCAGCACTTCATGCTGGTGCCCACGTTCACCGTGGCCGAGAACATCACGCTCGGCGCGGAGCCGGGCGGGCCCGGGCTCTACAGCAAGGACCGGGCCAAGGAGGCGATCGCCGAGCCGATGCGGCGCCTGGGGGTCGACATCGACCCCGAGGCGGTGACCGGCAAGCTCAGCGTCGCCACCCAGCAGAAGATCGAGATCGTCAAGGTCCTCTACCGCGGCGCGCGGGTGCTGATCCTCGACGAGCCGACCGCCGTACTGACGCCGCAGGAGACGACCGAGCTCTTCGAGCTCCTGCGTCGCCTGGCGGCCGAGGGCTCGGCGATCGTGTTCATCTCGCACAAGCTGGGCGAGGTCTTCGCGGTGGCCGACCGGATCACCGTGCTGCGCCGCGGCCGCACCGTCGGCACGTACGACGCCGCGGCCACCGACGCCGCCGAGGTGGTCGCCGCGATGACCGGTCGCAGCGACGTCAACCTCGGCCGGGTCGAGCGGGTGGTCCCCGAGGAGCAGCCCCCGGTGCTCCTCGTCGACGCCATCAGCACCGAGAAGCCCGGCCACGACGCGGCCCTCGACGCGGTGTCCTTCACCGTGCGCGCCGGCGAGATCCTCGGGATCGCCGGCGTCGAGGGCAACGGCCAGACCGCCCTCGCCGAGGCGCTGGTCGGCACGCTCGCCCTCACCGGCGGCACGGTGTCGATCTCCGGCACCGACGTCGGCGGCATGGACGTCGCGACCCGGCGCGACCGCGGCCTGGGCTACGTCCCGGAGGACCGGCACCACGAGGGACTGCCGATCAACGGCACGGTCCTCGAGGCGATCGCGCCGTGCGAGGTGCGCAAGCGCACCGGGCTCGGCGTCCTCGCCAGCGCGCTGAGCGCCAAGGTCCGGGCCACGGCGACCGGCCTGGTCCGTGAGTACGACATCAAGGCCGCCGGCGTCGACGCCGTCTGCAGCACGCTCTCGGGCGGCAACCAGCAGAAGATCGTCGTCGCCCGCGAGCTCGAGGAGCAGCCTGCCTGCCTGGTGCTGGCGCAGCCGACGCGCGGCGTCGACCTGGGCGCCATCGAGTACCTCTACGGCCGGATCGCCGAGGCGACCGCCCGCGGGTGCGCGGTGCTGCTGGTCTCGGCCGACCTCGACGAGATCCTGCGCCTCTCCGACCGGGTGCTGGTGATGTACCGCGGCCAGGTGGTCGCGGAGAAGCGGACCCTCGACACGACCCGCGAGGAGCTGGGCATGCACATGATGGGCGCGACCACGGGAGGTGCCTCATGACGACGGCGCCCACGACGTCCGCGACCGAGCCGGCGGCTCCGGCCCCGGCGCCGCCGGACAAGCCGGGCTGGCGCTCGGTCGCCGGCCGCCAGGCGGCCGCGATCGGCTACACCGTGGTGATCGGCCTGGTGCTGGCCTCGGTGCTGATCTACAGCCAGGGCTACGCGCCGTTCGCGACGATCCAGAGCGGCCTCCAGTACGCCGTCGGCGACCCCACCCAGGTCGCCCGGACGTTCGCCTGGGGCCTGCCGCTCTACGTCGCCGCGCTCGGCGTCGCGATCGCCTTCCGCTCCGGCATGTTCAACATCGGCGCCGAGGGCCAGATGTACGCCGGCGCCCTCGCCGCCGCGCTCACCGGCGCCTACCTCGGCCCGCTGTTCTCGCCCGCGCACCTGCTGCTCTGCACGCTGGCGGCGGGTCTGGCCGGTGGCCTGATCGCGGCCGGCCTCGGCTGGCTGCGCGCCGCCTGGGGCGTCGACGAGGTGCTCTCGACGCTGCTGTCGAACTACATCGTCATCCTCTTCTGCGCCTACCTCGCGATCGGTCCCCTGCGCGACACCACGCGCCAGAGCGGCACGACCAAGGAGGTCGCCGACACCGCCCGCTTCGACGAGATCGTGTCGCGCAGCGGCCTGACCACGGCCGTGTTCGTGGTGGTCGTCGTCGCGATCGTGATCTGGTGGCTCAGCGAGCGCTCGGTGCTCGGCTACCGCTGGCGGATGACGGGGGAGAGCCCCGCCTTCGCCTCGTCCGTCGGCATCGACGTCTTCCGGGCGCGGGTCTCCTCGATGGCGCTGAGCGGCTTCGTGTGCGGTGTCGCCGGCTCGCTGCTGGTCACCGCCTCGCAGGGCCGGTTCTGGACCGAGATCGCCTCGGGCATCGGCTGGGACGGCGTGCTCATCGCGCTCGTCGCCCGCTCCCGTCCCGTGGCCACGGTCATCTGGGTGAGCGTCTACTGCGTGATGCGCTCGGCCGCCCGCGGCATCGAGCAGGCCTCCGACGTCCCCTCGGAGCTCTCGCTGGTGCTCATCTCGGCCATCATCATCGCGGCTGCCGCCCAGGCGCGCGTGTTCCACCAGTTCGCCCAGCTGCGTCACCGCCTGGGCTCGTTGCGGAGGTCGTGACATGGATTGGCTCGACGCATTTCTCGGATCGGGGATGCGCTTCACCACCCCGATCCTGCTGGCCGCGCTCGGCTGCCTGGTCACCTCCTGGACCAGGGACCTGAACGTCGGCCTGGAGGGCGCCATGATCTTCGGCGCCTTCTTCGGGGTCGCGTTCGGCCTCGAGCTCGGCTCGGGGCTGGGCGCGATCCTGGTCACGCTCCTCGCCGCGGCCGTGGCCGGGCTGCTGTTCGGCATCCTGATCACGACGTACCGGGTCAACGTGTTCGTCGCAGGCATCGTGCTCAACGTCTTCGGCGCCGGCGCGACGGTCTTCCTGCTGCGCTCGATCTACGGCGTCAAGGGCGCCCTGGCCGACGACGGCATCCCGCGCCTGGCCCGGATCGAGATCCCCGTCATCAAGGACATCCCGATCCTCGGCGGGCTCGTCTCGGGCCACACCGTGCTCACCTACCTCGCGTGGGTGCTGGTCGGCGTGACCGTCTGGGCGGTGCGCAACAGCGTCGTCGTCCGGCACCTCAAGGCGGCCGGTGAGCACCCCGAGGCGCTGGAGACCGCCGGCGGCAACGTCCAGCGGATGCGGATCCTCGCCCAGGTGTGGTGCTTCATGCTCTGCGCCCTGGCCGGGGCCCAGATGAGCATCGGCCAGCTCTCCCTCTTCACCGAGGGGATGACGAGCGGGCTCGGCTTCGTCGCGGTCGCCGCGGCGATCTTCAGTCGCGGCAACGTGCTCTGGCTCGCCGCGATCTCCACCGTGTTCGGCCTCTCGTCGGCGGCCGGCGTCCAGATCAACGAGGAAGTCATGCCCCCACAGTTCGCCCAGATGATCCCGTACGTCGTGGCCCTCGTCGGGCTCGTCGTCCTGGCCCGCACCTCCAAGGTCGACCAGGTCCGGATCGCCACGCCCCAGCTGCAGGCCGACTGATGCGCGCCGTACCGCTGGAGCCCGAGGACGTCGCCCTCTACGAGCGCGCCGTCGAGGTCCTCGCCGCGTCCTTCGACCCGGTCGTGCACCAGGTCGCGGCCGCCGCCCGTACGGCGAGCGGCGAGGTCTTCCCCGGCCTGCACGTCGGCTCGCGCCGGGTCAACGTGTGCGCCGAGGCCTCGGCCATCGCCAACGCCGAGATGCACAACGCCGGCCAGGTCGTCGCGATGGTCGCGGTCTGCCGCGACGAGAACGGACGCACGGTCGTCACCAACCCGTGCGGCCTGTGCCGCGAGCTGATGGGCCACTACGGCCCCGACGCGTGGGTGCTGATCGACCGCGGCGGCGAGGTGGTCAAGGTCCGCTCCGGCGACCTGATGCCCTCGCCGTGGAACTTCCCCCACGAGAACGACTGGGACGTCGCCGACCCGACCGCTCCCTGACCCACCCGCCTTCCACCGCACCCCAGGAGGATCCCCATGCCCGGACTCCAGCTCACCGACATCTGCCTGGTCACCCGCGACCTCGACGCCGCGGTCGACTTCTACACCGACAAGCTCGGCTACCAGCTCAAGTCGCGGATGCCCGGCTTCGCCGACTTCACCCGCAACGGCGTCATCCTCGCGCTGTGGGACGCGAGCGCGATCCGCGATTCCACCGGCGTCCCGGCCGCCGTCGAGGCCCCGACCGGGCACGGCGTGATGATGGCCGTCGAGGTCGAGAGCCCCGACGAGGTCGACCGCGAGCACGCCCGGCTCACCGCCCTGGGCGTCGAGTTCTACGCCCCGCCCAAGGACTACGCGTGGAACGCCCGGTGCGCCTACTTCGCCGGCCCGTGCGGCGAGTTCTGGGAGCTCTTCGCCTGGCACGAGGGCGGCGCCCCCGGTGCCGTCGACCCGTCCTGACCGTCCCTTCCTTCCCCTGAACGAACCTGCCGAGAACGAGGAGCACCTGTGCTGACCATGGACCGACTGCTGCCGAACGACCGGGAGCGCGCCACGCTCGTGGGCCGGGTCTGGGACCCGGCCGAGCGCGGACCCGTGCTCGTCGTGGTCGCCGGCGACGACGCGGTCGACGTCACCGACCTGGGCCCGACCTGCTCGACGCTGCTGGAGCGGCACGACGCCGCCGCGCTGCGCGCCGCCGCAGCCGACCCGACCCGGCGTCGCTGGTCGCTGGCCACGCTGATCGAGGCGTTCGGCGACGAGCGCGACCCCGAGGTGGCGCGGCTGCTGTCGCCGGTCGACCTCCAGGTGCTCAAGGCCGCCGGCGTGACCTTCGTCGAGAGCATGGTCGAGCGGGTCATCGAGGAGCGTGCCCAGGGCGACCTGCAGCAGGCCGAGGCGATCCGCGGCCAGCTCGCCGACGCCATCGGCGGCGCGATCTCCCAGGTGAAGCCGGGCTCCGAGGCCGCCGAGAAGGTCAAGCAGATCCTCGTCTCCGAGGGTCTCTGGTCGCAGTACCTCGAGGTCGGCATCGGCCCCGACCCGGAGATCTTCACCAAGGCGCCGGTCCTCTCGTCGGTCGGCGTCGGCGCCACCATCGGCGTCCTGAGCCGCTCGGCGTGGAACAACCCCGAGCCCGAGGTCGCCCTCGTCGCCCGGGCGGACGGCACGCCCGTCGGCGCGATGCTCGGCAACGACGTCAACCTGCGCGACTTCGAGGGCCGCAGCGCGCTGCTGCTCACCGAGGCCAAGGACAACAACGCCTCGTGCGCGCTGGGCCCGTTCATCCGGCTCTTCGACGAGGACTTCGGCATCGACGACGTCCGCGGGCTCGACGTGCACCTGACCGTCGAGGGCCCCGAGGGCTTCCGGATGGACGGCGTCAGCTCGATGAGCAACATCAGCCGCGACCCGCTCGAGCTGATCGGCCACACCTGCGGCGCGCACCACCACTACCCGGACGGCTTCGTGCTGCTCACCGGCACGCTCTTCGCGCCCACCCAGGACCGGCACGGTCCCGGCCAGGGCTTCACCCACGTCGTCGGTGACGTCGTCCGGATCTCGGCCGACCGGCTCGGCGAGCTCGTCAACGTCGTCGATCACGCCGAGACCGCACCGCCGTGGACGTTCGGCATCTGGGACCTCGTCGAGAGCCTCAACCGGCGCTCGCTGCTGGCCGCCGGCTGACCCGACCCACGACCCGAAGGAAACCCCCATGTACGCCACCGTCAACCCCGCCACCGGCGAGCTCGTCGAGTCCTTCGAGCCCGCCACCGACGCCGAGGTCGAGGCCGCGCTGAGCGGCGTCGCCGGCTCGTTCGCCACCTGGTCCGCCCGCCCGCTCGCCGAGCGCGCCGCGATCGTGCACCGGGTCGCCGACCTCTTCGAGGAGCGCGCCGACGAGCTCGCCGCGATCATCACCCTCGAGATGGGCAAGCGGCTCGAGGAGTCGCGCGGCGAGATCGACATCGTCGCCGCGATCTTCCGCTACTACGCCGACAACGGCGCGACCTTCCTCGCCGACCAGGAGCTCACCATCGAGGGCGGCCGCGCCCTGGTGCAGAAGCGCCCGATCGGCGCGGTGCTCGGGATCATGCCGTGGAACTACCCGTACTACCAGGTCGCCCGGTTCGCCGCGCCCAACCTGGTGCTCGGCAACACGATCGTGCTCAAGCACGCCCCGAGCTGCCCCCGTACGGCGCTCGCCATCGCCCGCGTGATGGCCGACGCCGGCGTCCCCGAGGACGTCTACGTCAACCTGCTCGCCACCAACGACCAGGTCGCCACGATGATCGACGACCCGCGCATCCAGGGCGTCTCGCTCACCGGCAGCGAGCGGGCCGGTGCCGCGGTCGCCGCCCGCGCGGGCCAGAACCTCAAGAAGGTCGTCCTCGAGCTCGGCGGCTCCGACCCGATGATCGTGCTCGACAGCGCGGACGTCGCCGCCACGGCCCGCGAGGCCGTCGCCTCGCGGATGGGCAACATGGGCCAGGCCTGCAACGCGCCCAAGCGGATGATCGTCCTCGCCGACCTGTACGACGACTTCCTGGCCGGTCTCGTCACCGCCATGGGCGAGTTCGTGCCCGGCGACCCGGCCGACCCGGCGACCACCCTCGCCCCGCTCTCGTCGCTGGCCGCGGCCGACAAGCTCGTCGACCAGCTCGAGCGCGCCGTCGCGCAGGGTGCCACCGTGCACACCGGCGGCGGCCGGGTGGACCGCCCCGGCGCCTTCGTCGAGCCGACCGTGCTCACCGGCGTCGTCCCCGGCACGGACGCCTACCGCGAGGAGCTGTTCGGTCCCGTCGCGATCGTCTTCCGCGCCGAGTCCGAGGAGGAGGCCGTGGCCCTGGCCAACGACACCCCCTTCGGCCTGGGCTCCAGCGTGTTCAGCACCGACCTCGAGCGCGCCCAGCGCGTGGCCGACCGGATCGACGCGGGCATGGTCTACCTCAACGCGGCCGGCGGCTCGCAGCCCGACCTGCCCTTCGGCGGCACCAAGCGCTCCGGCATCGGCCGTGAGCTCGGCCCGGTCGGCATGGACGAGTTCGCCAACCACCGGGTGCTGCGCATCCCGGCCTCCTGACGTCGATCGCGGCCATGAGCCGCGGCGCCGGGTCCCCGGCGCCGCGGCTCACGCCTAGTAGGACGTCTGCGACTGCACGTTGAGCTCGTCGACCTTGACCCGCTGGGCGCCGGCGATCCGCCGGTCACGCAGCCGGAAGACGTCGAAGCCCTGCTGGATGTCGCTGGAGTAGATGTGGCCGTTGTACCAGTACGCCGACCACGAGCCGCCCAGCACGAGCCGCTCGGTCGACAGCGGCCCGCGGTCGAAGTACGCGATCTCCTGGGGACGGGCCGAGTCGGTGAAGTCCCACACCGAGATGCCGCCCTGGTACCAGGCCTGGACCATGATGTCGCGCCCGCGCACCGGGATCAGCGAGCCGTTGTGGGCCACGCAGTTCTCGGTGTTGGCCTGGGTCCGCGGGATCTTGAAGTAGGAGCGGAAGACCAGCTTGCCGCGGCGGATGTCGTAGATGCCGTCGGCGCCCTTGACCGAGCCGACCGTCGGGTTGCAGGTCGGGCCGCCGCCCCCGCCGAGCTCGTCGGTGAAGACCACCTTGGTGCCGGCGTTGTTGAAGGTCGCGGAGTGCCAGAACGCGAAGTTCTCGGTGTCACGGACCCGCTCGGTGACCACCGGGTGCTCGCGGTCGGAGATGTCGACCAGGATGCCGTCGCCCATGCAGGCGCCCGCCATCACGTTCTTGCGGGCGTACGCCGTGAGGTCGTGGCAGCCGGAGGTGGTCGAGGAGTAGCCGCCGCTCGGGTTGCCGCCGTCGGGGAAGAGCACGGGCGTGCTGACCACGCGGGCGTCCTGGGGCCGGCGCAGCGGCACCTTGACCACGCTGACCTGGTCGTGCGGCGGCTGGCAGTCGGGGAAGCTCGCGTTGGGTGAGTACGACGAGACGTAGACGTAGAGGTCGCGCCGGTTCTTCGACGGCGCGAGCGTGTGGGTGTGCGAGCCGCACGCGGTCTCGACGGCGGCGACGTAGCGCGGCGCCCGCGGGTTGCTGATGTCGAAGACCCGGATGCCCTCCCACGACTCCTTGATCGTGGCCGACTGGGGCACGTTGGCGCAGCTGTCGTTGCTGCGGCTGGAGTCGACGCTCAGCACCAGGACGTCGCCGTAGACGGAGATGTCGTTCTGGGAGCCGGCGCAGAGCACCTGGGTGACGATGCGGGGACGCTGCGGCTTGCGGATGTCGTAGACGGTGAAGCCGTCGTAGTTGCCCTGGAAGGCGTAGTCGCCCTGGAACGCCAGGTCGGTCTCGAACGACGTCTCGCCCGCGAACGCGCCGGACTTCGGCAGGTTGGCCAGGAGCGTGATGTTGCGGCTCTTGTCGATCTCGCCGGGGGCGAGCACCGCGTCGGTGTCGTCGAGCCGGGCCAGGTCCTGGCCGGGCAGGCAGGCGTCGTCGAAGTTGTCGCCCGCCCGCTCGGCCTGGCGCAGCAGGCCCGGTGGGCACGGGGACGACGCGGTCGCGCCCGGCGCGTTGTCGTGGTCGTGGTCGTCGTGCGCGTCGGCCGGCACGGTCAGTGCCGAGATGCCGAGGGCCAGGGTGCCCAGCGCGGTGAAGCAGAGGGCACGCAGCCCTGAGGGGGCGAGTTTCGCCATGGTCACTCCCGAGATTGAATGAACACGCTGGCCTGATGCTCGCCTATGGTGAGCCAGGTCACAACCCCTCGGGGGGAGAAGGAGTGTTCTCGGTGTCTCGGTCTCGGTCCAGTCTTCGTCGTGCCCGCGTGGCGGCGGTGGTCGCCTTCCTCGCGGTGCTCTCCAGCGCCTGCCAGGCTCAGTCCGACGACCCGCCCGGGTCCAGGCCCCGGACGGCGCTGACGCCCTCGTCGGCGCCGCCGGTCCTTCAGCCGGGCGCGCCCGGTGAGGCCGGTACGACGGCCGACGCGGGGACGACGGCCGAGCAGGCCGGCGCCGCCCACGACGACATCGCGTTCCTACAGATGATGATCCCGCACCACGCGCAGGCGCTGACCATGTCGCGGCTGGCGCCGCGGCGTGCGGCCTCGCCCGAGGTCAAGGCGATGGCGCGCCGGATCCTCGGCGCGCAGGGGCCCGAGATCCTCACCATGGCGGCGTGGCTGCGCGACCGGAACCTCGCCGTACCGACCGCCGAGGACGACCCCGACGCGTACGACCACGGCAAGCACGGCCACGCGACGATGCACGGCATGCTCACCGCGGCCGAGCTGCGCGCGCTGCGCCGGGCCCGTGGTGCGGCCTTCGACCGGCTCTACCTGACCGGGATGATCCGGCACCACGAGGGGGCGATCGCGATGGCGGACGTGGTCGCGGTCAAGGGCACCGACGTGCTCGTCGCCGAGCTCGCCGGCGACATCGTGGTCGGCCAGCAGGCCGAGATCGACCGGATGCGGGTGCTGCTCGCGGACCTGTGACCCGGGGGATCAGGCCTCGGCCGCCGTGGAGTGCCGGACCGGGCAGCCGCCCACGCCCGGCACCGGGAAGGTGCCGAGGTCGGCCAGCCGGTAGCCGTCCGGGTAGCTCTTGATCCGCGGCAGGTCCGCGGTGAACGTCGGGCGCCGGTTGGACGGCGTGTGCCGCAGCACGCGCGCCCGGGCCCGCATCGCGGCCAGGCTGAGCCGCTTGGCCAGCGGAGGTGCCGGGGCGTAGCCGAAGGCGTCGAGCAGCGGCTCGTCCATCAGGGCGCGGCTGAACACCTCGACCGGCTTGCGGACCACGCGCGGGTAGAACGTGGTGAGCAGGTCGAGCGTGGAGTCGGCGACGCGGCGTCCGCCCTCGTCGAAGGCGAAGTGCGCGCGCTCGTAGTCGTCCATGAGGTGCATGAACCCGTCGTAGGTCTCCGGCACGTCCTTGATGGCCATGTGCCGCCCGAGCGCGCGGTAGTAGTTGACGCTCGCGCGCAGCTCGTGGTCGGTCAGCGGGCGCCAGCCGTAGGCGTCGAGCCACCGCTTCGGTACGACGACGAAGGTCGACAGCACGTAGCGGAAGTCGTCGTTGGCGATGTCGTAGGCGCGGTGCATCTGGTTGATCCGGCGCAGCGCGGTCCTGCCGGCCTCGGAGTCGAAGCCGTGCACGAACGGGGCTTCGAGCAGGAGCGCCGTGTCGTCGTACCGCTGCTGGACGGCGCCCGTGAACGCGCCGGTCTCGTCGAGCAGGCGCCCGACGCTCGGCACGGCGTAGGTGCGGAAGAGCGCGAAGCTCAGCGCCTGGGTGATGTCCCAGCTGAACTCGTAGAGCGCGAGGTTCTGGTAGATCTCGACGTAGTCGGTCTCGGCGTCGAGGGCCGCGTTGCGGTCGCGCCAGAGCGTCTTGGCCATGTGCCGACGATAGGGCCTCGGGGGGGTAGAACAGGTTTCAGTTCGAGGGCTAGAGTGCGCCGCGTGAGCGCTCCTGACGTCTTCGCCCCGGCCGACCTCGGGCCGGTGCGGCTGCGCAACCGGACCGTCAAGGCGGCGACCTTCGAGGGCCGGACGCCGGACGGCCTGGTCACCGACGAGCTCATCGCCTACCACCGCGCGCCGGCCGCGGGCGGCGTCGGGCTGACCACGGTCGCCTATCTCGCCGTCGCGCCCGACGGGCGCACCCACGGCGAGCAGATCGTCGTCGGGCCGCGCGCGCTGCCCGGCCTGACCCGGCTCGCCGACGAGATCCACGCGACGGGCGCGGCGATCGCCGGCCAGGTCGGTCACGCCGGACCGGTCGCCAACGGGCGCTCCAACGGCGTGCCCGCGATCGCGGCCAGCGCGATGCCGAGCCCCCTGTCGATGCAGATGATCCGCGCGGCGTCCGAGAAGGACCTGACCCGGGTCACCCGCGCGTACGCCGACACGGCCCGCCTGCTCGTCCGCGCCGGCTTCGACGTGCTGGAGCTGCACATGGCGCACTCCTACCTGATCTCGTCGTTCCTCGCTCCCGGGCTCAACCGCCGCCGCGACCGCTGGGGCGGGCCGCTGGAGCGGCGGGCCCGGCTCGCGCGCCAGGTGGCGCGCGTCGTGCGCGAGGAGGTCGGCGACGCCGTCGCGGTGACCGCGAAGGTGTCGGTCTCCGACGGCTTCACCGGCGGGGTGACGACCGCGACGAGCATCGAGCTCGCCCAGCTGTTGGAGGCCGACGGCCACCTCGACGCGCTCCAGCTCTCGGGCGGCTCGTCGCTGATGAACCCGATGTATCTCTTCCGCGGCGGGGCGCCCGTCGCGGAGTTCGCCGCGACGATGCCGCCGCTGGTGCGGTGGGGGATGAAGACGCCGGTGGGACGCGGCTTCATGAAGCAGTACGACTTCGAGGAGGCCTACTTCCGGCCCAAGGCGCTCGAGGTGCGCGGTGCGGTCGCGATGCCGCTGATGCTGCTCGGCGGGATCAACCGGGTCGAGACGATGCGTCAGGCGATGGCCGACGGCTTCGACTTCGTCGTGATGGGCCGGGCGCTGCTGCGCGAGCCGGACCTCGTCAACCGGCTCCAGGCCGGGATCGTGCGGGAAGGGATCTGCATCCACTGCAACCGGTGCATGCCGACCATCTACTCGGGGACGCGGTGCCCCGAGTGGGCGCCGGGACAGGTGATCCCGGCGCCCTGAGCGTCACTTGGTGACGCAGTCGGCGCTGGCCTTGGAGATGACCTCGCTGGCGTCGTTGAGCTCCTTGCTGGAGCCCTTGTCGTTGTCGACCATCTTGTTGAGGGTGTCGTCGGAGAGGTCGGAGTCGACGACGGCCTTGGCGATGCAGTCGATGACGTCGTCGGTCAGCACCGAGGAGTCGCCGGGGATCTGGTCCTTGATCGCGTCCGCGACGTCGGACTGCGACGGCCGGCCCCCGCCACCGCAGGCGGTGAGCGTGACGGCGAGAGCGGCGGCGGTGGCGACGAGCTTGAGCTTCATGTGGGGGTGTCTCCTGGATCGTTGTGCGGGCGCGCGGATGTGCGCCCCCCATCGGTAGAGGGCTCCCTGCCCCGTTCCTTACGCGGTCACACCTGTTTTCGGCGGGACCCGCGGAATCCGCGGGGCGAGCGGGGGTCAGTGCGCCGCGAACCCTTCCCAGAAACTAGAACTCGTTCTACATTGACCCGCATGTCACAGGTCATCCCCGAGAAGCCGCTGCGCGTCGTCGTCTGGTCGACCGGGACCATCGGCCGGCACGCGATCGCCGGCGTCGACGCCCATCCCGACCTCGAGCTGGTCGGGGTGTGGACCTCCACCCTCGAGAAGCACGGCCAGGACGCCGGTCTGCTCGCCGGCCTCGGTCGCGAGCTCGGCGTCAAGGCGACGACCGACCGCGACGAGCTGGTCGCGCTGCGCCCCGACTGCATCGTGCACGGCGCGATGACCGACGACCGGGTCTTCGAGTCCATCGCCGACCTCACCGAGCTGATCCGCGACGGCATCAACGTGGTCTCGTCCGGACCGGTCATCCTGCTCCACCGCGACGGCACGCTGCCGCCGGAGATGATCGACCAGATCGACCAGGCCGGCTTCGAGGGCAACGCCAGCCTGCACGTCAACGGCATCGACCCCGGGTTCGCCAACGACGTCCTGCCGCTGGTGATGACCAGCCTCAGCCAGCGCATCGACCACGTCACCGTCAGCGAGATCGCCGACTACTCGACGTACTACCAGCCCGTGGTGATGCGCGACCTCTTCGGCTTCGGGCAGCCGATGGACGCCACGCCGCTGCTGTGGGAGCCCGGCATCCTCACCACCGCCTGGGGCCCCGTGGTCCGGGTGATCGCGGCCGGCCTGGGCGTCACCCTCGACGAGCCGCTGGTCGAGGAGGTCGAGCGCCGTCCGGCGCCGCGCGACACCAAGACCGTCTCGCTCGACGTGCCCGAGGGCACCATGGGCGCCGTGCGGTTCCGGGTGATCGGCACCGTCGACGGCGTCCCGCGGATCACGCTGGAGCACGTCACCCGCACCGCGGCCGACCAGGAGCCCGGCTGGCCCAAGCCCGCCGAGGGCGACGGCTGCTACCGGATCGAGATCACCGGCGAGCCCTGCCTCAAGGTCGAGTTCACCCACCACGGCGAGAACGGCGACCACAACGTCTCGGGGATGATCGTCACCGCCCAGCGCCTCATCAACGCGATCCCCGCCGTCGTCGCGGCCCGCCCGGGCCTGATCTCCGCGCTGGACCTGCCGCTGGTCACCGGCCGCGGCCTGGTCACCGGCACGAACGGCGGCGGCCGGTGAGCATCCTCGACCGCTTCACCGTCACCGACCACGTCGCCGTCGTCACCGGCGCCGGCCGGGGCATCGGCGCCGCCACCGCGATCGCGCTCGCCGAGGCCGGCGCGGACGTCGTCATCTCCGCGCGCACCGAGGCGCAGCTCGAGGAGGTCGCCGTCCGCATCGAGGCGCTCGGTCGCCGCGCGCTCGTCGTCCCGGCGAACCTCGCGCACACCGAGGAGGTCGCCGGCCTCGCCGCCGCGGCCCACGAGGAGTTCGGCCGCCTCGACATCGTCGTCAACAACGTCGGCGGCACCATCCCCAACGCCTTCCTCGACACCGACGTGGCGTACCTGGAGGAGGCCTTCCACTTCAACGTCGCGACCGCGCACGCGCTGAGCCGCGCGGCCGTGCCGTTCATGCTCGCCTCGGCGGGGGAGGGCCGGCAGAAGTCGATCACCTCGATCTCGTCGGCGATGGGCCGGCTGGCCGGGCGCGGCTACCTCGCCTACGGCACCGCGAAGGCGGCGCTCGCGCATTGGTCGCGGCTCGCGGCGACCGACCTCAACCCGGAGATCCGGGTGAACGGGGTCTTCGTCGGCTCGGTCATGACGAGCGCGCTGGAGTTCGTCGCCGGGGTGCCGGAGATGAAGACCCAGCTCGAGGAGGCGACCCCCCTCGGCCGGATCGGCGAGGCCGAGGACATCGCCGCCGCCGTGGTCTACCTGAGTTCCGCGGCAGGCAAGTACGTGACCGGCAAGATGCTCGAGGTCGACGGCGGCATCCAGGAGCCCAACCTCGACTTGCACCTACCCGATCTACGACCGGAAGTGAACTCTTCCTAGAGTGGGCACATGACAACGGGAGGGATCGCCACCGGACACGCCGTCTCGCCGGACTCGGGCCGTCACTGGGCCGACGAAGGTGCCTGGCAGGTGGCGGAGGGGATCCATCGGATCCCGCTGCCCCTCCCGATGGACGCGCTCAAGGCCGTCAACATCTATGTCGTCGCCGGTGACGACGGGCTCACCCTGATCGACGGCGGCTGGGCGATCCCGGTCGCGCGCGAGCTGCTCGACAAGAGCCTGCGCTCGATCGGCTCCGGCTTCGGTGACATCAAGCGCTTCCTGGTCACCCACGTGCACCGCGACCACTACACGCTCGCCACCGTCCTCGGCCACGAGTTCGGCGCCGAGGTCGCCCTCGGCGCCGGCGAGCAGCCGGCCCTCGAGCTCCTCCACCGGGCCGGCCTCGACGGCCTCGACGAGAGCCCGTTCCTCGCCGTCCTGCGCACCGCCGGCGCCGCCGAGATCGCCGACCTCTGGGCCTCCGGCCACAACGGCGAGCTGCCCAACCCCGTCGACTGGGCCTTCCCCGACGTCTGGATCGAGGGCGACCGGCAGTTCGACGTCGGGCACCGCACCCTCGACGCCGTCCACACGCCCGGCCACACGCCCGGCCACTACGTCTACGCCGACCAGGCCGAGGGCGTGCTCTTCTCCGGTGACCACGTGCTCCCCACGATCACCCCGTCCATCGGCTTCACCGTGCCTCCGGCCGAGCAGCCCCTCGGCCAGTTCATGGCCTCGCTGGCCCGCGTGCGCGAGCTCCCCGACCTGCGCGTCCTCCCGGCCCACGGCCCGGTCGCCCCGTCGTCGTACGAGCGGGTGGACGAGCTGCTCGTGCACCACGAGGAGCGCCTCACCCAGTGCCTCGCGTCGCTGCGCGAGCGCGGCTCGGTGACCTCGCTCGTCGTCGCCCGCGACCTCGGCTGGACCCGGCACGAGCGGGCCTTCGGCGAGCTCGACGTGTTCAGCCAGGGCATGGCGGCGATGGAGACCAAGGCGCACCTGGAGCTGCTGGTGGCGCGCGGGCAGGCTACCGAGGTGGTCGAGGCCGATGGCGTGGTCTTCACGGCCGTCGGGGTCTGAGGGCCTCTGGGAGCTGCGCTCAGGCCGCGTCGGCTGTTGATGCCGCCTCGTCGAGAAAGACGAGGAGGCTTGTGACGAAGAGAACGGCCTGGACGGCATTGCGTCGAGAGAACTGCCTTCGGCTCACGCCGTGGACCGACGCGTGTCGGCTGAATGTGCTGGGAACGGGGTCTCCGTCCTCTTGCCGGTACCTCTGGTACGCGCTCCAGAGCGGTGCGAAGGCGATGAATTCTCGCACGGTCAGGTCCTCATACGCGGTAGCTGTGGTGGTTCTGCGATTGGGAGTGAGCGCGAAGCGCCTGCCGCCGAAGTGGCTGTTGATGACGGTGTCGAGCACGGCGGCAGCCATCGCCTGCGCGGCGCTCGGGTTGCCGGAGTCAAGGGCGTCAAGTGCGTTCAGGGCGAACTCTGCGTATGCAGCCACGTCGCTCGAGGTGCACGCGGCAAGAACTTTGCGGCAATCGATGGAGATGGCCTTCCAGCGACGTCCGAGGATCTCCCGTCGGGCGGCGCTTGTGTCGGCTCGAATGATCTTCTCGGCGATCTCGCTCCGCGGTACGCCGTACAGAGCGATGCCGTCGAGCATCACCACCGCTTCGACCTCCTCGAAACCCAGGCCGACGATGCTTCGAAGGTTGGCGGGGTAGAAGCCGGTGCGCGCTGCCTCGAGGAGCGGTGCGATGCGGTCAAGAAACGACTTCTGGTTGGCGGCGAACCTCGTGAGTTTCCTCGAAACGGTGGTACTGACGCCGAAGTCGGCATTCCTCGACAGGACGGAGCCGAAGGCCGTCAGGTTCGCTCGACCGATACCCGCCAGCTTGTAGGCATCACTGTTGATGAGGTTCGGTCTCTTCGCCCAGGCGGTTCCTCCTCCGACGCCGCCGAAACCCTTGCCCAGCAGGTTCTGTGATGCGAAGCGGGGCAAGCCGCCGTTGGTCATTGCTTTGAAGCCGAGCTCGAGGCCAATCGGGCGGGGAAACCGACGGTTGAAGTTGGTCGCGAGGGTGCGTGCGCCAACGACACCGGAGAGGCTGCGATCGAGCTTGGGTCTCACCATGACCGGGGTGCGCGCCGTCAACTGTCTCGATGGCGCTGGATCATCGGTCGCGCGGTCGGCCTTCCCCCGCGCGTCTACAGGCATTTCGGGGCTAGCGCTGGACGGCTCTCCGGTCACTCAGGGAGGCTAGCGAGGGGGACCGACAGATCGTTTCGGGACGGCGGACGGAGCGCGACCGCGTTGTCCAATCCCCCGCGCAGCGGCCGCCCGCGGGCTCGCTAGACTGGCGCGGTCAGACAGGGGAGCACCACGGGGTGCTGAGAGTGCGGACCGCCGCAGACCCTCCGAACCTGATCCGGTTAGCACCGGCGAAGGGAGTCATCCAGTGCGTACGCGCCTGCTCACCGGCCTCACGGCCCTCACCACCACGGTCGTCCTCGTCAGCGGTTGCTCGATGCTCGGCGCCGAGGACGACGGCGCGCGCGCCGACGACAAGGTCGTCACGCTCGTCACCCACGAGTCGTTCGCGCTGCCCGACGAGCTCGTGGCGAAGTTCGAGAAGGACACCGGCTACGACCTCAAGATCAGCAAGCTCGAGGACGCCGGTGCCCTGACCAACCAGCTCGTCCTCACCAAGGACGACCCGGTCGGCGACGTCGTCTTCGGCATCGACAACACGTTCGCGACGCGGGCGGTCGACGAGGGCGTCTTCGCGCCCTACCGCGCGACGCTGCCCGAGGGCGCGAAGCAGTACGCGCTGGCCGGGGACGACGCCGGGGCGCTGACGCCGGTCGACACCGGCAGCGTCTGCGTCAACGTGGACGACGCGTGGTTCGCCGCCCAGGGCGTCCCGAAGCCGACGAGCCTCGACGACCTCACCAAGCCCGCCTACAAGGACCTGTTCGTCATCCCGGGGGCGAGCACGAGCTCGCCGGGGCTGGCGTTCCTGCTCGCCACCATCGACCAGTACGGCGACGGGTGGCCGGCGTACTGGACCGCGCTGATGAACAACGGTGCCAAGGTCGTCAAGGGCTGGTCGGACGCCTACTTCACCGACTTCACGTTCTCCGGCGGCGACCGGCCGATCGTGGTGTCCTACGACTCCTCGCCGGCCTTCACGCTCAACAAGGCGGGCACCAAGACGTCGACCAGCGCCTTGCTCGGCGACTGTTTCCGCCAGGTCGAGTACGCCGGCGTGCTGCGCAACGACAAGGGCACGACCAACGTCTCCGGCGCCCACGCGGTGATCGACTGGCTGGTCTCGCCCGAGGTCCAGGCGGCGCTGCCCGACTCGATGTACGTCTTCCCGGTCGCGAGCGAGACCCCGCTCCCCGCGGCCTGGTCGCAGTTCGCCCCCCGGGCCGAGGACCCCGCGCAGGTCGACCCCGCGCGGATCACGGCGGAGCGCAAGAGCTGGCTCGAGAAGTGGACCGAGATCGTGTCGCGATGACCGCGTCCGGCGGCTCCGGCCGGATCGCGGGGCGAGCGGCGTACGTCGCGCTCGCCGCGGTCCCGGTCGCGGTCGTCGCGGTCTTCTTCGTGCTGCCGGTCGGCGCGATGCTCCAGCGCGGGGTGTGGCCCGACGGGCACTTCGACCCGGGTGCGGTGCTCGACGTGCTGGCGCGCCCGCGCACCGGGCGGGTGCTGTGGTTCACGGTGTGGACCAGCACGGTCGCGACGGTGGCGGCGGTGCTGCTGGGCCTGCCGGCGGCGTACGTCCTGCACCGGCTGCGGTTCCCGGGCCGCGGCCTGGTCCGCACGGCGCTGCTGGTGCCCTTCGTGCTGCCCACGGTCGTGGTGGGGCTGGCGGTCCGCCAGCTCATCACGTCGTCGGGACCCCTGGGCTTCCTGGGCCTCGACGGGACGCCCGTGGCGATCCTCGTCGGCCTGGTGTTCTTCAACGTCGCGGTGGTCATCCGCACCGTCGGCGTCGCCTGGGAGGGCCTCGACCGGCGGCCGTCCGAGGCCGCGGCGGCGCTCGGCGCGACGCCCGCCCAGGTCTTCCGGACGGTGACCTTCCCCGCGCTGCGCCCGGCGATCGTGTCCGCGGCGAGCGTGGTGTTCCTGTTCTGCGCGACGGCTTTCGGCGTCGTCCTCGTGCTCGGCGGGGTGCGCTACTCGTCCGTGGAGACCGAGATCTACCTGCTCACCGCCGACCTGCTCGACCTGCCCGCGGCCGCGGCGCTCTCGCTCGTGCAGATGGTCGCCGTGGTGGCGCTGCTGGTCGTCGTGGGCCGGCTGCGCGCCGTGCCGGACCCGACGGTGCGACGCGTCCTCGCGCCGGCCGCGCGACCGCAGCGGCGCGACCTGCCGGCGATCGGGGCGACCGCGCTGACGCTGGGGTTCGTGGCGCTGCCGATCCTCGCCCTCGTCCTGGGCTCGGTACGGCGCGAGGGCGGCTGGAGCCTCGACTTCTACCGCGCGCTCGGCGGCTCAGGCGAGGGCTTCCTCCAGGTGTCGGTCGTCGACGCGCTGCTGGCCTCGCTGCGGATCGCGGTCGACGCCACCTGGATGTCGCTCACGCTCGGGCTGATCGTCGCGTTCGTCGTCACCCGTCGTACCCGCAGCCGGGCCGGCCGCCGCGCCCGCACCGTGCTCGACGGCTTCTTCATGCTGCCCCTCGGCGTCTCCGCGGTGACGCTGGGCTTCGGCTTCCTCATCGCCCTCGACCAGCCGCCGCTGGACCTGCGGGCCAGCCCGGTCCTCGTCCCCATCGCCCAGGCCCTGGTGGCGCTCCCGCTCGTGGTCCGCACGCTCGTCCCGGTCCTCGCGGGCATCGACGACCGGCAGCGCCAGGCCGCCGCCTCGCTCGGCGCCGGTCCGCTCCGCGCCCTGCTGACCGTCGACCTCGCCGTGGTGTGGCGCCCGGTGCTCGCCGCGGCGGGCTTCGCGTTCGCCGTGTCGCTGGGGGAGTTCGGCGCGACGTCGTTCATCGTGCGGCCCGCGGAGCCGACGCTCCCGGTCGTGATCTACCGCCTGCTCGGGCACCCGGGCGCGCTCAACTACGGCACCGCGATGGCGGCCTCGGTGGTGCTCGCCGCCGTGACCGCCGGTGTCATCCTCGTCGTCGAACGGCTGCGCGTGCCGGGAACAGGAGCCTGGTGATGCTGGATCTCAAGGGCATCGAGGTCGCCTTCGACGGGACCGTCGCGGTCGACGGCGTCGACCTCGACGTGGCCGACGGCGACGTGCTCGCCGTGCTCGGTCCCTCGGGCTGCGGCAAGTCCACCCTGCTGCGCGCCGTGGCCGGCCTGGAGCCGCTGCGCGCCGGCCGGATCGCCTGGGACGGCACCGACCTCGGGACGACGCCCACCCACCGCCGCGGGTTCGCGCTGATGTTCCAGGACGGCCAGCTCTTCGACCACCTCACCGTCGGCCGCAATGTCGGCTACGCGCTGCGCCTCCAGGGGGAGTCGCGCGCCGCCGTACGGACCGCCGTGGACGAGCTGCTCGCCCTCGTCGGCCTGGAGGGCTACGGCGCCCGGCTGCCCCGCACCCTCTCCGGCGGCGAGCGCCAGCGGGTCGCGCTGGCCCGCTCCCTGGCCGGCCGCCCCCGCCTGCTGCTGCTCGACGAGCCGCTCAGCGCCCTCGACGCGAGCCTGCGGGTCCGGCTCGCCGCCGACCTGCGCCGGATCCTCACGGAGGCCGGTACGACCGCCCTCCTGGTCACCCACGACCAGGCCGAGGCCTTCGCCGTCGCTGACCGGCTCGCCGTGATGCGCGCCGGCCGGATCGTCCAGGAGGGCGCGACCGCCGCGGTCTGGTCCGCGCCGGCGGACGCCGGGACGGCGCTCTTCCTGGGCTACTCACGGGTGCTCGAGGGGGCTGCGGCGGCCGAGCTGCTGCGGCTCACCGGACGGCCGGCGGCGCCCGCGGTCGCCGTACGGCCGACGGCGGTGCTGGCCGGCCCCGCGGCGGACGGCGTACCGGCCGAGGTGCGCTCGGTACGGCTCACGCCCGACGGGGCGCGGCTGGTGGTCGCGGTCGCCGGGATCGGCGAGCTCGACGCCGCCGGCGTCCAGGGGTGGGCCCCGGAACCCGGCCAGAAGGCGACACTCCGGCTCGACCCGGGCGGCCTCGCCGCGGTACCCGCTTCCCCGGTCTCCTAGACTCCGTCGGGTGTATCGCCGCGCCTACACCCTCCTCATCGGCACGGCCGCGCTCATGCTGGGCCTCGCGGTGTTCGCGGCGATCAGCCTCGACCGGCGGCTGCTCGACCCGGAGGGCAGCTTCCTCGGACCCTCGTACATCCGGCTTCCCCTGCTGCTCCTCGGCGCGCTCCTGCTCGACCTGCTGCCGCTGACCCTGTGGAAGGCACGCGCCCGGCCGAGCCGGGTGATCCCGATCGTCAAGCACCGGCTGCGCACCCACTGGACCAAGGAGCGCGCCACCCTCGTCGGCATCGGCGTGATCGCGTTCTACCTGACCTACGTCAGCTACCGGAACCTCAAGTCGTTCCTGCCGTTCGTCCGCTCCGACCCGAACGCCGCCCCCGGCGAGGTCAAGGCGCTGTCGTACGACCGCGAGCTGCACATCATGGACAAGGTCATCTTCTTCGGCCACGACCCCAGCGACGTGCTCCACGGCCTCCTCGGCAAGACCTTCACCGCCGAGATCCTCTCGCCGATCTACCTGATGTTCCTGCCGCTGGTGCCGCTCGCCGTCACCGCCTGGCTCGTCTGGTCGCGCAACATGTCCTTCGGCTACTGGTTCGTCACCTCCCAGTGCCTCGCCTGGTCCCTCGGCACGCTGTCGTACTACCTGCTCCCGACCCTCGGCCCCGGCATCGCCTACTCCTCGGAGTACTACGGCGTCGGCGGCCTCGCCCACACCGGCACGACCGACCTGATGAACTCGATCGTCAGAGCCAGAGGCAACGTCTTGTACGGCGGGGTCACCGAGTCGGTGAACTCCATCGCCGGCTTCGCCAGCCTGCACACCGCCATCACGCTGCTGTTCGCGCTGATGGTGCAGTACACGCTGCGCTCGAAGCTCCTCAAGATCATCTTCTGGGTCAACTTCGGGCTGACCGTCGTGGCCACGCTCTACTTCGGCTGGCACTACGTCGCCGACGACCTGGCGGGCGTCGCGATCGCGGTGGTGTCGTTCTACATCGGTGGGATCGCCAGCGGGCAGAAGTTCGACCGACATCTGCACTCGCATCCGACCACGACGACCTCGAAGGTCCCGGTCGACGCGGACTGAGCCGCAACGGCCGGGCGCGTTTCGGCCGCTACGGGGCCGCCGGGGCGGCGCGCAGCGCCGTGCCGAGCAGGCTGTCGACCTCAGTCGGCTCGGGCCCGCCGCGGCGGGCCAGCACGTCGAGCGCAAGGTCGCGCAGCGCCGCGGTGAGCTGCCCGGTCACCTTGATCTCGGCGAACGCGGCGCCGAGCACCAGCGCGTCGTGGAGGTACTCGTCGTCCGCCGCCGCCTCGTCGAGGGTGTCGTACCCGCACTCCCGCGCCTGGGCGGCGAGGAACGCCATCGGGTCGTCCGGTCGTCGGGCGAGGTAGTCGGCGAGCAGGTCGGCGCCCTCGTCGTTGCCGTGCGGCGCCTCGTCGTCCGCGGGATCCCAGAAGAACGGGTCGTCGAGCAGGGCGCGCGCCGAGGGTGTGTAGCGCGTCCAGTCGACGTCGAGCCGCTCCCAGGGCGACATCGCCAGCCACCGCGCGTGCTGCTGCGCTCGGAGGTCGGTCTCCGCGGCGGCGAGTGCCTCGGCGGATGGGGGCAGGTCACCGAGGCGGGCGGTGAGGTGGGCCCGCACGCGCGGCCAGTCGATGTCGTCGTCCGGCTTGACCCGCCGGTCGAGGCCGGCGAGCGCGGTGACGATCTCGTGGGCCGCCGCGGCGAAGACCTCGGGTCGCCCGCCGGGGCCGAAGACGTCGAGCTCCGACAGCTCGCTGACGATCCGGATCCGGACCGTCCCCGCCTTCCGGCGGAAGACGAGCTGCGGGCCCTTCTGGCGCTCGACCTCGTGCGAGTCCCCCCACTGGGGGTGGCCCGGCCAGATCCCGTGGCCGTCGAGCCCGGCCTGGAGCGCCGCGAGGGCGTCGGGGTCGGTGTCGTCGTCCGCGGTGTCACGGGGCGCCTCGGGCGCGGCTCTCAGCAGGACGGAGACGTCGACCGTGCGCACCGCGGACCCGGCCGCGGGAAGGCCGGCGACGAGGAAGTCGCCGACGAGCTCGATGGTCCCGGCGCCGCCATAGGTGGGTGAGGTGGCCATGACGTCGATCCGCATGGAGGAGAGCATGCCGGACCTGGCCGCGGCCGTCCGGCACAAATTACAACGGTGTAGTTCGTCAAGGCGACACGCCGGTGACTCGTGAGATTTCTGAGATTTTTGTTTCCAATGTGACGAAAGAGCACTACGGTGACGCGAGTGCGTTCACCAAGCCTCGGGACCGGAGCCCTCGCCCTCGTGCTGACCGTGGGGATCTGTCTCCCGTCCGCGCAGGCCGATCCGGGCACCGACCCGACGTCGCCGGCGACGCCGTCCGTGGGGGAGGTCCAGGCCGCCGAGGGGCGGGCCACGGCCGCTCAGGGGGCGGTCGGGCGGATCCAGGAGCAGCTCGATGCCGCCAACGCCTCGCTCGACGCCGCGGCGGTCCGGGCGGCGCGGGCGGCCGAGGCGTGGAATGGCGCTCGGTGGACCGCGCAGCAGGCCCGGATCGCGGCCCGGGAGGCGGCGACCGCGTCGGTCGAGGCCGACCGTGAGCTCGTCGTCCAGGAGGGGCAGTACCGCGACGCGGTGATCATCGCGACCAACGCCGGGCTCGAGGTCAACGCGGTCGACGCGTTCATCTCCGCCGACGGCATGGAGTCGCTCCTGGAGCGCTCGGCGGCGACCGACTACGTCCAGGCCCGGTTCGACCAGCGCCGCGACGAGTACGTCGCCGCGGCCGACACCGCCGACGAGGCCGAGGCCGCCGCCGCGGACACCGCGGAGGACGCCGACCGTGCCCTGCGCGAGGCCAAGGAGGCGCGGGACACCGCCGATGCCGCGGCCGCGTCCGCTGCCGCGCAGAGCGCGCGGATCGAGGACCGCAAGGCCCGGCTGGTGCGCAAGCTCGCCCGGCTCCAGGGGATCAGCGTCCGGCTCGCCCGGACCCGCCAGGACGCGCTGGAGGCCGAGCGGGAGCAGGCCCGCGCCGCCGCGGCCGCCCAGCCGACGCCCGGCCCGGCTGCGGCCGACCCGAAGCCCGCCGACCCCAAGCCGGCGGACCCGAAGCCCGCCGATCCGAAGCCCGCCGATCCGAAGCCGGACCCGGACCCTGCCCCGCCCGCTCCGGGCAACGGCGCCCAGGCCGCCATCGCCTTCGCCCGCGCCCAGCTCGGCGAGCGCTACGTCTGGGGCGCGGCCGGCCCCAACAGCTGGGACTGCTCCGGCCTGACCTCGCAGGCGTGGGCCGCCGGCGGCAAGAGCCTGCCGCACTACTCCGTCGCGCAGTACCAGCAGTCCACGCCGATCAGCCCCGGCGACCTGCGCCCCGGCGACCTCGTCTTCTGGGGCGACAACGGCAGCCCGTCGTCGATCTTCCACGTCGCGCTGTACGCCGGGAACGGCAAGATCATCCACGCCCCGCGCACCGGACGCCCGGTGACCGAGGAGTCGATGTACTACTGGCGCACGCCCGACTTCTACGCCCGGCCTTGATCGTCCACTAGGTTCGGCGCATGGCCGAGGACTCCACCGCGACCGAGCCCCGGGCGCTGACCGTCGACGTCGCCGCCCTGACCGACCTGCTCGACGGCGCGTACGCCGACGTCCGGCGCTCCGTGCGCGACCTGCTGCCGGCGTACGCCTCCGTGCTGGAGGACGCCGAGACGATGCCGCGCGCGGAGTTCCGCGAGCGGGTCAAGGAGGTCGTGCTCGAAATCGCCGAGTCCGGCGCCGCGGCCCGCGGCTTCCCCCCGGAGTACGGCGGCGGGGGCGACATCGGCGCCTCGATCGCCGCCTTCGAGACCCTCGCGTACGGCGACCTGTCGGTCCTGGTCAAGGTCGGGGTCCAGTTCGGCCTCTTCGGCGGCGCGCTGCTCCAGCTCGGCACCCAGCGCCACCACGACGCCTACCTGGCCGACGTGGTCAGCGGCCGGCTGCTCGGCTGCTTCGCGATGACCGAGACCGGCCACGGCAGCAACGTCCAGGCGCTCGGCACGGTCGCGTCCTACGACCCCGCGACCGCCGAGTTCGTCGTCACCACGCCCACCGAGCAGGCGGGCAAGGACTACATCGGCAATGCCGCCGCCCATGCGCGGGTCGCGGTGGTCTTCGCCCAGCTCGAGGTGGCCGGCGAGCGGCACGGCGTCCACGCGCTCGTCGTCCCGCTGCGCGACGAGGCGGGCGCGACGCTGCCCGGCGTCCGGATCGGGGACGACGGCGCCAAGATGGGCCTCAACGGCGTCGACAACGGCCGGATCTGGTTCGACGGTGTCCGGGTGCCGCGCGAGGCGCTGCTCAACCGCTTCGCCGACGTCACCGAGGCCGGCGAGTACGTCAGCGACATCGAGAGCCCGGGACGCCGGTTCTTCACGATGCTCGGCACCCTCGTGCAGGGCCGGGTCTCGGTCGGCGCCGCGGGCGTGAGCGCGGCCAAGGTCGCGCTGACCATCGCGGTCCGCTACGCCCTCCAGCGCCGCCAGTTCGAGACCGGCACCGGCGACGAGGGCGAGGAGCAGCTGCTCCTCGACTACGGCCTGCACCAGCGCCGCCTGCTGCCCCGGGTCGCGCGCACGTACGCCCTCCACTTCGCCCAGCAGGTGCTGGCCTCGCGCCTGCACGACGTCTTCTCCGGGATCACCCCCGACGAGGAGTCCCGTCGGCTGCTCGAGTCGCGTGCCGCCGGCACCAAGGCGCTGTCGACCTGGCTGGCCACCGATGTCGTTCAGGAGTGCCGCGAGGCGTGCGGGGGAGCGGGCTACCTCGCGGTCAACCGGTTCGCCGCACTCAAGGCCGACACCGACGTCTTCACGACGTTCGAGGGCGACAACCACGTGCTGCTCCAGCTCGTCGGCAAGGGCCTGCTCACCGACTACGCCAGCGACTTCTCGGACCTCGACCAGCTCGGCATGGTCAAGTTCGTCGCCGGTCTCGCGGTCGACACGGTGCTCGAGCGGACCCGGGTCCACAAGCTGTTCGAGCAGATCCGCGACGTCCTGCCGGGCGGCAGCGACGACTGGCACACCGACAGCGGGCTGCGCGACCCGAGCTACCACCTGGCGATGTTCCGGTTCCGCGAGGAGCACCGGATCGGCGGGGCCGCACGCCGGCTCAAGCGCGGTGTCGACGCCGGGATGAACCCCGGCGAGGTCTTCTCCCGGGTCCAGGACCACGTCATCTCCGCGGCCCGCGCGCACGTCGAGCGGCTCGTCCTGGAGGCCTTCGTCGAGCAGGTCGAAGCACTCGAGGACGGCGACCTCAAGCTGACCCTCAACGCGCTGTGCGACCTCTACGCGCTCAGCGAGATCGAGCGGGACGCCGCGTGGTTCATCGAGCACGGCCGGCTCAGCGACCAGCGGTCCAAGGCGATCACCCGCGAGGTCGGCGACCTGTGCCGGCGGATCCGGCCGGTCGCCCGCGAGCTCGTCGACGGGTTCGCCGTACCGGTCGCGCTGCTGCGGGCACCGGCACTCATCGGAGGAGAGTCATGATCCGTTCCGCGCTGACCCGCGTCCCCGGCATCGGCGGGTGGTCCGACGACCCCCTGTGGGCGACGTTCTACGACTGGACCGTCGAGCACCCGCGGGCCGGCGGTGCGCTGTGGAAGGTCGGCATCAACAGCGACCTGCGCCTGCTCTACCGCGCGGCCGACGAGATCGGCCGGCAGCCCGCGGGCGCCCGGATCCTCGACATCCCCTGCGGCGGCGGGGTGGCGCTGCGCGGGCTGCGTCCCGGCCAGGGCGTCGAGTACGTCGCCGCGGACATCGCGCAGACCATGCTCGACCGCACGCTGCGGGTCGCCGAGGAGCGGCGCGTCGCCGACCAGGTGGTGCCGCGGGTGGCCGACGTCGGCGACCTGCCGTTCGAGGACGCGTCGTTCGACCTCGTCGTCTCCTTCACCGGGCTGCACTGCTTCCCCGACCCCGGTCGCGCGGTCGTCGAGATGGCGCGGGTGCTGCGTCCCGGCGGCGTGCTCACCGGCAGCGCCCTGCTCAACGACACCGGGTTCCGCTTCGAGCCGCTGCGCCAGGTCGGCCGGGTCGCCGGCCTGCTCGGCCCCGGCTGCTCGGCCAGCGACCTGGAGGTGTGGTTCGCCGACGAGGGCATCGCCGACGTCGTCATCGAGCGCAGCGGCGCCATCGCCTACTTCCGCGGGGTCAAGCGGACGTGAGCGCCGCCGCGGAGCGTCGTACGGCCGTCTTCGCGGCGCTGCGCTCGCTCCTGCTGGAGCACCCCTGGGGCGACGTGACGCTCGAGGCGGTCGCCCGCGACGCCGGGGTGAGCCGGCAGACGCTCTACAACGCGTTCGGCTCGCGCTACGGGCTGGCCCAGGCCTACACCGTCCACCTCGCCGACGCGCTGTGCGACGTGATCGCCCAGACCCTCGCCGAGCACCCCGGGGCGCCGCGTGCGGGCCTGGAGCACGGTCTGCGGCTCTACCTCGAGACCGCCGCCGGTGACCCGCTCATCCAGCGGGTCCGGGCGGGCGATGCTCACCACGACCTGGTCCGGATCGTCACCGTGGATGCCGGCCCGCTGCTGGTCCGGGTGGCCGAGCGGCTCGAGGCCGCCGCGCTGGCGGCCTGGCCCGGGCTCGACCCGGACGGCGTACGGGCGCTGAGCCGGACGCTGGCCCGGCTGGCGCTCAGCTATGTCACCATGCCGCCCGAGTACGACGACAGCCCCGCGGCGATCGCCGCAGGGCTGTCGGTGCTGCTGGCTCCGAAGCACATGTAACTACGTGTTAGATCCGCTACCCGGGTGCTGTGGCACCCGAATTCGCGACGTAACACGTAGTTACATGGTCAGTGGCCGCTGGTCTTGAAGCGCTCGAACGAGGCGTTGATCTCGGCCTCGGCCTCGGTCCGGCCGACCCAGTCGGCGCCCTCGACGGACTTGCCGGGCTCGAGGTCCTTGTAGACCTCGAAGAAGTGCTGGATCTCGAGCCGGTCGAAGTTCGGCACGTGGTTGATGTCGCGCAGGTGCTCCATGCGCGGGTCGCCCGCCGGGACGCACAGGACCTTGTCGTCGCCGCCGGCCTCGTCGGTCATCCGGAACATGCCGATCGCGCGGCACTTGATGAGGCAGCCCGGGAAGGTCGGCTCCTGGAGCAGCACGAGCGCGTCGAGCGGGTCGCCGTCCTGGCCGAGGGTGTCCTCGATGTAGCCGTAGTCGGCCGGGTACATCGTGGAGGTGAAGAGGAAGCGGTCGAGGCGCATGCGCCCGGACTCGTGGTCGACCTCGTACTTGTTACGGCTCCCCTTGGGGATCTCCACGAGGACGTCGAACTCCAGCACTGGCTTCCTCCACAATCGTCGGCCCGGATCGGGTCTGGCGCGGGGTGTGGCGCAGGCTCGCTGGCCTTCCCGACGCCGATGTTCGGGACATTGTCACGCACAATGTCCTCGAACGCGCAGTCGGGGAGGAGAACCGTGGCCAAGTCGGACCGGGAGCCGGGTGGCCGGCGTACCCTCCGGGTGCTCGTCGGGATCGTGGTCGTGGCCCTGCTCGCCGGTGGCGGCGTGGCCTGGCGGACCGGCTGGGCCGAGGAGCAGTGGCACGCGCTGCGCGGTGACGCGTCCGGCCCGCCTGCCGACCCCGCGGCCGTGGCGCCGCCGCCCGAGGTGGACGCCGCCCCGGTCGCCGTACCGGGGGCGCTGGCGCCGCCCGCCGACGGATCCGCCGCCCTCGACCGCGCCGAGCTGCGCAAGGCGCTCTCGCCGCTGTCCGACCGCGACCTCGGCAAGCACGTGATCGCCGCGGTCGGCCCGATCGACGGCACCGGCCTGTCCTACCGCCTCACCGAGGGCGCTCCCGTCGCGATCCCGGCCTCGACGACCAAGATCGTCACCTCGGCCGCCGCCCTGTTCCTGCTGGGCCCGGACCGGGTGTTCTCGACGACGACGGTGCTCGACCGCTCCGGCGCCGGTACGCCGCCCCGGCTGGTGCTCGTCGGCGGCGGCGACCCCTTCCTGGCCCGGGCGCCCGAGCCTGCGACGGCCGCCGCGACGTACCAGCCGGTGCGCGCCGACGTCCGCACCCTCGCCCAGCGCACCGCCCGCGCGCTCAAGGCCGACGGCGTGCGCAAGGTCGCGCTCGGCTACGACGACAGCCTGTTCTCCGGGCCGGCCCTGCATCCCACATGGCGGCCGGACTACGTCCCCGAGGAGATCAACCCGATCAGCGCCCTGTGGGTCGACGAGGGCCGCCCCCTGCCGGGCCAGGGCCCGATCGCGGACCCCTCCGCCGAGGCCGCCCGCGTGTTCCGCGACGCCCTCGCCGCCCGCGGCATCACCGTCACCGGCGCCACCACCCGTACCCAGGCCCCCGCCTCCGCCACCCCGGTCGGCGAGGTCACCAGCGCGACCGTCGCCCAGATCGTGCAGCGCCTGATCGAGGTCAGCGACAACGCCGCCGCCGAGATCCTGCTCCGCCACGCGGGCGTCGCGGACCAGGGCGAGGGCTCCTTCGCCGCCGGCCAGGAGGCCGTCCGCCGGGTGCTCTCGGCCAACGGCATCGCGATGCGCGGCTCGGTCCTCCACGACGGCAGCGGGCTGTCCCGCGCCAACCGGCTCTCGCCCGTCGTACTGGTGGACGTGCTGCGGCTCGCCGCCTCCCCGGACCACCCCCAGCTGCGCGGCCTCCTCGCCGCCCTCCCGGTCGCCGGCTACACCGGCTCGCTCGCCAGCCGGATGGACCTCGGCCCCGACGCCGGCCGCGGCCGGGTCCGCGCCAAGACCGGCACGCTCACCGGCGTCACCTCGCTCGCCGGCATCGCGGTCGACCGCGACGGGCACCTGATGGCCTTCGCGCTGATGGCCGACCGGGTCAAGAAGCCCAAGTCGCTGCTCGCGCGGGTGGCGATGGACAACGCCGCCGCGGCGCTGGGGGCGTGCGCCTGCTGACTGACGCTCAGTCGGCCGCGGCCTCCTTCTCGCACTGCTTCCAGGCCTTCTCGAATCGCGCCTCCGCGTTCGCCGGGACCTCCTCCTGCCGGCTCATCCGAGCGAGCAGGTCCTCGGGGTAGGCCTGCTCGAGGCAGGGGTCATCCGCGACCAGTAGGCGTCGTCGGCAGTCACCGCCTTCTCCTCGTCGGTGTCGGCGACCCCCCGCTGCCACGCGCCGGACGCGCACCATCGACTCGGTCGGTCCGATGCAGGCGTCGACGGCCTTGGCCACGGCGACGTGGAACCCTGGGGCGTCGGCCTGCTTCGTCGACGACCTTCGTGGCGACGCACTCCGCCTCGCTGCGGCTCAGGATCGAGTCGGTGGACTTTCGTCAGCCCGCGCACGACGACAAGAACGCGCAGCAGGCGAGTCACAGCCGGACAACCTAGCGGTCCCTGTGGACGCACGTCCTAGGCTTCGACCATGAGCGGACCCGCGACCGATCTCCCGCAGATGATCGACTGGGGCCTCGCCGTGTCGCTGGGCTCCCGGCTGGCCGGGGAGGGCCCCGAGGTCACCCGCGCCGAGGCGAACGAGGCCGTGGACGAGCTGCGGGCGGGGGCGAACCGGTCGACCGGGCTCGTCCGTGAGTTCACCGGGCTCGACGCGCCCGACGGGACGGCGCCGATCCTCGTGGTCGACCGGCCGGGGTGGGTGCAGGCCAATGCCGAGGCGTTCGCGGTGGCGACCCGGCCGATGGTCGAGAAGCTCGTGACGACCAAGCCGCCGAGCGGGTTCGGGCAGCGGTTCGGGGCCAAGGTGACCGGGGCCGAGGTCGGGGGGCTGCTGGGGTTCCTGGCGGGCAAGGTGCTGGGGCAGTTCGACCCGTTCCACGAGCCGTACGGCCGGCTCCTGCTCGTCGCGCCCAATATCGTCCACGTCGAGCGTGAGCTCGGGGTCGACCCGCACGACTTCCGGCTCTGGGTCTGCCTGCACGAGGAGACCCACCGGGTGCAGTTCACGGCGGTGCCGTGGATGCGCGAGCACCTGTTCTCCGAGATCCGCGCGATCAGCGAGACCGTCGAGCCGGCCAGCATCCTCGAGGGTGGCGTCGAGCGGATCTCCGAGGCGATCAAGGCCGGCCGCAACGGCGGCAGCATCGTCGAGATGTTCAGCGCGCCCGAGCAGCGCGAGGTGATCGACCGGGTGACCGGGATGATGTCGCTGCTCGAGGGCCATGCCGACGTCGTGATGGACGACGTGGGCCCGACCGTGATCCCCAGCGTCGGCGCCATCCGCAAGAAGTTCACCCAGCGCCGCCAGGGCGTCGGCGCCCTCGACCGGGTGCTGCGCCGGCTGCTGGGGCTGGAGGCCAAGATGGCGCAGTACCGCGACGGCGCGCAGTTCGTCCGCGCGGTCGTCGACAAGGTCGGAATGGAGGAGTTCAACGCCGTGTGGGCCGGACCCGAGAACCTCCCCAGCAAGGCCGAGCTGAGCGACCCCGAGGGCTGGGTCAAGCGCGTCCTGGCCTGATGGGCCTCCACCCCGCGGTCGCCGCCGTCCGCCAGGGCGTACGCCGCACGCTCGCCGACCGGGAGCCGGGTGCCACCGTCGTGGTGGCCTGCTCGGGCGGCGCCGACTCCCTGGCGCTGCTCAGCGCCGCGGTCTTCGAGGGCCGCAAGGCCGGGCACCGGGTGATCGGCGCGACGGTCGACCACGGCCTGCAGGAGGGCTCCGCCGAGCACGCGGCCCACGTGGTCGCGCAGATGGCCGAGCTGGGCGCTGACGAGACGGCGTCCGCCCGGGTCCAGGTCGACCCGGCCGGGCTGGGGCTCGAGGCGGCCGCCCGCCGCGCCCGGTACGCCGTCCTGGAGCAGCTGCGCGAGCACTTTGGCGCCGCCGTGGTCCTCCTCGGGCACACCCGCGACGACCAGGCCGAGACCGTGCTGCTGGGGCTGTCCCGGGGCTCGGGCGCGCGCAGCATCGCCGGCATGCGCCGCTCCTTCGACCGCTACGCCCGGCCGCTGCTCGACGTCGCCCGGGCCGACACCGTCGCGGCCTGCCTGGCCGAGGGCATCGCGTTCTGGGACGACCCCCACAACAGCGATCCCGGCTTCGCGCGGGTCCGGGTCCGGCAGCGCGTGCTGCCGGTCCTGGAGGACGAGCTCGGCCCGGGCATCGCCGCCACGCTCGCCCGCACCGCCGACCAGGTCCGGGCGGACGTCGAGGCGCTCGACGCGCTCGCCGCGACGGCGTACACCGGTCTAGCCCGGCCCGAGGGCCTCGCGCTCGACGGCCTCGACGGCCTGCTGCCGGCCCTCGCCACCCGCGTCCTGCGGCTCGCCGCGCTCGATGCCGGGGCCCTCGACGCCGAGCTCTTCCACGTCCACGTCACCGCCCTGCACCGGCTCGCCCAGGGGGCGATCAGCGGCGAGGTGCAGCTGCCGGGACACGTGACGGCGTACCGGGACCGCGCCCACCTCCGGTTCCGCCCGACGGCTGTGGCAGGCTGACGCTCATGCATGCGAGCGACGTCGCGGACGACCTGGTCGAGGTGCTCTTCACCGAGGAGCAGATCCAGGCCCGGGTGGTCGAGATGGCGGCCGAGATCGAGCGCGACTACGAGGGCAAGGACCTCGTCATCGTGGGCGTGCTCCGGGGCGCCGTGATGATCATGGCCGACCTCGCCCGGGCCCTGAACAAGCACGTCGAGATGGACTGGATGGCGGTGTCGTCCTACGGCTCCGGGACCAAGTCCTCGGGCGTGGTGCGGATCCTCAAGGACCTCGACGCCGACATCACCGGGCGCCACGTCCTCATCGTCGACGAGATCATCGACACCGGTCTGACCCTGTCGTGGCTGACCTCGAACCTGGGCTCGCGCGGCCCGGCCAGCGTCGAGATCGCGACCCTGCTGCGCAAGCCCGAGGCGCTGCAGATGCCGGTCGAGGCGCGCTACGTCGGCTGGGACATCCCCAACGAGTTCGTCGTCGGCTACGGCCTCGACTACCGCGAGCGCTACCGCAACATGCGCGACATCGGGACCCTCGCTCCCTCGGTCTACAGCTGAGCAGGACCCGGCCGGGGAACCCGTGAGGGCCCCCAGCCGTTGGGCACAGGGGCCGCCGCGGGCGTGCTCCGGGAGCCGGTCACCATGGACCGGCCAGAATGGGAGGGTCGGCGGCCGTGTACCGTCGTCTGATCCTGATCGTGGAAATGGGGAGCGGGTAAGTACGTGAAGCGAGTTCTCAGGGGCCCTTGGCTCTGGATCCTGGTGGCGGTGGCGGCCGTCGTCCTCGCTCTCCAGCTCGTCGCGCCCGGAGGAGGGTACGACGAGATCCCCACGTCGCAGATGGCGAAGTACGTCGACCAGGGCAAGGTCAAGGAGATCACCTTCATCGACGGCGACCAGTCGATCGAGGCGACGCTCGAGAAGGGCACCCGTGACTCCGGTGACAAGGTGCTCTCGTACTACGTCAACGGCGCCCAGGAAGGCCTGATCGACAAGGTCGAGGCCCAGGAGTCCGCCGGCAAGCTCGCCAAGTACGACTTCAAGAACCCCAAGCCGAGCTTCCTCAGCTCGCTGTTGATCACGCTGCTGCCGTTCGCGCTCATCATCCTGCTGTTCGTCTTCTTGATGAACAACGTCCAGGGCGGTGGCCGGGGCGTCATGCAGTTCGGCAAGTCCAAGGCCAAGATGATCAGCAAGGACATGCCCAAGACCACCTTCGCCGACGTCGCGGGCTGCGACGAGGCGATCGAGGAGCTCGGCGAGATCAAGGAGTTCCTCCAGGAGCCCGCCAAGTTCCAGGCCGTCGGCGCCAAGATCCCCAAGGGCGTGCTGCTCTACGGTCCTCCGGGTACCGGCAAGACCCTGCTCGCGCGCGCCGTCGCCGGCGAGGCGGGCGTCCCGTTCTACTCGATCTCCGGCTCGGACTTCGTCGAGATGTTCGTCGGTGTCGGTGCCTCCCGCGTGCGCGACCTGTTCGAGCAGGCCAAGGAGAACGCCCCCGCGATCGTCTTCATCGACGAGATCGACGCCGTCGGCCGCCACCGTGGCGCCGGCATGGGCGGCGGTCACGACGAGCGCGAGCAGACCCTCAACCAGCTCCTCGTCGAGATGGACGGCTTCGACGTGCGCGGCGGCGTCATCCTCATCGCCGCGACCAACCGTCCCGACGTGCTCGACCCGGCGCTGCTGCGCCCGGGCCGCTTCGACCGCCAGATCCAGGTCGACGCGCCCGACCTGGCCGGCCGCAAGCGCATCCTCGAGGTCCACTCGCGCGGCAAGCCGCTCGGTGAGGACGTCGACCTGCTCTCGACCGCGCGCCGCACGCCCGGCTTCTCCGGTGCCGACCTGGCCAACGTGCTCAACGAGGCGGCGCTGCTCACCGCGCGGAGCAACCAGAAGGTCATCACCGCGACGATGCTCGACGAGGCGATCGACCGCGTGATCGCGGGCCCGCAGCGCCGGACCCGTCTGATGACGGAGAAGGAGAAGCTGATCACCGCCTACCACGAGGGCGGCCACGCCCTCGTCGCGGCGGCGCTGCCGGGCACCGACCCGGTCCACAAGATCACGATCCTGCCGCGCGGCCGGGCGCTGGGCTACACGATGGTGCTGCCCGACGAGGACAAGTACTCCCAGACCCGCAGCGAGATGCTCGACAAGCTCGCCTACATGCTGGGCGGCCGGGCGGCCGAGGAGCTCATCTTCCACGACCCGACCACCGGTGCCGGCAACGACATCGAGAAGGCGACCTCGCTGGCGCGCGCCATGGTCACCCAGTACGGCATGACCGAGCGCCTCGGCGCGATCAAGCTCGGCGAGAACAACTCCGAGCCGTTCCTGGGTCGCGACATCGGCCACGCGCGCAACTACTCCGAGGACGTCGCCGCGATCGTCGACGAGGAGACCAAGAACTTCCTCACCTCCGCTCACCAGGAGGCGTTCGACATCCTGGTCGAGAACCGCGACGTGCTCGACGCGCTCGTGCTCGCGCTGCTCGACAAGGAGACCCTCGACAAGGAGCAGGTCGCCGAGGTCTTCACCGCGCTGCGCCTGCGTCCCGAGCGGCCCGCCTGGACCGGCTCGCCGACCCGGGTGCCGTCCACGATCCCGCCGGTGGAGATCCCCGAGGAGATCCGCCGCCGCGCCGAGCAGAACGGCCAGCCCCTCGACCAGCAGGGCGAGGGCGGCCAGGTGCTGACCCCGCCGGGACCCGGTGGCGACGTCTACGGCGGGACGCCCGTCGTACCGCCGACGGACCCGCAGCCGCCGGCTCCCACGCCGGGTACCTGAGGCCCCGCGCGTGACCGATCCGATCACCGTGCCCGATCGCGGGCCGCAGGACGTCCCCGCGTTCGACCACGACCGCGCCGAGGCCGCCGTACGGGAGCTCCTCGCCGCGATCGGTGAGGACCCCGACCGCGAGGGTCTGCGCGAGACGCCGGCCCGCGTGGCCCGGGCGTACGCCGAGCTGACCGCGGGACTGCGGATGGCCCCCGAGGACGTGCTCACCACGACCTTCGACCTCGGGCACGACGAGATGGTCCTGGTCCGCGACATCGAGCTGTGGTCGATGTGCGAGCACCACCTGGTGCCGTTCACCGGCGTCGCCCACGTGGGCTACATCCCGGCCGAGACCGGCAAGATCACCGGGCTGTCCAAGCTCGCGCGGCTCGTCGACCTCTACGCCAAGCGCCCCCAGGTCCAGGAGCGGCTCACCACCCAGGTCGCCGACTCCCTCATGGACATCCTCGGCGCCCGCGGCGTCATCGTCGTGATCGAGGCCGAGCACCTGTGCATGACCATGCGCGGCGTGCGCAAGGCCGGCGCCCGGACCATCACCTCGGCCGTGCGCGGCCTGATGCTCTCCAACGCGACGACCCGCGCCGAGGCGATGGCGCTGATCCACAGCCCCCGGGGCTGAGCGGATCCCCTCGGCTCAGCCGAGGTAGGCGACGAGCGCCTCGTCCGCGTCGGTGCTGACGAACCCGGTACCGGCGAGCTTGTCGAGCGCGAGCGTGCTGTGGAGCGGGCGCGGCGAGAGGGACTTGCCGGCGCCGTACTCCTCGGTGCTCACCGTGCTGACCCGCGCCGGGTCGTGGCCGGTGAGCTCGAAGACCCGGCGGGCGTAGGCGGCCCACGAGCGCGGCTCGCCGCTGTTGGTCACGTTGTAGGTGCCGTACGCCGCGCCGCTGTCGACCAGGTGGCGCGTGGCGCGGGCGAGCTCGGCGGTGAAGGTGAGCCGGCCGACCTGGTCGTCGACGACCGACGGGTCGATGCCGTCGGCGGCGAGGCGGGCCATGGTGCGCACGAAGTTGTGGCCCTCGCCGATCACCCACGAGGTGCGCAGGACGTAGTGGCGGGGCGCGCCGGCGACGGCGAGGTCGCCGGCGGCCTTGGTCTGGCCGTAGACGCCCAGCGGGGCGAAGGGCGCGTCCTCGCGGTGCCCACCCTCGACGGGGGAGCCGTCGAAGACGTAGTCGGTCGAGTAGTGCACGAGCGTGATGCCGCGCTCAGCGGCGATCCGGGCCAGGGCGGCCGGGGCGGCGGCGTTGGCCGCCCAGGCGACGGGACGGCCCGCGGGGGTCTCGGCCTGGTCGACGGCGGTGAAGGCGGCGGCGTTGAGGACGAGGCCGTAGTCCTCCCACGGCCAGGCGGCGAGCGCCGCGTCGTCGGTGAGGTCGAGCTCGTCGAGGTCGACCAGGGTGGCGTCGGGGAAGACCTGGGCGAGGGCGTGGCCGAGCTGGCCGCGGGCGCCGGTGATGAGGGTCCGGCGCGGGGCGAGCGGTGTGACGTCGGGCAGCAGGGGGTTCGCCTGGTCCTTGGCCGAGATCTCGACGTCGGGGGAGTCGAGGGGGATCGGCCACGGGATCGCGGCGGCCGGGTCGCCCAGGTGCAGCGCGGGATAGGTCCGCCCGGCGACGAAGTGGTCGTTGACGAGGTAGGAGTAGACCGTCCCGTCGACGAGCGCCTGGTAGGAGTTGCCGACGCCGCGAGGCACGAAGACGGCGACGTTCTCGTCGACCTCGGTCCAGTACGCCGTACCGAAGGTCGCGCCCGCACGCATGTCGACCCACGCCGCGAACACCCGCCCGGTGGCGACCGAGACCAGCTTGTCCCACGGCTCGGTGTGGATGCCCCGGGTCGCGCCGCGGGCGGCGTTGAAGCTCATGTTGTTCTGGACCGGGCCGAAGTCGGGCAGCCCGAGCGCGACCATCTTGGCCCGCTGCCAGTTCTCCTTGAACCAGCCGCGCTCGTCCCGGTGCACCGGCAGCCGTACGACGAGCAGCCCCGGGATCGGCGTGGTCTCGACGCTCAGGTCCGTCACGGTCACTGGCCCTTGGCCGCGTAGGCCGCCTCGGTGGCGTCCTTGCCGGGCCGCCACCACGCCTCGTTCTGCCGGTACCACGCGACCGTGTCGGCCAGGCCGGCCTCGAAGTCGCCGTACTGCGGGAGCCAGCCGAGCTCGGTGCGCAGCTTCCCGGCGTCGATCGCGTAGCGCAGGTCGTGCCCGGCGCGGTCGGTGACGTGCTCGAAGTCGTCGGGGTCGCGGCCCATCAGCTGCAGGATCAGCCGGACCACCTCGAGGTTGGACCTCTCGCCGTCGGCGCCGATCAGGTAGGTCTCGCCGATGCGTCCCTGCTGGAGGATCGTGAGCACGGCGGAGGAGTGGTCCTCGGTGTGGATCCAGTCGCGCACGTTCTCGCCCGACCCGTAGAGCTTGGGCCGGCGGCCGTCGATCACCTCGGTGATCTGGCGCGGGATGAACTTCTCGACGTGCTGCCACGGGCCGTAGTTGTTGGAGCAGTTCGAGATCGTCGCCCGCACGCCGAAGCTGCGCACCCACGCGCGGACCAGGTGGTCCGAGCCCGCCTTGGACGCCGAGTAGGGGGACGAGGGCGTGTAGGGGGTGTCCTCGGTGAACTTCTTCGGGTCGTCGAGCTCGAGGTCGCCGTAGACCTCGTCGGTGGAGACGTGGTGGAACCGGACGTCGGCCTTGCGCACCGCCTCGAGCAGCGTGAACGTGCCGATCAGGTTGGTCTGGATGAACGGCGACGGGTCGCTGAGCGAGTTGTCGTTGTGGGACTCGGCGGCGTAGTGGACGACCGCGTCGTGCTCGGCCACCAGCGGCTCGACCAGCGCGGCGTCCACGATGTCGCCGACGACCAGGCGCACGCGGTCCTCGGGCAGCCCGGCCAGCGCCTCCCGGCTGGCCGCGTAGGTCAGCTTGTCGAGCACGGTGACCGTGGCGTCGGTGTGCCGGACGAGGTGGTGGACGAAGTTGGAGCCGATGAACCCGGCTCCGCCGGTCACGAGAAGGCGCTGCACGCGTGACAGTCTAGGAACATGCGCGGGATCATCTTGGCCGGAGGCACGGGGAGCCGACTGCACCCCATCACCCACGCGGTCAGCAAGCAGCTCATGCCGGTCTACGACAAGCCGATGATCTACTACCCGCTCTCCACGCTCATGCTCGCGGGCATCACCGAGGTCCTGGTCATCACGACCCCGCACGAGGCCGACCAGTTCCGCCGCCTCCTCGGCGACGGCAGCCGGCTCGGCATCACGATCACCTACGCCGTGCAGCCCTCGCCCGACGGGCTCGCCCAGGCCTTCCTCATCGGCGAGGAGCACCTCGCCGGCGGCGGCGCCGGCCTCGTCCTCGGCGACAACCTGTTCTACGGCGCCGGCCTCGGCACCCGCCTGCGCCGCTTCGCCGACCTCGACGGCGCGGCGGTCTTCGGCTACCGCGTGGCCGACCCGACGGCGTACGGCGTGGTGGAGTTCGACGCCGAGGGCCGCGCCCTGACGCTGGAGGAGAAGCCCGAGCGCCCCCGCAGCCGGTACGCCGTACCGGGGCTCTACTTCTACGGCTCCGACGTCGTCGCCAAGGCCAAGGAGCTCAAGCCCTCCCCCCGCGGCGAGCTCGAGATCACCGACCTCAACCGGATGTACCTCGACGAGGGCCGGCTCCAGGTCGAGGTCCTGCCCCGCGGCTCGGCCTGGCTCGACACCGGCACCTTCGACGACCTCAACGACGCGAGCAACTACATGCGCGCGCTGGAGGCCCGGCAGGGCACCAAGGTCGGCGCCCCCGAGGAGGTCGCCTGGCGCCTGGGCTATATCGACGACACCCGGCTCGAGGAGCTCGCCCGGCCCCTGGTCAAGAGCGGATACGGGCGCTACCTGCTGGATCTGCTGACGGAGCGCCACCCGGGACCTTAGTCTCGCACGCATGCGTGTGCTCCAAGCGCCGGTGAACATCGCGAACCAGGCGTGGGGCCTGGCGCAGGGCTTGCGTGCGCGCGGACACGAGGTCGAGGTCTGGGAGTACGGCACCAGCGTCTTCGACTACCCGTGTGATCGGCGCATCGACGTCACGGCCGGGCCGGAGGCCTATGTCGCGGCACTGCACGATGCCTTCCGCGGAGGCTTCGACGTCGTCCACCTTCACTACGCGCGCTCGCTGGTTCCAGAGCGCATCGGCCTCCCTGCGATGTGGGACCTGCCGATGTGGCGTGGGATGGGCGTGACGGTCGTCATGACCTTCCACGGCACCGACGTCCGGCTGCGAAGCCACCACATCGCGGATGACGAGTGGAGCTTCTACCGGTTCAGCGACATGCCGAGTCACGAGGACGTGATCGCCGATCGGCTGCGGATCATCCGTTCCTACGCCTCGCACATGACTGTCGGGAGCGTGCTCGATCTCGCGTACGCCGAGGACGCCGTCTACGTGCCCAAGGTGATCGACACCTCCGGCCTGGTCGCTACGCCTCTCCCGACCGACGGACGGCGCCCGCTCGTCGTCCATGCCCCGAGCAGGCGGGCACTCAAGGGCACGGACATGATCGTCGCCGGCCTCGACCGGTTGCGTGCCGAGGGCGTCGAGTTCGATCTCGACCTCATCGAGGGCGTCAGCAATGCCGAGGCCTTGGCCCGGATGAGCCGCGCCGACATCGTCGTCGAGAAGGTCCTCGGCGGTGATGTCGGGGTCACCTCGATGGAGGCGATGGCTCTCGGCAGGGTCGCGGTCGCTCGGATCCGTGACCAGGTTCGTGAGCGGCACCCCGACCTCCCGGTCGTCAGCGCCGCCCCGGACACCTTCGCCGACGTGATGCGCGATCTGTTGGGCGACCCGGAGCGACGGGCACGGTTGGGCCGTGCAGGTCCGTCCTACGTCGAGCGAGAGCACGGCGTCGAGGTGACCGGGCTCCGGCTCGAGGAGCTCTACCAGCGACCGGGGCGGTCGCTCGGCCCCGGGTACCCCGGGTGGCCGCTGCCCAGCCCCGAGGCTCGGCTCGCGGCGACCGAGCGTCAGGTGACGGTGTTGCGCGCGGCGCTCCAGCGTCGACGTGAGCGTGTCCGCAAGCTGAAGGAGAGCGTCGGGGATGCCCTCGCCGAGCGGGATGAAGCGCTGCGCGAGCTGGAGCAGCTCGACGCGCGGCTGGGGGCCGAGCCCGCACGAGGCCGTTGGGCGCGGAGGCGCTTCCGCCGACGCTGAGGTCATGCGACGCGCGGGCTAGGCTGCGCCGGTGACGACAGCGGTCTCGGACGACAACCACCACCGGACGTACCGGTGGGACCTCGATGTCCTGCGGATCATGGCCATCTTGGGTGTGCTTGCGATCCACATCTTCGGCCTGATCCTCGGTGAGGAGCGCTTGCGCGGGACCCCCACCTGGTCCTTCGCCGTGATCGTGGACATCGGTAGCACCTGGTGCGTCCCGGTCTTCGTGATGATCAGCGGGGCGCTGCTGCTCAGCCCGCGGGCGCACGTCGGCGGTCCCGGAGTCTTCCTCCGCAAGCGGGCGCTTCGGTTGCTCCCCGCACTCGTGGTGTGGCACCTCGTCTATCTCCTGCTGGTGCGCCGGGCGATCCAGTCCGACCGGCCCACGGTCGAGGCCGTCCTGGTCCAGCTGATCGATGGCCGGATCTACACGGCGTTGTACTTCCTGTGGCTGATCCTCGGCCTCTACCTCGTCGCCCCGGTGCTGGCGGCCTTCCTGGCCGAGGGCGGGCAGCGCCGGGCTGCCGTCACGGCCGTGGTGGCCTCGGCATGGACCGCGGTGATCCTCGCGCTGCCCGGCATCACCACCGAGCTCGGCTCGCCCCGCCCGCGCGGCGACAACATCGTGATCATGTTCCTTCCCTACATCGGCCTGTTCGTGGCCGGCTACGCCTGGCGTGAGCCGCAACGACACGGCTGGCGCTGGCTGTGGACCGGAGCGGTGGCCGTGGTCCTGCTGGCCGAGTCGATCTGGCAGTACGACGTCCGTCCCGACCACACCTGGCTTCAGGCGCTCAGCCCGGTTGCCTACTTCAGCCCGCTGATCACCATCGCCTCGGTGTGCCTCTTCGTGTGCGTGATCGACCTGTGCAGTCGGATCGACCTACCGGACCGGGCGCAGCGGGTTCTGCGCACCCTGGGTGCCGCGACCTTCGGCGTGTTCTTGTGTCACCTGGTCTTCGTCGCTGTCTTCCGGCGGTGGTACCCCGACTTCTATGCCGATCCGCGTCCGATCGCGAAGATCCAGATGTACCTGGCCGTGGTCGTGCTCGCGTTCTCCGTCAGCATCATCGCCCGCAAGGTGCCGGTGCTGCGCCGGGTGTTCTGATGACGCGGCACGACAGCGAGTTCCGGTCGGAGGTCCAGGGGCTCCGGGCAGTCGCGGTGCTGCTGGTGGTCGTCTACCACCTCGCCCCGGCTCGGTTGTCCGGCGGCTACGTCGGAGTCGACGTGTTCTTCGTGATCTCGGGCTACCTGATCACCCGTCACCTGGCGCAGGAGGCGACAGGAACCGGACGCCTGCGCGTCGTGAGGTTCTGGGCTCGACGGGTGCGGCGGCTGCTGCCGGCGGCGCTCCTGGTGCTGCTCGTGTCGCTGGTCCTGGTGTGGGCGTGGGTTCCGCAGACCGAGTGGCCGACGAACGTACGCCAGGTCGTGGCCAGTTCGCTCTACGTCCAGAACTGGGTGCTGATGCTCGACGCCGTGGACTACTCGGCGATGGGGGAGTCGGCCTCGGTCGCGCAGCACTACTGGTCACTGTCGGTCGAGGAGCAGTTCTACTTCGTCTGGCCGGTGGCGATCGCGGCGCTGTTGGCGCTGGTGACCCGGAGGAACCAGACCCCGGTGGCCGCGGACCGCATCCGCCGGTGGCTGCTCGTGATGCTCGGCGTGGTGGTCGTGCTGTCGCTGACCTGGTCGATCGTGCTGACCGCTGCGGACCCGGGTGCCGCGTACTTCCAGACGTTCACCCGCATGTGGGAGTTCGCTGCCGGCGGTCTGGCGGGTCTGCTGTGGCGTCGTGAGCGGCTCGGCGGGCATCTCGGTGCTGGACTGGCGTGGGCCGGACTGGCCGCGATCGTCGTCGCCGGCGTCACCTATGACGACGCGACGCCGTTCCCTGGTTGGGTTGCGGTCGTCCCTGTTGCTGGAACGATCGCCGTGCTCCTCGCCGGGCACGCGAGGACCCGGGCCGCTCCGCAGTGGCTGTCGTGGCGGCCGGTGACTTTCATCGGCGACCTCTCGTACGCCGTGTACCTCTGGCACTGGCCATTGATCGTGGTCGCACCGTTCGCGCTGGGCCACGAGCTGGATCGCTACGGCAAGCTCGGCATCCTCGCCCTGACGCTGCTGCTGGCCTGGGCGAGCACTCGTCTCGTCGAGGATCCGCTGCGCACAGGCAGCCTGCTGCGTCCGGTGCCCCGCGTGCTCGTCGTGGGTGCGGCGGCGATGGCTGTGGTCGTGGCCGCGGCGGCCGGCCTGCGGGCTGCTCTTCCGGCCGAGCAGGAGTTCGCGCTGCCGAGTCCGTCCTCGTGCACGGGTCCGGGGGCTCTCGACCCCGGCAACGACTGCCCCTCTGTCGTGGGAGAGGGCCCCGCTCGTCCGGGGCCGGTCCAGGTCGCGCGCCAGAACCGGGAGGAGATCGCCTACCCGGGTTGCCAGGCGAGCTTCGAGGGGACCGACCTGCGCAGCTGCGACTTGGGCGTCGATGCCGGTTCGGCGCGCCGTGAGATCGCGCTCGTCGGGGACTCGCACGCCGGGGCCTGGTTCCCGGCCTTCGATGAGGTCGGCGCTCGGGAGGACTGGCACATCCGTACCTTCGCCAAGACCAGTTGCCCTCCGACCTTGGCTCTCCGGGTGCTGCCGAGCGAGAAGGACGCCGACTACCAGCGCGACTGTGCCGCCTGGGTCCGCAAGCTCGATCGGACCCTGCGTGCGGACAGGTCCCTGGACGCCGTGGTCGTGGCGTCGTACTCGACGGCCTATGAGTACGCCGAACCCGAGGACGCCACGCTGGCGGACCCCGCCACCGACGGGTTCGTGGATCTCTGGCAGCGCTGGCGCGATGCCGGGCTCGAGGTGATCGTCCTCGCCGATGTGCCCCGGACCAGCGGTGACTACGTGCCGACCTGCTTGGCCGAGCACCAGGATCCGTTGCAGTGTGCGGTGCCGCGACGAGAGGGCCTGCCGGCGCAGCGGCCGATCACCGACGCGGGCCGGAAGGCCGATGGCCGGGGGATCCGGCTGCTCGACCTGACCGACCGCTTCTGCGACCGGAGGTGGTGCTACCCGCAGGTGGGTTCGGTCATCGTCTACCGCGACTACTCCCACCTCTCGAAGGAGTACGCGCTCTCGCTCGCGCCAGAGATCGTGCGCCGATTGCCGGACGTTCCACGGCGGACGAGCGCCGCAGCCGGCGCGAGATCATGACCTCACGGGCACTGCTAGGGTCCGTGGAGTGATTCGCGAAGCCCCCCATGTGCTCTACATCGCGTGGGGTTTCCCGCCTTCGCGGGGCAGCGGTGTCTACCGCGCACTCGCCACCGCCAATGCGCTGGTCGACGCAGGTTTCCGGGTCACCGTGCTGACCTGCGAGCGCGAGGCGTTCTATCGCTACACGCTCGCCGACCCCACGCTCGAGAGCCGGATCGATTCTCGTGTCGAGGTGGTGCGCATTCCGTTCGAGTGGCCGGTGATGGACTTCGACGTGCGGCGCTGGGACCGCGATCGAGCACGGCACCCGCGCGCGTGGACGTTGCGTCGGGTCGAGGAGGACCAGAAGGGATTCCCCGAGGCGAACTACGGCAGCTGGTTGGAGCCGCTCGTCGCGGCGGCGAGGTCGATCCACGCCCGTGACCCGATCCAGCTCACCGTGGCGACCGCCAACCCGAACGTCAGCGTGGGCGCGGCCCACCGACTGCACGGCGAGCTGGGCATCCCCTTCGTGCTCGACCAGCGGGACTCGTGGACGGTCGACGTGTTCGACGGAACCGAGAACCCGAACCCCAGGGTCCACGAGTTCGAGGCGGCGTTCGTGGCCGACGCCCTGGAGGTGTGGTTCGTCAACGAGCCGCTCCGGGCCGACTACGCCGAGCGCTATCCGGCCTCGGCGGACCGGATCTTCTCCGTGCCCAACGGCTACGACCCGGGGCTGGCGCCGGAACCGGTGCTGCATGCCGCCGACCCGGCACGTCCCCTGACCTACGGGTACCTCGGCACCTTGACTCCCAAGGTCCCGCTGGTCGCCTTCCGCGACGGGTGGCGGGCAGCGCGAGCCCGCGGCGGCGAGGTTGCCAACGCCGAGGCCAAGCTGTGGGGCCACCTCGGCTTCTTCGCGGTCAAGGACGCCGCGCTGGCCCAGCTCCTCGAGGAGAGCGACGACGGCGTCCACTACGCCGGACCCGTCGAGAAAGCTGCCGTCCGGACCGTCTTCGAGGAGATCGACGTCCTGCTGCTGATCATCGGCGCCGGCCGGTACGTCACCAGCGGCAAGGTGTACGAGTACATGGCGAGTGCGCTCCCGATCGTCTCCGTCCAGGAGCCCGGCGGTGACTCGGCCCGTGTGCTCGAGGGTTACCCCCTGTGGTTCCCGGCCGCCGATCTGACGCCCGAGGGCATCGCGCAGGCACTGGAGGACGCGGGCCGCGCCGCACGCGAGGCTGATGAATCGGTCCGCCGCCAATGCGCTGCACATGCCGAGCAGTACGAGCGGAGTCGGCAGTTCGCCCCTCGGATGGCCGTGCTGTTCGATGCAGTTGCAGTCGAGGAGGGGTCGTGAAGGTCCTGTTGCTGTCGACGACGAGCCGGATGAGCGAAGCCTGGCTCGCCGAGACCCTCGAGGCGCTCGCCGAGCAAGACATGGATCTCGCCCTGGCGGTCCTCCGCCGCCCCGCCGAGCCGCTTCCGGTCCGGCGGTGCCTGGTGCTCGGTCCGTCCTTGCGGCCGCGACGCCGCGTGGTCGAGGGTCGCGTCCGGGGGCGCCGCCGATCGGGACCGCCGGCGGGCCGCCGCCTCAAGGCGATGCGCCGGCTCGACCGCCGGCTGCTGAAGCTGGCTCCCGACAAGTACTCCGGGGACAACGCCCTGCTGTTCGCGGCCGGTTCCATTTGGTCGCCCGAGGTACGCGAGGAGTTCCGCCAGGCTGACCTGGTGATCTGCCTCGACCTGGCGACGACCTGGGCAGGGTGGCACCTGGCGCGACGCATCGAAGGCCCTGAGGTGGTCTTCAGCGTTGCCGGAGCGGTGCGCAAGCTCGCCGAGCTCGAGGCGGCAGGCTCGGCCTGAACGTCCGCCGAGTGGTGCGGCGTGGCGCAGGGCCGGCCACCCGCACCCCTCAGCGCAGGAAGCCGTCGAGGATCTCGGCCGTACGCCGCCCGTCGTGCACCTCGCGAGCGAAGCGAGCCGACGCAGCGCCGATCTCGCGGGTCGCGTCACGGTCGGCGAGCAGCCTCTCGACCGTCTCGGCGACATCGGCGCCCGCCGCGTTGACGATCGGCATCTCGGCGCCGACGGTCTCGACGACGTGGTCGGTCAGGTAGCAGATGACCGGCTTTCCGGCGGCCATCGCCTCGCACGCGAAGGCGCCGTAGGCGCCGACGGCAACCTGGTCGATGACGATGTCGGCGGCCTTGACCTGGCGCTGCATCTCGGGCCACGGCAGGCCCTCCACGAGGTTCAGCTCGATCAGGCCCTTGCGCTCCATCTCCTCGAGCGCGGGGAGGAAGCGGTCGGTGCCCTTGGTCCATCGGCGCGAGGGTGCGTGGAGCACGACCGGGCGCTGCCGCTCCATGATCGGGTTGCTCGTGGTCCAGGACTCGATGTCGACGACCAGCGGCAACCAGGTGGCGCGCGGTACGTCGTCGAGGAGGTCGGGCGTCGTGACGTAGATCGGCAGGTCGACGGAGTCGACGATCCGCAGGTTCCGCTCGGAGAGGCGGGTCAGGATGTCGAAGGTCTCCTGCTCAGGCACGTCGTGGAAGTGCGAGTGCGGGCTGCGCTCGCGGTGGCGTGCAGGGGAGCGGATCTCGCTGCCGTGCGCCAGCAGCGCCACCTTGATCTTCGCCCGCTGCAAGGCGGGGAGATCGCCCGAGATGTCGTCGCCGTTGAGGGTGCCGAACACGGGACGGAATGCGTCCGCGATCAGGTGGGTGTAGCGGGGGAGCGCACGCTGCAGGTGCGCCATCTGGACGTCGAGGTGTCGCAGCGTGGAGTTGGCGGCGTAGACATCAGCCGGGTAGCCGAAGGACCGGTCGCTCGTGTGCATGGTGACCTCGGCGGACACGTCCTCGCGGTGGGCGGTGACCGCGCCGGCGATCGCGGCGAGCTGGCCGGCGTAGTTGGCCGGACCCAGCCCCAACCGGATCGGGGTGTCCTTGGTCAGCTGGCGCCAGGGATGCCCCTCCTCGGGGGTGGCGAGCTGGTTGCTGTTCGCGCCGGTCGAGACGTGACGGAAGCGCTCGGTCAGGTCCCAGGTGGGCCGGACGTCGGCGGGGGGTGGAGTGAGGCCGGCAAGATCGCGGTAGAGCTGGAGCAGTGCCGCCGCCTGGTGCTCCCAGGAGAGCTGCTCCTTGAGCTCGTCGGTGATCTTGTCGAGGTAGCGGCCGCGATCGGCGAGCAGCGCCCGGACCGCCGACGCGAAGGTCACCGGGTCGCCGGCCGTGCAGACCTCACCCACGCCGTGCTCGCGGACGAAGGCCGAGAGCGTGCGGACGTCGCTGACGACGACGGGCAGGTCGGCGTGCAGGTACTCGGCCAGCTTGGTGGGCAGCGAGATCTCGTGGTTCGGCGTGCGGTCGAGGACGATCACGCCGAAGTCGGCGCTGGAGAGATAGTCGGGGACCTCGTGCTGTGCGACGTACGGCGCCAGGTGCACACGATCGCCGACGCCCAGCTCCTGGGCCCGGCTCAACAGCTCGCGGGTCGCCGGGTTGTCGCGGTTGGTGACGACGGCCAGGTGGACGCCGGGCAGCTCGGGCAGTGCAGCGAGGGCCGTCTCGAGGCCGCGGTTGGCCTGCACGTAGCCGGAGTAGACGAGCAGCGGCACGTCGTCGTCCAGCTCGACGACGGCGCGCACGGAGAGGTCGGGCGCCGTGCCGACGGCCGACTGCAACGGGGTGTTGAGCACCACCAGCGGCTGCTTCGTCAGCCGGTGATCCTTGCGCAGGATGTCGGCGATCTCGTCGGACACCGTCACCACCGCGTCGGCCTGGCCGATGAACTCCTGCTCGACCTGCGGGTAGCCGCTCTGGAGGCGCTCGGTGGGCCACTCGATCTGCGCGACGTACTCGTGGGCGTCGTAGAGCCAGCGGACCTCGTGCCCCTGGAGCCGCATGCGGCTCGCGGCGATCGCCGCCGGGTACATGCCGGTGATGTCGTTGGCGTGGATGACGTCGGGCCGGAACTCCTCGATGGCCGGTCCGATCGCTCGGTCGAGGTCGAGGACGACCGGGGTGTCGTGGCGCCACTCGCCGATGGCCCGATCGGGGTTGGGCAGGTGCTCCTCGCCCCAGGACTGTGCGCGCAGCCGTAGCTTGAGCCAGTCCCGTCCCGTCCGTCCGGCCACCCGCAGGCCGAGTCGACGGACCGCTCCGACCTCGGTCATGCGCGCGTCCCGGTCGCGAGCCTGGGTCTGGTGCCGGGCCTCGGCCCAGGTGGCGTCCTTGGTGCTGATCAGGCCGGCCCGAATCGCCTTTCGGGTCACGGTGTTGCGACGCCGGTAGTTCTCCTGCTTGCGGAGCGCGTCGTCGACCGGCACCCGCAGCACCTTGACCGGACCCATCCACGTGCGCTCGACCCGTGCGGTCGCCGAGCGACCGATCAGGAGGACGTCCCATCCGTCGTAGGCCGCTGAGAGTGCGGTCTTCTGGACGCGGGAGTCGCCGGTGATGGAGTTGGCGACGACGACCGCCAGACGAGGACGCCGCTGGGCGGTCTTGGGGTTCGGCTCGGCCACGGGCCGATCGTAGTGTCTGCACGTCCTCTGCCCCGACTTCCCAGAGCGTCCTCGATCTGCTAGCGGCGACCGTGGTGGGTCACCGCTGCGGTGATAGCGTGGCCGCCGCCTGAGGCTGGCTCAGACATCGAGGAGGAACAGCATGTCGAGTGGCAACGCCACGAACATCCCCGCCGCGCGCCCGGTGATCGACGAGTCCGACATCCAGGCCGTCGTCGACGTGATGCGTTCGGGCATGGTCGTCCAGGGCCCGCAGGTGAAGGCGTTCGAGGAGGAGTTCTCCGCCGTCGTCGACGGGCGCGAGTGCGTGGCCGTCAACAGCGGTACGTCGGCGCTGCACCTCACCCTGATGGCGCTGGGCTACGGGCCCGGGGACGAGGTCATCTGCCCGTCGTTCACCTTCGCGGCGACCGCCAACGCGATCCGCCTCGTGGGCGCGACCCCCGTGTTCGCCGACATCCAGGCCGACACCTTCAACATCGACCCGGCGCACGTCGAGGCGCTGGTCGGGCCGCGCACGGTCGCGATCATGCCGGTGCACCTCTACGGTCTGCCGGCCGACATGACGGCGCTCAACGCGATCGCCGAGAAGCACGGCCTCGCGGTCGTCGAGGACGCTGCCCAGGCGCACCTCGCCTCGATCGACGGGCGCCACGTGGGCTCGCTCGGGGTGGCGGGCTGCTTCAGCTTCTACCCGACCAAGAACATGCACTCCCTCGAGGGCGGCATGATCACCACGGCCGACGCCGAGCTCGCGCGCACGCTGCGGCTGCTGCGCAACCAGGGCATGGAGCAGCGCTACGCCAACGAGGTCGTCGGGACCAACACCCGGATGACCGACGTCGCCGCCGCCGTGGGCCGCAACCAGCTGCGCCGCCTGGCCGAGTGGACCGACCGGCGTCGCGAGAACGCCAAGGTGCTCACCGCCGGCATCACCGCGGCGACGACGCCGTTCGTGCCCGACGGCTACGAGCACTCCTACCACCAGTACACCGTGCGCTCGGCCGAGCGCGACGCGCTCCAGGCCCGGCTCGCCGAGCACGCGATCGGCAGCGCGACGTACTACCCGACGCCGGTCCACCGGCTCAAGCCGTTCCTGACCGAGGCCGGCGTCCCCGACCCGCGCTGGGAGCTGCCCGAGACCGAGAAGGCGGCCCTCGAGGCGCTCTCGCTGCCGGTCTTCCCGACGCTGACCTCCGACGAGCTCGACCGGATCGTCGCGGCGGTGAACGCATGACGCTGCGCGCCGGCCTGGTCGGCCTGGGGGCGATGGGCCGCAACCACGCCCGGATCCTCTCCGGGCTCGACGGTGTCGAGCTGATCGGCGTCGCCGACGCCCAGGTCACCGACACCCGGGTCTCGTACGGCGTCCCGATCGTCCCCGACGTCGACGCGCTCATCGCCCTGAAGCCCGAGTACGTCGTCGTGGCGGCGCCGACCGGCTTCCACGAGGAGATCGGGCTCAAGCTGGCCGAGGCAGGCGTCCACGCCCTCATCGAGAAGCCGCTCGCCCCGACCGTCGACGGCGCCCAGCGCCTCGTCGACGCGTTCGAGTCGCGCGGCCTGGTCGGCGGCGTGGGCCACATCGAGCGCTACAACCCCGCGCTCCAGAGCCTGCGCACCCGCCTCGCCAACGGCGAGCTGGGCGAGATCTACCAGGTCGTCACCCGGCGCCAGGGCCCGTTCCCGGGCCGGATCGCCGACGTCGGCGTGGTCAAGGACCTCGCCACCCACGACATCGACCTCACCGCCTGGGTCACCGGCCAGCCCTACGTCAAGGTCTCCGCCCAGGCGGCCCGGCGCAGCGGTCGCGAGCACGAGGACCTCATCGCGGTCGTCGGCGAGCTCGGCAACGGCATCGTGGTCAACCACCTCGTCAACTGGCTGAGCCCGCTCAAGGAGCGCTCGACGGTCGTCACCGGCGAGCGCGGCGCCTTCGTGGCCGACACGCTCACCGCCGACCTGCACTTCTACGCCAACGGCGCGGTCCGCACCGAGTGGGAGGCCGTCAGCGCCTTCCGCGGCGTCGCCGAGGGCGACGTGACCCGGTTCGCGATCCCCAAGCGCGAGCCGCTGCTGGTCGAGCACGAGCTGTTCCGCGACGCCGTCCTCGGCAAGGACAGCGACATCGTGACCCTGCGCCAGGGGCTGCGCACCGTCGAGGTCGCCGCGGCGGTCCTCGAGTCGGCGTCGTCAGGCAACACCGTCTGGCCCTGAGGATGCCCGCCGCTCCCGACGTCTCGGTCGTCATCCCGGTCTACAACACCGTCGCCTACCTGCCGGCCTGCCTGGACTCGCTGCTCGCCCAGAGCATCGGGACCGACCGGCTCGAGGTGGTCGCGGTGGACGACGGCTCGACCGACGGCAGCGGCGCGCTCCTCGACGACTACGCCGCCGCGCACCCCGGCGTGGTCCGGGTCGTGCACCAGGCCAACTCGGGCGGCCCGGCACGGCCGTGCAACGTGGGCCTGGAGCAGGCGCGCGGCCGGTTCGTCTTCTTCCTCGGCTCCGACGACTACCTCGCCGCCGACGGCCTGGAGCGGATGGTCACCGCCGCCGACGCGTGGGGCTCCGACGTCGTCGTCCCCGCGATGACCGGCGTCAACGGCCGGATCGTCGACCAGCGGCTCTTCCACCGCGACGAGCCCGACATGGCGTTCCCGCAGTCCAACCTGCCGTTCTCGCTGTCCAACACCAAGCTGTTCCGCCGCTCCCTGCTGGTCGACAACGACATCCGCTACGCGCTCGACATGCGCGTCGGCAGCGACCAGCCCTTTGCGATCTCGGCGATGCTCGCCGCGGGCAAGGTGTCGGTGCTGGGCCGGCCCCCCATCTACTTCGCGGTCCGCCGCGACGATGCCGACAACATCTCCTACACCACCACCTGGCGCGACCGGCTGGCCGCGATCGTGTCGGTCATCGAGCACATCTGCGCGATCGTGCCCCCGGGCGACGACCGGGACGCGATCATCCGCCGGCACTTCGGCTGGGAGCTCAACAAGATCGTCATGCGCAATATCGCCGACGTGGCGCCCGAGGAGCGGCCCGAGCTGCTCGCCGCGGTCGCCGCCGTGGCGGAGGACTACCTCACGCCCGGTGTCGAGCGCCTGCTCAAGGTCGGCACCCGCCTGCGCTGGTGGCACGTACGACGCGGCGACATCCCCGCCGTGCTCGCCCTCGGTGACAGCGCCCCCAAGGTCCGCGCCCACGTCGAGGACGGCGAGCTGTTCCTCGTGCTCCCCGGCTTCCGCGACGGCGTGCCCGACGACATCTTCCGCCCCACCGGCGACAACGTGCCCAACGTGATCCAGCGCGGTCTCGGCGAGCAGACCGCGCGGATCGCCGACGGCCGGCTCACCCTCTCCGCGAGCAGCGAGGGCATCGCCCCCGACAGCCTCGGGGCGCTCTCCGCGGCGCTCGTGGCCGCCGAGGGCCCGCCCGGTCCGGCCCGCCGGCTCGCGGGTGAGCCCGCGGCCGTCGTACGGGTGCCGGTCGAGGTGGGCCCCGACGGACTGCTGCACGCCGCGCTCGACGTGACCGAGATCGCCGGGCACCGCGGCCGCTGGGCGGCCCGCTGGCAGCTGCGGGCGGGCAGCGACGTCTACGATGTCCCGGTGCGGTCGGCGCTCACGTCGTCCGCACAAGTGCGTCGCCGGCTGCGGACGACCACGGTCGAGGTGAGGCCCGGGCTCCAGGACCGGGTCGTCGTCGAAGTCAGGAGCTGAGGGTGAACATCTGCGTCGTCGCGCTGGGCAAGATCGGGCTGCCGCTGGCGGTCCAGTTCGCGAGCTCGGGGCACAAGGTGGTCGGCGCCGACGTCGACGCGACGGTCGTCGACCTCGTCAACCGCGGCATCGAGCCCTTCCCGGGTGAGGCCGATCTCCAGGACAAGATGCGCGCGGCGGTCGACGCCGGCCTGCTCAGCGCCACCACCGACACCACCACGGCGGTCGCCGAGGCCGATGCGGTCGTCATCGTCGTCCCGCTCTTCGTCGCCGCCGACGGCACGCCGAGCTGGCAGTGGATGGACGCCGCCACCGAGGCGGTCGGCCGCGGCCTCAAGCCCGGCACGCTCGTCAGCTACGAGACCACCCTCCCCGTCGGTACGACGCGCGACCGCTTCGCGCCCCGCCTCGAGGAGCTCTCCGGCCTCACCGCCGGCGAGGACTTCCACCTCGTCTTCAGCCCCGAGCGGGTGCTGACCGGCCGGGTCTTCGCCGACCTGCGCAAGTACCCCAAGCTCGTCGGCGGCATCAACCAGGCCTCGACCGACGCCGCGATCACGTTCTACGAGGCGGTGCTGCAGTTCGACGAGCGCCCCGACCTGCCGCGCCCCAACGGCGTGTGGGACCTCGGCCCGTCCGAGGCCTCGGAGTTCGCCAAGCTCGCCGAGACCACCTACCGCGACGTCAACATCGGCCTGGCCAACCAGTTCGCGCGCTACGCCGACCGGATCGGTGTCGACGTCCTCAAGGTGATCGAGGCCTCGAACTCCCAGCCCTACAGCCACATCCACCTGCCCGGCATCGCCGTCGGCGGGCACTGCATCCCGATCTACCCGCGGCTCTACCTCTGGAACGACCCGGCCGCGACGGTCGTCAGCGCGGCCCGCGAGGCCAACGCCGGCATGCCGCTCTACGCCGTCGACCTCCTCGCGGCCGCCCACGGCGACCTGACCGGGCTGTCGGTCCTCGTCCTCGGCGCCGCCTACCGCGGGGCGGTCAAGGAGACCGCCTTCTCCGGCGTCTTCCCGCTGGTCGACGAGCTGCGGGCCCGCGGCGCCGTGCCCTACGTCGCCGACCCGATGTACACGTCCGAGGAGCTCGACAAGCTCGGCCTCCCGCCCCACCGGGGCGAGGACGTCACCGCGGTCGTCGTCCAGGCCGACCACCCGGAGTACCGCTCGCTCACGCCCGACGACCTGCCGGGCGTGACCCTGCTCGTCGACGGCCGCCGGGTGACGGACGCCGCAGCGTGGGACCGCGAGGGCGTCCGCCGCATCGTCATCGGCGGCTGAGCACGTCCCCGTCGGCGTCGTAGACGTCGCCGGTCTCGGGGCAGGTCCACACGCCCGGCTCGGTCTCGGCGAGCCGTACGCCGGCGCGCCCGACCCAGCCGATCCGCTTGGCGGGCACCCCCGCCACCAGCGCGTACGCCGGCACGTCGCGCGTCACGACCGCGCCCGCGGCGACGAGCGCCCACGGGCCGACCTTGAGGGGCGCCACGCACACGGCGCGGGCGCCGATCGAGGCGCCGTCGCCGATCTCGACGCCGACCGCCTGCCAGTCGGAGGCCCGCTTGAGGTCGCCGTCGGGGGAGACCGAGCGCGGGTACTGGTCGTTGGTGAGCACCGCCGCCGGGCCGATGAAGACCCCGTCGCCGAGGGTGGCGGGCTCGTAGACGAGCGCGTAGTTCTGGAGCTTGCAGCGGTCGCCGATGCGCACGCCGGTGCCGACGTAGGCACCCCGGCCGATCACGCAGCTCTCGCCGAGGACGGCGTCCTCACGGACCTGGGCGAGCTCCCAGACGGTGGTTCCGTCGCCGAGCTGGGCCGAGCCGGCGACCTGGGCAGTGTCCTTGACCGTTGCACTCACCCGGTCACCGTAGCGGGCGGGCGACTCAGAAACGCTTGGCGGGGATGACGTTGCTGGGCTCGTCGTTGCGGCCCTTCTCGATGATCACGAGGTTGTGGTAGGCGTGCACCGCGATCACGTGCCGGTCGTCGTAGGTCGGCACGTAGTCGGCGTCGGGGTACTCGGCGTGGTTGAGCCCGTCGAGGAGGTCCTTGACCAGCGCCATCGTGGTGTCCGTGGCGTGCCGGTCGGGGTTGCCCCCGAAGCGCGTCCAGTACGACGTCTGGGTGTCCTCGATCGCGTAGATCCCGTCGTCGGCGAGCAGCGGGAAGAGGATCCGGAAGGTCTCGCGGATGTGCTCGGGCCGGTGGCTGCCGTCGTCGATGATCACCTGCGGGGTGCCCTGCTCCGCGATGATCCGGCGCAGCACCTCCTCGTCGACCTGGGAGCCCTGGTAGCTGACGATCCGGGGCCGGTCGACGAACGACTTGTCCTCGATGTCGAGGCCGACGATCTGGGCCCGGGGGAAGAAGTGCTTCCACATCCGCAGCGAGCGCCCGCCCTGGCGCTCGCGGGCGTAGCCGCCGATCCCGATCTCGAGGAGCGTGAACTTCTCGCCGCGCAGGTGCTGCAGGTGCCGCTCGTAGTGCTGGGTGTAGTGGTGCGTGCCGGCCTTGTCGGTCTTGAAGTGCAGCGCGATCTGGGTCAGGTCCATCTCGGCGAACCGCGGGCCGTCGGTGGCGGGCGCGGCGGACTCGGCCGCGCCGCCGCCGATCCGGCGCAGGCGCTGCCACACCTGGTCGCTCACCAGCGGCTTGATGGTCCGGGTCGCGGCTGCCTTGAGCACCGACATGGCTCCTCCTGGGGTTGGGCTACGACGAGAGTACGGGCGGCCGATAGCGTTCGGCGCATGACCGCTCCGCCGATCCCCCTCCTGATGGGGATCGTCAACGTCACGCCCGACTCGTTCTCCGACGGCGGACGGTACGACGACCCCGAGCGCGCGATCGCCCACGGCCGCGACCTGCTCGCCCAGGGCGCCGACATCCTCGACGTGGGCGGCGAGTCCACCCGGCCCGGCGCCACCCGGCCGCTGCTGGCCGAGGAGCTCGACCGCGTCGTACCGGTGATCGAGGCGCTGGCCGCCGAGGGCGCGACCGTCTCGGTCGACACGATGCGCGCCGAGGTGGCCGCGCGGGCGGTCGCCGCGGGCGCCCGGATCGTCAACGACGTCTCCGGCGGCCTGGCCGACCCCGCGATCCTCGACGTGGTCGCGGGCACCGGTGCGACGTACGTGGCCATGCACTGGCGCGCCCACAGCGACCGGATGCAGGAGTTCACCGGGTACGACGAGCACGGCGGCGTCGTGCCCGGCGTGCGCGCCGAGCTGGCCGAGCGGGTCGCGGCGATCCGCGCGGCGGGCGTGCGCGACGAGCAGATCGTGCTCGACCCCGGGCTCGGCTTCGCCAAGCAGCCGCACCACAACTGGGAGCTGGTACGCCGCCTCGACGTCCTCGCCGGGCTCGGCTTCCCGCTGCTGGTGGGCGCGAGCCGCAAGACGTTCCTCGGCCGGCTGCTCGCCGGCCCCGACGGCCGGGCCCGCCCCGTGGGGGAGCGCGAGGCGGCCGGCGTCGCGATGACGACGCTGCTCGCCGCGGGCCTGGGGGGAACCCCGGTGTGGTGCCTGCGCGTCCATGATGTGCGTGCCCACCGCGATGCTCTCGCGGTTGCGGCAGAGTGGGGGCCCGACGCGGATCGGGCCGCGACGGAGGGAGAGGGATGAGCGACGAGCTGAGCATCCTCGGCATCGAGTGCTTCGCCCACCACGGGGTGTTCGACCACGAGCGCCGTGACGGGCAGATCTTCAAGATCGACCTGACGCTGGGCGTCGACACCGCCCCGGCGGCGGCGTCGGACGACTTGCATGACACCGTCGACTACGGAAGCCTCGTGGACCAGGTCGCGGCTGCCGTGACGAGGGACCCGGTCGACCTGATCGAGACCCTGGCGCAGCGGATCGCGGACACCTGCCTGTTGGACAGTCGTGTTGAATGGGTGCGTGTGACCGTCCACAAGCCGGATGCGCCGATCCAGGCGACGTTCGCCGACGTACAGCTCACCATCACCCGCCGCCGTGAGGCGGCTGGTGGGGGAGACAGAACCGGAAAGGCAGAGGGCCCAGCATGACCGAGACCCCCAATCCGAACATCATCGACGCGGACACCCTGACCGGCGAGATGCGCCCGATCCGGCGGATGGTGGTGGCACTCGGCTCCAACCTCGGTGAACGGTTCGCGAACCTTCAGGGTGCCGTCGACGCGCTGGCTGACACCCCCGACGTGTGGGTCACCGGCGTCTCCCCGGTCTACGAGAGCGACCCGGTCGACTGCCCGGACGACGCCAAGAGCTTCCTCAACGCCGTCGTGCTCGCCGACACCACGCTGTCGGTGCACCGCCTGATCGACCGCGCGCTGGCCATCGAGGACGCCTTCGACCGCACCCGCGGCGCGGTCAAGAACGCGCCCCGCACGCTCGACGTCGACCTGATCGTCGTCGGCGACCGGCGCAGCGACACCGACGAGCTCCAGCTGCCGCACCCGCGGGCCCACGAGCGCGCCTTCGTGCTCCAGCCGTGGCTCGACCTCGAGCCCGACGCCGACCTGCTCGACCGCGGGCCCCTGGCCACCCTGGTCGCCGCGGTCGGTACCGACGGCCTCAAGCTGCGCGACGACCTGGTGCTCGAGTTCGAGTGAGCGGTTCCGCGTGAGCGGCGACGCGGGGCCCGACCGCCCCCCGTCGCCGTCGGGCGAGATGCGGCCGACCGCCGCGCGCACCCTCCTGGGGTGGGCGCTGGTCGGCCTCGCCGTCGGCGCGGCGATCCACCCGCTGTGCAACCGGCTCGGCATCGTCCCGCCGCTGGTCTCGACGCCGCAGCCGCTGGCGCTGCTGCTCCTGGCCGGCATCCTCGGGTACGGCGCCTGGGTGACCCACCGCGCCGTCCACGTGCGCCGGGAGCGGCTCGCGCCGCACCAGGCGGTCAACCGCTTCGTGCTGGGCCGGGCCAGCGCCCTGGTCGGCGCCCTGGTCGCCGGCGGGTACCTCGGCTACGCCCTGACCTGGATCGGCGACCCCGCCGAGCTGGCCGACGAGCGCCTGGTCCGCTCGCTGGTGGCCGCGGCCTGCGCGCTCGCCGCGATGGTCGCCGGGATCCTGCTGGAGCGCGCCTGCCGGGTGCGCGGGGACCGGGACGACGCGGCCTGACTGCCCGACGAAGTGCGCAGGTTGCTGGGGCGAAGTAGGCCCCTTGCTGGGTCGAGTTCCGACAGGCTGTCCGACTTCGGACCAGCAACCGCCGCACCTCGCGGGCTTGGGGCAGTTGGGACGGATGTGACGAGCGTGTCTCCCGCGTCCGGGCCGGTCGGCGGCCTAACGTGCTGTCATGACTTCCCCTGTCAGGTCTAGCGCCACCGGAAACCGCCGCCGCCAGCGGTCGACCCGGATCGTGGTCGCCGCGCTCCTGATCGTGCTCGCGGCCCTCGCCGTCACGGGCACCGCCGTGACCGGCTCCTGGGTACTCGTCACGATCGCCGCCGCCGGAGCCGTCGTGCTCGGCGCCGCCGCCCTCAAGATCTCCCACTCCGAGCTCCTCGACTTCCGCCAGGAGGCCGCGCGCGACCGCGCCGGCCAGGCCCAGGCCTACGCCCAGCTCACCGAGACCCGCACCGCCGAGAACGTCGAGTTCGCGGCCGACATGACGGGCAAGATCGCCAAGCGCGACGCCACCATCGCCCGGCTCGAGAAGCGCCTCGGCGACGCCGCCTCCGAGCTCGCCGACGCCCGTCGCGAGCTCTCCGACCAGCGCGACCTCACCGACGAGGCCCGGCGTGCCGCGGACCGGCTGACCCAGCGGCTCGCCGACGCCGACGAGCGGGCCGGACAGGCCGTCGTACGGGTCGCGGAGCTGGAGGCGGAGGTCGACGTGCTGACCTCGCAGATCCACGCCCTGGAGGCGCAGGCGCGCACCCAGGCCCGCCGTCCCGCCTGAGGCGCGTGCCCGCAGGCTCCTGCCGTTTCCCGTGGCCGCGTGCGGCCGTGGGAGACTGCGCCCCATGACCAGGAACGTCGCGGTCCTTCTCGCCGGCGGTGTCGGGAGCCGGGTCGGGCTCGACATCCCCAAGCAGCTCATCAAGGTCGCCGGCAAGACCCTCCTCGAGCACACCCTCGTCGCGCTGCACGACCACCCGGACGTCGACGAGGTGCTCGTCATGATGACCCCGGGGCACACCGACGCGGTCCGCGACATCACCCGAGGCGACGCCTACCCCAAGGTCACCGCGATCCTCGAGGGCGGCGACACCCGCAACGCCACGACGCAGCGCGCGATCGACCACCTGGTCGCGAGCGCCGACGGCGACGCCGGCGCGATCCGGATCCTGCTCCACGACGCGGTCCGGCCGCTGGTGACGCCGCGGATCATCGGTGAGTGCTTCACCGCGCTCGACGCCTACCCGGCCGTCGACGTCGCGATCCCGTCGGCCGACACGATCATCGAGGTCGCCGCCGACGACACCATCTCCAGCATCCCGCCGCGGGCGTCCCTGCGCCGCGGCCAGACGCCCCAGGCGTTCCGGCTCGACGTGCTGGCCCGGGCCTACGAGAAGGCCGCGGCCGACCCCGACTTCACGGCGACCGACGACTGCAGCGTGGTGCTGCGCTACCTGCCGAACGAGCCGATCATCGTGGTCCACGGCGACGACCGGAACATGAAGGTCACCGAGCCGATCGACGTCTTCATCGCCGACAAGCTCTTCCAGCTCACCGGCATCGACCTGCCCCGGGCCAAGGACGACGCCGGCTACCGCACGGCCCTGGCCGGCAAGACGATGGTGGTCTTCGGCGGCAGCTACGGCATCGGCGCCGACATCGCCGAGCTCGCCCGGTCCTACGGCGCCACGGTGCTCACGTTCAGCCGGTCCACCACCGGCACCGACGTCGGCAAGCGCACCGATGTCGCCGCGGCGGCCAAGGCCGCGATCGCCGAGGCCGGCACCATCGACTTCGTCGTCAACACCGCGGGCGTGCTGCCGCGCGGCGAGCTCCTGACGACGTCCGAGGAGACGGTCTACGCCGCCACCGAGATCAACTACCTCGGGCCGATCTTCATCGCCCAGGAGTTCTACCCGCACCTGGCGGCCACCCAGGGCTCGCTGCTGCTCTTCACGTCGAGCTCCTACACGCGCGGGCGCGGCGGCTACAGCCTCTACTCCTCGGCCAAGGCCGCCACGGTCAACCTGACCCAGGCGCTCGCCGACGAGTGGGCCGAGGCCGGCGTCCGGGTCAATTGCATCAACCCCGAGCGCACCGCGACGCCGATGCGCACCAAGGCGTTCGGCGACGAGCCGCCGGGCACGCTGCTCGACTCGCTCACGGTCGCGCACACGTCGGTCGACGTGCTGCTCTCGGACCAGTCCGGCCACGTCTACGACGTACGCCGCGACGACCCGTTCAGCTCGGGGGAGTGATCCACCGGTCGACGAGCCGGGCCGCGGCCCGGCCGTCGTCCAGCTCGGCGTAGTCGCGCCGGAACGTCGCCCGCGCGTCCGCGAACTCGTCCCGCAGCCGGGGCAGGTCGCGCAGCCACGCGACCACCTCGGCCGTCGTGTCGACGTGCGGCCCGGGCGCGGTCGGCGGGTAGGGGATGACGCCCCCGCGGAACCGGTCGTACGTCGCCAGGTCCGGCACCAGGAACACCATCGGCTTGTCGGTCAGCGCGTAGTCGAAGCGCAGCGACGAGTAGTCCAGGACGCCCGCGTCGGACGCCAGGATCAGGTGGTTGACGTCCGGGTGGTCGGTCACGTCGATGACCCGGGCGCTGGTCGCGACCCGGTCGTCGCGGACCCGTGCGTTGAACGCGTGCCCGCGCATCAGCACCACGTGGTTGTCAGGCAGCGCCGCCAGCGCCTCGTCGGGGTCGAAGAAGGTCACCCGCCGCGCGGTCAGGTCGTCGGCCGAGAGGTAGTCGCGGAAGGTCGGCGCGTAGAGCACCGCCACCGTGTCGTCGTCGATGCCGAGCAGCGCGCGCGTCCGCGCCCGCAGGTCGGCGCCCTCGGGTCGCAGCAGGATGTCGTTGCGCGGGTACCCGATCTCCGCGACCGGTACGTCGCCCGCCCCGGCCGGGTCGAGGAAGGCCGCCTTGAGCAGCGGTGAGGCGTAGCGGGCGGGCGAGACGAGCACGCTCCAGTCGCGGGTACGACGGTCGAGGCTGCCCACCTCGGCAGGGTCGTTGCCCATCTTCTCCCACCAGTCGTGGCCCATCAGCTTGTACGGGTAGCCGTGGAAGGTCTGGATCAGCGTCTGCCCCTCCGGCCGCTCGAACCAGCGCACCTGGTGCACGTCGACCATGTGGAAGCGCGACGTCGCGATCGCCTCGTGCCACGCGCGCGTGCGCTCGACGACGCCGATCCCGCCGGGCGGGACGGCGACCGAGCGGTCCGCGATCGACCAGTAGACGGTGAGGTCGGAGCCGCGCCGGACGAGCTCGTCGTGGAGGCCGAGGCCGTTGCCGTGGGCGTGCTCGCCGAACATGGCGCGCAGGAAGACGCTGTCCTGCTCGGCCCGCTCGACCCGGCACGCCTCGCGCAGGAGCCGCTGCTGCCGCTCTCCGCGCTCGTCGTCGGCGAGCGGCGGGTCGACGACCACGCCGACCACGGGGCCGTCGGGGTGGGCGACGTCGACCCGTACCCGGAGGTCGGTGCGCAGCTCGGCGAGGGGCAGGGCGGCGCTGACGGCGGGCGCGGGCGCGGCACCGAACCAGTCGGTGTGCCGGGCGTTGGCCAGCGAGAGCGTGTAGTGGCCCGAGCGCAGGGGTGCCTCGGGCTGGCCCCAGACGGAGGCGGCAAGGGGGACCCGCACGGTCGCCGTACCGCGGCCGGTGGGGGTGACGGTGCCCGTGACGACGTGGCCGCCGTCGACGAGCGCCGATCGCCAGTCGGGCTGGTGGTCGTCGACCAGGAGGTCGGCCTCGACGGCGTCCTCGGTGAGCCGGACCGCGGTGACGAGCGCCCCCCGCGCCGGCGGTACGACGCACACCCGCCCGCGCCGGTCGGGCCGCAGGTGGGCGGTGACCGGGGTGTCCGGGCGGTGGTGCACGTGCCGGACCTGGGGTCCGGCCACCAGCTCGAAGCGGCCCGGCCCGGTGAGCTCGTCGAGCGGCACCGCGAACCGGCCGTCGACCCGGGTCAGCCGGATCCGCTCGTCGCTCCCGGCCCGGCGCAGCCAGGCCAGCCGGGCGTCGACGTCGAGCAGCAGCCGGCCGTCGTCGGCGGCATCGACGCCCGCCGGCTCCAGCCAGGTCGCCGGGGTGCTCAGCCGGAGCTCGGCCCGCTCCAGGTCGTCGTGGTCGAGGACCACCAGCCGCGGACCGTGCGCCGCCGCGGCGACCCCGGCCATCGTGCGCGGCCGGACGACCACCCGTCCGCGGTGGACGACGTCGCCGTGGGTCACCGTCGCCGCGACCTGCCAGGTGCCGTCGGGGAGGTCGGTCAGCTCGGTGAGGTCGGCGTGCGCGACGAATCCGGACGCCGTGACGTCCGCGTGGTGCAGGCCGCTCGCGATGTCGGCCGCGGGCTCGGCGCGCCGGGTGGTCAGGAGGGGGACGCGCCGGCCGTCGGGGGCGACGAGCTCGACCTCGATCCGGTCCTCGTTCCCGCGGTCCTCGCCGGTGCGGTCGAGGTCGGGGTTGTCGACGAACGCCCAGCCGGTGAGCTCGACGGTGCCGTCGGCGGTCCGGACCGCGGTCAGCTCGGCGCGCACCAGCGTCTCGACCGCGCCCAGCGTCGCCGCGGGCCAGGCCGGGCCGAAGTCGACGGCTCCGTCGCAGACGGGGTACGGGCGCGCGCTCAGCCGGACCTCCTCGAGGAAGCGGTTCGCGCCGGCGGCGTCGTCGGCGACGAGCAGCCCGTGCAGGACCTCGGCCCAGGACGGCACCTCGGCGGCTGCTGCGTCGCCCGCCTCTGCGATCAGCGGCACCGCGGCAGACCGGACCGCCGCCCAGGTCGACGGATCGGCGGGCCACAGCCCGTCCAGGAACCCGAGCAGGTCGCTGCCCAGCGCCCGTGCCGCCCGCCGCGGCCCGTCGGTGCCGAGCAGGGTGATCGCGGTCGCCACGTCCGCGGCGACCTCACTGACCGAGGCCCGGGTGAGGACCCCGCGGTCGTCGTCGGACCGCCGCAGCGCGAGCACGTGCGGGAGCCAGTCGATCGCCTCGGCCGCGAACGCCGCCCGCGCCGCGTGGGTCGCGTCGACGGCGCGCCCGGCCCCGAACTCGAGCCCCGCGTCGTCGTACCAGCGGCGGTCGAAGACCGACCGCCGCGCCGACCCGTGCAGCGCCGCCTCGATCCGCGCCGCACCGGCGAGCCGCCGGTGCTCGTCGTGCAACCGCCGCACGTCGTCGCTCACCGGCAGCACCCGACCGCGCCGCTGCGGGCGCTCGGCCGCGACGGCGTACGACGAGCCGGACGCGCGCAGCGCCTCGACCGCGAACCGCAGCCCGTGCCGGGTCACCGCGTCGTCGGCATCGACGAACGCCAGGAAGTGCCCCCGCGCCGCCGCCGCCCCGTGGTCGCGCGCCCGCCCCAGGTCACCGGTCGTGGTGAGCAGCCGGACCCGGCGGTCCTCGTCCTGGTGCCGCGCCACGATCGCGAGCGTCTGGTCGGTGCTGCCGAGGTCCACGACCAGGATCTCGGTGTCGGGGACCTCCTGGCGTCGTACGGAGTCGAGGCAGGCGGCCACGTGCTCCGCCGAGTCGAGGGTCGCGACGACCACGCTCAGCGTCGGCCGGACCACCCCGGAGGCTTGCTTGAGCCGTGCCGCGCGGCGGCGTACCGCGGCGCGGATCGTCATGGGTCCAGAGCCTAGATGAGGGAGTCCCAGGGATCGCACGCTGCGCGGTGCTCAGCACGCACGCTGGCTGCGTTGCCGACGCTCGACAGGCCTCCAGCCTGCCGTCGCGCCGGACGCCTTGCCATCGCACGCGCTGAGCACCGCTCGCCTGCGCGATCCCCGGGACTCCCTCATCCGTCCGGTAGGTTCGGCGCGGTGTTCTCGCGTCGCCGGCCGCTCGTCAGCGTCGTCGTCCCCGTGTACGACGTCGCGACCTACCTGCCCGCCTGCCTCGACAGCATCCTGGCCCAGCGCCACCGCGCGCTCGACGTCGTCGTCGTGGACGACGGCTCGACCGACGAGTCCGGCGCCATCGCCGACCGGTACGCCGAGCGCGACGACCGGGTGCGCGTCCTGCACGTCTCCAACGGCGGCCTGGGCGCGGCGCGCAATGTCGGCGTCGAGGCGGCGCGCGGCGAGTACCTGACCTTCGCCGACTCCGACGACGTCATCCCGCGCGACGCCTACGCCCTTCTGCTCGCCGCTCTGCGCAAGGGCGAGGCGGACTTCGCGGTCGGCAACATCCTGCGGATCGAGGGCGACCTGGGGGCCGAGCGCGAGATCCGGTTGCCGTGGATGGACGGCATGCACGCTCCGTACGTCGGCTCGATCGAGGAGCGGCCCGAGCTGTTGGGGGACGTGTTCGCGTGGAACAAGCTGTTCCGGCGCGGGTTCTGGGACGCCGCGCGACTGAGCTGGCCGGAGCGGATCCGGTACGAGGACCAGCCGGCGACGACCGAGGCCTACCTGCGGGCGGAGCGGGTCGCCGTCCTCGACGACATCGTCTACCACTGGCGGATCCGTGGGGACGGCAGCGCGATCACCGAGCAGCGGGCGACGGTGGCCGACCTGCGGGATCGCTGGCGCACGAAGCAGATGGCGCTCGACAGCACCCGTGCGCTGGGCTCCCCGGCGCTCCAGGAGGTGTTTCGCACGCAGGTGCTGCCCGGTGACATGTGGCGCTACTTCCTGCTCGTCCCCGACGCCGCCGACGACTGGTGGGAGCTGCTCGTCGCGATGGTCCAGGGGCTGTGGGGGGACGACGCGCTCGTGCGCAGCGGGCTCGGTCCGGCGCACCGGCTGACCGGCTGGCTGGTCACCCACGACCGGCGGGCCGATGCGGCGCTGGTGATGAGGCACCTGGCGAGCCGCGCGGGGCAGCCGCTGGCGCGGGTCGAGGGGCGGCTCGACGTCCCCGGGCTGGATCCGGCGAGCGTCGACCCGGCGGCCCTCGCGCTGCGTCCGCACGAGGCCTGAACGCCCCCGATACGATCGGCAGGTCCGTCCGCCGACCCGAAGGAAGCCGTCCGTGGCCCACGCCCGCGTCCGGGCCCAGCAGGCGCTGGTCCGCATCGCCAAGTCCGGCCCCCAGCGGATGCGCGGTCCCGTCGGCCGCCTCACCCGTCGGCTGCGCCGGGACTACACCGGGCCGATGGTGACGGTCGTGGTGCCGGTCAGCGACGACGAGACCACCCGCATCGCGCCGTTCTTCGCCGCGCTGCGCAACCAGACCCACCGCAACCTCGACGTGCTCGTGCTGCCCTACGGGCGCTGCGACCGGGTGCGCGAGACGGTGCGCCAGGAGGCGGCGCAGGACTGGCGGATCCGGGTCCGGCGCCGTACGGCGTCCGGGCTGGCCGCCGCACGCAACGACGGCGTCCGCTCCGCGCGGGCCGAGCTGGTGCTGGTCGCCGGCGCCGGGGACGACCTGCCGCTGCCGGCGGTCGAGCGGCTGGTCGCGGCGCACGAGGCGTCCGGCTCGCCGCTGGTCGTCGGGCTGATGGGCGAGCCCGACGTGATCGGCTGGATCGCGGACTCGCCGTTCGCCGCCGCGCACCGCGCCGAGGTCCGTCGTACGACGCTGGGGGCGAGCCCGATCGCGGTCACCGACCTCGGCCTCGGCAACAAGCTCTTCACCCGCGCGCTGTGGGCCCGGGCGGGCGTCGGGTTCACCGACCGGCTCGCGAGCGGCGCCGACGTCGCGCTCGGGCTGCTGCGCTCGGCGGACGCCTTCGACCTGCTCACCCACGTCACCTACCTGCCCACCGGGCGGCGTGACGGCGCCGCGGTCGGCGCCACCCCGGACGTCCTCAGCCGCCTCGACGGCTGGATCGAGGTCCAGGAGGGCACCTGGCGCGAGGTCGAGGCGCTCGGCCTCCCCGACGTCCGGGACTGGTGGCTGTGGGGCGTCCTCGACGCCGCCGTGCAGCCCCTGCTCGCCAGCGCCGAGCGCGCCGACGAGCGGCAGTGGACGACGCTGCGCGACCACGTCCGCCGCTGGCTCGACGACGCCGGCCCCGAGGTCGTCGCCTCGCTGTCGGTCGAGTCCCGGGTCAAGCTCTGGCTCACCCGCAACGACGAGCGCGCCGTCCTGGAGCGGTTCGTCACCGACCGCCTGTTCGCCTACGGCGACCACCCGACCGAGATCCGCGACGGACGGGCCTGGGCGCAGCTGCCGCTGCCCGGCGACCTGGACCTCCCGCCCGAGCTGCTCGAGCTCGCCCCCGCCGAGACCCTCCTGCGCGCGGTCGTGCGCGAGGTGCGCTGGACCGGGGCCGACCAGGACCGCCTCGAGCTGCTCGTGTGCGCCGCGATCGACAACGTCCACCTCGACGGATTCCCCCAGGTGGCGTGCGCCCTCGTCGGCCCGGACGGTGCCCGCGTCGACCTCCCCGTCGAGCAGGTGCGCGACTGGCGGGGCAACCTCGCCGGCCGCCGGCACCAGGACTACTCGTGGGGTGGGGTGCGCGCCACGGTCGACCCGTCGGCGCTCGCCGCGGCGCCGGGGGCGTGGCAGCTCGAGCTGACGATGACGGTGCAGGACGTCACCCGCACCGGGATCGCCGTCCTCGCCGCCGACCACGTCGCCGCCGACCGCGGGGACGACCACCGGTTCGCGCCGCGCCCCGCCGGGACCGTCACGCTGCGCGTCGACCCGCGCGCGACCCCCGCGACGCTCGTGGTCGCGCCGGACGAGCAGCCCCGGATCGCCGCCGGCACCCTCGCCGTCGCCGGGCGCACTCTCGCCGGCACGGTCTCCGGCGCCGTGGTCGCCGTCCGCGCCACCCTCGACGGCGCCGAGACCCGTACCGACGTCGCGGCCGACGGCACGTTCGCCCTGACCTTCCCGGCACCCGTCCCCGGCCGCCGCCGCTGGGTCCTGCACGCCCTGAGCGCCGACGGACGCGAGCAGCCCGTCTCCTGGCCCGCCGGCGGCGACCTCTGGCTCGGCGCCGGTACGGGCGACCTGGTCGCCACCCGCGGCTCCGCCGGGCGCGTCGAGATCTGGGAGGCCGAGCGGGTCCTCGCCGTCGACGCCGTGGACCTCGACGACCTCACCCTCACCGTCCGCGGCCGCTGGCTGGCCGCGACCCCGCCCACCGGCGCCACCGTCGAGCTCGTCGGCCCCAAGGTCGCGCTGACCGGCACCACCACCACCACCACCACCGCCACCGCCGCTGGCGGTGCCGACGGCCTGGTCACCGCCACCTTCGACCTGCGCCACGACCCGTGGGGCCTGGGCGCCGGCCCGATCCCGCACGGGCGCTACCGCCTCGTCGTCCGGGTCCCCGGGCAGTCCGAGCAGCGGGTCTTCCTCGCCGAGGCGACCGTGGAGCGGCTGCACTCCTTCACCCCCGGCACGTCGTACGCCGTCGAGCTGCTCCGCGTCGGCCGCGGCTTCGACGTCGAGCTGACCCGGCCGCTGGAGCCCGGCGACCGCACGCCGTACGTCCAGACCCAGCTGGAGACGTGGGCCCGCGAGGGCGACATCCCGCTGGAGCCGGGCTCGGTCTACTTCCAGGTCTACGGCGGCTCGTCGGCCACCGACAGCCAGCTCGCGATCTACCACGAGCTGCGCCGGGTCCGGCCCGACGCGACCGTCTACTGGGGCGTCCTCGGCGCCCCCGCCCACGCCCCCGAGGGCACGGTCCCCGTGGTCGTGATGAGCCGCGAGTACCACCGCGTGATGGCCGCCGCCGCCGACCTCTGCATGAACGTCGACCCGCCCCGCTGGTACGACCGGCGCCCCGGCCAGCGCCTCCTGCAGACCTTCCACGGCTACCCCGCGAAGTCGATGGGCCTGCGGATGTGGCGCGCCAAGCACTGGCCCCCCAGCCGGATCGCGCTCGAGATCGAGCGCACGTCGGGGGAGTGGGACCTGATCCTCACCCCCTCGCCCGAGATGGACGTCCACTACCGCGACGAGTACGCCTACGACGGCCCGATCCACAGCAAGGGCTACCCGCGCGACGACATCCTCGTCTCCGAGCGCGCGGACGCCGTCCGCGAGGACACCCGCCGCCGCCTGGGCATCCAGCCCGGCCAGGTCGCCGTCCTCTACGCCCCGACCTGGCGCGACGACATGGCCAGCGCCTGGGGCAACGCCGAGCTCGTCCAGCACCTCGACCTCGAGTCGGCCGCCCGCGCGCTCGGCCCCGAGTACGTCCTGCTCATGCGCGGCCACCGCTTCCACGCCGCCGGCCGCTCGGCCGAGGGCGCCGGCGCCCGGGTCCTCGACGTCACCGACTACCCGGAGATCAACGACCTGCTCCTGGCCTCCGACGTCGCGGTCCTCGACTACTCGTCGATGCGCTTCGACTTCGCCCTCACCGGGCGGCCGATGATCTTCCTGGTGCCCGACCTGGCGTCGTACGTCGGCGGGGTGCGGGGCTTCCTCTACGACTTCCCCTCCTCGGCGCCCGGCCCCCTGGTCGACACGGCCGACGAGGTGGTCGCGCTGCTCCGCGACGTCCCAGGCCTGCAGGCCCGGCACGCGGGGGAGATCGAGGAGTTCAACGCGAGGTTCAACCGCTGGCAGGACGGTCACGCTGCCGAGCGGGTGGTCGCGGCCTTCTTCGAGTGACGTGACTACCATCCCCAGCGTGACCACCCTGCGGATCCCGGACCCGCGCCTCGGCCTGAATTCGTTCGCCACCGACGCCTGGTGGGAGGCGACCCCCGACGCTGAGCGGACCCCGGACGCCCGGGTCGTCGCGGCCCCCGGAGCCCCGTGGGACGGCGAGCGGACGCTGCTGGTCGCCGGCGCCGTCACCGACCACCTGGCAGAGCCGACCGTCGCTGCGGTCGAGGCCTGGGCCGCGGAGGTGTGCGCCCTCGTGGCCGCGCAGCCCGGCCCGGTGCACCTCGCGGTGTCGCTGTCGACGGTCCGCTCGCTCGACGAGGCGGTGACGCTCGCGCAGGGCCGCCGCTGGCCGGCGTACGACGCCGTGGAGGCGGCGCGCCACCGGGCCGGTGAACCGGTCCCGGTGCCCTCGATCCCGGGCGGTCAGCAGGCGGTGAGCGCGTTCGTGACCGCGCTGCTGCCGCAGGTCGAGGTGCTGGCCGCGTCCGGCTGGGCGACCGCGGCCGACGCCACCGCCGACGCCACCGCGTGCGTGTCCCGCTCGCTCGACGCCGACCCCGACGTCCCCGACGACCTCGCCCGTGAGCTGCGGGCGGCCGGCCGTGCCGCGCTGGTGGCGTTCGAGGAGGCCGGGCTCACGATCAGCGGCCCCCGCGACGCGCTGCTCTGGCCGGTGTCGGCCGAACGCGGACAGATCCCGATCGAGGTCGCGGCCGACGCGGCCGTCGAGGCGATGCTCGCCCTGCGCGAGCGCCCGGCCGTGGAGGTGGCCCGATGAGGCTCGCCGACGGCACCACGCTGCTCCACATCGGCCCCTACAAGACAGGGACGACGGCGATGCAGGGCGCGCTCTGGGAGGCGCGTGACGCGCTCGCCGAGCACGGTGTGCGCTACCCCGGCGAGCGGGCCCACGAGATGGGCGCCGCGATGGCGGTGGCCCTCGGCCGCGTCGAGCCGGGTCAGGACCTCGCCGAGCAGCGCGAGCGCTGGCACGCCCTCGCTGCCGAGCTCCGCGACGAGCGGCCGCGGATCGGCATCGTCAGCAGCGAGGTCTACTGCGAGGCCAGCGACGAGGGCGCCCGCGCGGTGCTCGACGGGCTCGGCCCCGCGACCCAGGTGCTCATCACGCTGCGCCCCGTCGTCCGCCTGCTCGGCTCGCAGTGGCAGCAGTACACCCAGAACATCGCCGTCCCGTCGTACCCCGACTGGCTGCGCGAGATCCTCGACCACCCCGAGGGAGAGCGGGTGACGCCGTCGTTCTGGCGCCGGCACCGTCACGACCGCCTGGTCGAGCGCTGGGTCGGTCTGGTCGGCCCCGAGCGGGTGACCGTGGTCGTCGTCGACGACCGGGACCACGACGGCCTGCCGCGGGTCTTCGAGGAGCTCCTCGGCGTCCCGGCCGGGCTCCTCCAGACGCCCGCCGACCGCTCGAACCGCTCGCTGACCTTCCCCGAGACCCAGCTGGTCCAGGCGCTCGTACGACGCACCAACGGCCCCGCCTTCGGCCCCGCCTTCGACTCCGCCGATCACAGCCGATTCGTCCGCTTCGGCGCGGCCCGCGGGCTCCAGGCCGCGCCCGCCGACCGGGCCGCCGAGCGCGTCCTCACCCCGGCCTGGGCGGTCGACCAGGCCCTCGCGATCGGTGCCTCGATGGCTGCGCGGGTGGCCGCGTCCGGAGCGACCGTCATCGGCGACCTCGGGCTGCTCTCCGACCCCGCCCTCGCGCCCGCCACCGGCGACAACGCGCCCGTCACCGCGGTCGACCCCGTCGCCGCCGCGGCGCTGGTCGCCGGGGTGATCAGCAAGCTGTCCGGGGTCCGTGGCGGCCCCGAGCCGCGCGTGGACGGTGGACCGGTCGAGAAGGCGGTGTGGTCGCGGCACCACGCGGTCGTGGCGCAGTGGGAGTCCGCGCCGCCCTCGGCCGCGCCGGCCGAGCGCTCGTCCCTGCGGGCCCTCGCCGGCCGGGTCCGACGCCGGCTCGGCGGCTCCCGCTGAGGCTTGGCACATCGAGTTAACATCGATGGTGTGGGCCTGTTCCGGGGGAAGCGCCGCTCGGGGGACGCGTCATCGATCGTGACAGCGATCGCCGACGCGGTACCGGGGCCTGCGGCCACCGGTGTGATCCTGGGTGCTCCGGACGCCGACCTCGTCGCGGGCCTCCACCGCGCACTGCCCGGGCTGAACCTCCTTGCGCTGCCTGAGGACCCCGTGGCCCGGCACCGGACCCTGATCGCGGAGGGGCCGCTCGACCTCGTCGTCGACGGTGGCGACATCGAGGGCCGGCTGCGCCGGTTCAACCGGACGTTCTTCCCACTCCGTCCTGGTGGCGTCTACGTCGTCGCCCACGGTGCCGACGAGCTCGGTCCCGGGGCCGGCCCGCTCGGTCACCTGCTCCAGGAGGCCGCGTCCCGCGCCGAGATGCCGCTGCGCGCGCGTCGCAGACACCAGCACGACTCCGCGCTGCGCGCCCTTCGCTCCCACGTCCGCACGGTGGTCGTCGACGACCACCTCGTGCTGTCCCACGACCTTCCTGACATCCGCGCGCTGATTCGCGAGGAGAACCTCGATGCCTATCTCGCGGCGGTCCCCACGCCGCACCGGGTGCTCGCCGTCCACCCGGTCGGGGAGCCACCCGACGAGCCGGAGTCCCTCGAGCTGCCCCAGCCCCGGGTGAAGCACGACGGCCGTCCGATCGAGCCGGTCGACCTCCACCTGCGCGACTACCGCGACGTCGTGGTGGCGCCGTACCAGGTGGTGCTCGATGACCGGTTGGTCCTGCCCGACACCTTCCGCCACCACCCGCAGCCCCAGCTCCACAACAAGATGCTGGCCAAGGTGGCCCCGGGTTTCGCGGTCCCGGTCGCGCCGGTCCCCGACGACATCCCGCGCCTCGACGGCACCTACCTGCACCTCGACAACGAGGCCCGCGGCCACTTCGGCCACCTGCTGACGGAGTCGCTGAGCCGGGTCTGGGCCTGGCCCGAGACCCTCGCGCTCGACCCCGACGCCCGGGTCCTCGTGTGCGCGACCGTCAAGCGGCCCGAGCTGCTGGAGTACGAGCTGGCGATCTACGAGGCCGCCGGCATCCCGCGCGACCGGGTGGTCCTGGCCAGCGGGCCGGTGCGGGTCGAGCGGTTGATCTCCGGCACCCCGATGTTCAGCAATCCCTACTACGTCGACGCCCGCATCGCCGCCACCTGGGACCAGGTCGGCGACCGGCTCGCCGCGGGAGCCGCGCCGCGCGAGTGGCCGCGGCGGGTCTTCCTCTCCCGCCGCGAGACCAAGCGCGCCTGCGTCAATGGGCCCGAGCTCGAGCAGGTCTTCGTCGAGCACGGGTTCGAGGTGCTCTTCCCCGAGGACTACTCGCTCGGCGAGCAGGTCCAGCTCTTCCGTGCCGCCGACGTGATCGCGGGCTTCGCCGGCAGCGGGATGTTCCAGATCGCCTTCGTCGCCGACCCCAAGACCGTCATCCAGGTCGGCTCCGAGGCCTACGGTCCCCGCAACGAGTACCTCATGGCCGCCGTGCGCCGGCACCGGCTCACCGGCATCGTCTGCCAGGCCTACGACGGCCGCGGCCTGGCCGCCGACTGGTGGTACGACGAGCAGCGCGAGGGCCCCGCGCTGCGCGCCCTTCTCGCCGGGCTGTGATCCAGCCCACCCGGCTCACCCGTTTTCCGCCGCCCTGATCCCGGCGTACCGTTGAGCCGTCCCCGGAACCCCGGGGCGACAGCACTGAGCACAACGTCCGGTACCCACCCCGGCTCCCACCCTCACCGGCGGGAGTGGTCGGAGGGACGGGAACGAAAGGTTCACGAATGTCCCACCTGTTTCGTGTGGGCGTCGTCGGCGCGGGTCGCGTCGGCGCCGTCCTGGCCGCTGGTCTCCAGGGGGCCGGCCACACCGTCGTCGCCGCTGCGGGCGAGTCCGACGCCTCGCGGCGCCGGGCGGCCGAGCTGCTGCCGAGCGTCCCGCTCCGCAAGCCGAGCGATGTCGCGCGCGAGTCCGAGCTGCTGCTCCTGACCGTGCCCGACGACATGCTCCCCAACGTGGTCAAGGTGCTCGCCGACAGCGGGGCCCTCCACGCCGGTCAGTACGTCGCACACACCTCGGGTCGCCACGGCCTCGCCGTGCTCGCGCCGGCCGCCGCCGTCGGCGCCCGGGTGATCGCCCTGCACCCCGCCATGACCTTCACCGGTACGGCGGTCGACCTCGAGCGGCTCCACGGCTGCGTGTTCGGCCTCACGGCCGGCGCCGCCGAGCGCGAGGTCGCCGAGGCGCTCGTCGCCGACCTCGGCGGGCGCGCCACCTGGGTGCCCGAGGAGATGCGCACGCTCTACCACGCGGGTCTCGCCCACGGCGCCAACCACCTCGTCACCCTGGTCAGCGAGGCGATGGGCCTGCTCGCCGCGGCCGGGGTCGACGACCCGGCCGGCACCCTGCGGCCCCTGCTCGACGCGGCACTCGACAACGCGCTCGCCCACGGCGACGCCGCCCTCACCGGCCCGATCGTGCGCGGCGACGTCCAGACCGTCGCGGCTCACCTCAAGGACATCTCGGCCAACGCGCCCGACACCGTCCCGTCGTACGTCGCGATGGCATGGGCCACCCTCGACCGCGCCGTCACCGACGGCCGGCTGCTGCCGATCCGCGCCCAGGCGATCGCCACCGTCCTCAGCGCCTACGGCGACCGCCGCTTCGTCAGCCACCCGCGGGTGGAGACGGCGTGACGACGCTGTCCACCACCCCGGCCGTCGCCCGCAGCCGGACCGAGCTGGCCGGCCTGCTCGAGGGCCGTGGTCACGTGGTGCTGGTGCCGACGATGGGCGCGCTCCACGAGGGGCACGCGACGCTCATGCGGATCGCCCGGGAGCGGGCCGGCGCCGAGGGCGTCGTGGTGGTCTCGGTCTTCGTCAACCCGCTGCAGTTCGGTCCCGGCGAGGACCTCGACCGCTACCCGCGCACGTTCGACGCCGACCTGGCGCTCGCGGCCGGCGAGGGTGTCGACGTGGTGTTCGCGCCGGTCGTCGCCGAGATGTACCCCGACGGCGTCCCGCACGAGGGTGTCGCCTCCGAGGCCGTCACCGTGCAGCCCGGTCCCCTCGGCGAGGTGCTCGACGGCGCCAGCCGGCCCGGCCACTTCCGCGGCGTGCTGACCGTGGTGGCCAAGCTGTTCGGCCTGGTCCGCCCGGACGTCGCGATCTTCGGCGAGAAGGACTACCAGCAGCTCGCGCTCATCCGCCGGATGGTCGCCGACCTCTGCCTGGGCATCGACGTCGTCGGCGCCCCGACCGACCGGGAGCCCGACGGGCTGGCCCGGTCGAGCCGCAACCGCTACCTCGACGCCGAGCAGCGGCAGCAGGCCGTCGCGCTCAGCCGGGCGCTGAGGGCCGCGCAGGAGCGGGCGCCGTACGGCGTCCCGGCGGCGCGGTGGGCGGCGATGGCCGTGATCAAGAGCGAGCCCGGCGTCGAGCTCGACTACCTGGCGCTGACCACCACCGGTCTGGGTGAGCTGCCCGACTACCCCGAGCCCGGCACCGAGGGCCGGGTCCTCGTCGCCGCCCGGGTCGGCACCACCCGCCTCATCGACAACCTGCCCCTGCAGTTCTGAACCGAGGGAGACTCCCGTGCTGCGCACCATGATGAAGAGCAAGATCCACCGGGCGACCGTGACCCAGGCCGACCTGCACTACGTCGGCTCGGTCACCGTCGACGAGGACCTCCTGGAGGCCGCCGACCTGCTGGCCGGCGAGCTCGTGCACATCGTCGACATCACCAACGGCGCCCGGCTCGAGACCTACACGATCGCCGGCGAGCGCGGCAGCGGCGTGATCGGCATCAACGGCGCCGCCGCCCGGCTCGTCCACCCGGGCGACCTGGTGATCCTCATCGGCTACGGCCAGATGAGCACCGAGGAGGCCAAGGAGTACCAGCCGCACGTGGTCTTCGTCGACGCCGACAACAAGATCATGGCGACCGGCTTCGACCCGGCCGAGACGTTCGGCGACCCGACCCTGTCCCGCGGTGACGTCACCGCGACGCGCTGACGCCGCGGATCAGTAGTCTGCTGGGATGCCTGAACAGCTGCGCCTCCCCGGGCGCCTCACCGCGCCGAGCCCGGGTTGGACCACGCGCGCCGACGTCGTCATCGTCGGCTCCGGCATCGCCGGACTGACCGCCGCGCTCCGGCTGCGCGGCCGGGTCGACAAGATCCTGGTCGTCACCAAGGACGTGCTCAACGCGGGCTCCACCCAGTGGGCCCAGGGCGGCATCGCCGCGGCGCTCGGTCCCGGTGACACCCCCGAGCAGCACGAGGCGGACACGCTCGTCGCGGGCGCCGGGGCGTGCGACCGGGACGCCGTACGCGTGCTGGTCAACGAGGGACCCGAGGCGGTGCGCGAGCTGATCGCGCTCGGCACCAACTTCGACCACACCGACGACGGTGAGCTGTCGCTGACCCGCGAGGGCGGCCACCACCGCGACCGGATCGCCCACGCCGGCGGCGACGCCACCGGAGCCGAGATCCAGCGGGCGCTCATCGCCGCGATCGAGGCGGCCCCGGACATCGAGGTCATCCAGCACGCGCTGGCGGTCGACCTGCTGCTCGGCCCCGACGAGACCGGTACGACGGGCGTGGCCGGCCTGACCCTGCACGTGATCGGCGAGGGCGAGCGCGACGGCGTCGGCGCCGTCCACTGCCGCGCGGTCGTCCTGGCCAGCGGCGGCCTGGGCCAGGTCTTCTCCCAGACCACCAACCCCGCCGTCACCACCGGCGACGGCATGGCGCTCGCGCTGCGCGCCGGCGCCACCCTGCGCGACCTGGAGTTCGTGCAGTTCCACCCGACCGTGATGTACCTCGGCCCGGACTCCCGCGGCCAGCAGCCGCTCATCTCCGAGGCGGTGCGCGGCGAGGGCGCCTTCCTCGTCGACGACGAGGGCAACCGGATCATGCAGGGCGTGCACGAGCTCGCCGACCTGGCCCCGCGCGATGTCGTCGCCAAGACGATCATGAAGCGGATGCTCGAGACCGGTCGCCCTCACATGTGGCTCGACGCGCGCCACCTGGGCGCGGAGTTCTGGGAGCGCCGGTTCCCGACGATCCTCGCCACCGCACGGTCCTACGGCATCGACCCGGTCACCCAGCTGATCCCGGTCGCGCCGGCCTGCCACTACGCCTCGGGCGGCGTGCGCACCGACCTGCTCGGGCGGACCAGCCTGCCGGGGCTCTACGCGACCGGCGAGGTCGCCTGCTCCGGCGTCCACGGCGCCAACCGGCTGGCGTCCAACTCGCTGCTCGAGGGACTGGTGTTCTCGCGGCGCATCGCCGAGGTGCTGCCCGGCGAGCTGCCGGCCTGGCGCGAGCCCGGCGCGGACCGTCGTACGGCGGGGCTGGTGGCGGGCGACATCCGCCGCGAGCTCCAGGAGACGATGAGCTCCCGGGTCGGCGTGCTGCGCTCGGCGCCCGGGCTGGCCGAGGCGGGCGTTGTCCTCGACAAGCTCGCGGGTCACGCCGCCGAGAGCGTCGACCAGGCCTCGTGGGAGGCGACGAACCTGCTCACCATCAGCGCCGCGCTCGCCGGCGCGGCCGCGCTGCGCCAGGAGACCCGCGGCTCGCACTGGCGCGAGGACTTCCCCGAGCGCGACGACGCCCAGTGGGCCGGGCACTTCGACGTGACCATGGACGACGGCGTCACCACGGTCGCCTTCCTCCCCGCCCCGGCGACCGACGGAGACACGCCGTGATCGCGCGCACGCCCTTCGCCGACCTGCCCGGCGTACTCGTCGACGAGATCGCGGCTGCGGGCCTCGACCCCCGGGCGGTCTACGACCACATCGCGCTCGCCTTCGAGGAGGACCTCCCCGGCGGCGTCGACGACGTCACCAGCGACGCGATGCCCGACATGGGGACGGCGGTCGCCGACTTCGCCGCCCGTGAGCCCGGCGTCGTCGCGGGCCTGGCGATCGCCGAGCTCGCCTTCGCCTACGCGCTCGGCGACACCGTCACGATCACCGGACGCGTGCCCGACGGCACCCGGGTGGCGCCCGGCGACGTCGTGCTCACCGTGTCCGGTCCGGTCCGCGGCGTGCTGACCGCCGAGCGGACCGCGCTCAACTTCGCCTCGCACCTCTCCGGCGTCGCCACCGCGACCTCGCGCTGGGTCGACGCCCTGGAGGGCACCCGTGCCCGGGTGCTCGACACCCGCAAGACCCTGCCCGGCTGGCGCGCGCTCCAGAAGTACGCCGTGCGCTGCGGCGGCGGCGTCAACCACCGGTTCAGCCTCGTCGACCGGGCGATGGTCAAGGACAACCACGCCGTCGCCGCGGGTGGCGTCGTCGCGGCCTACGAGGCCGTCCTCGCGAAGCACCCCGGCTTGCGCGTCGAGGTCGAGGTGATGAACCTCGACGAGCTGCGCGCCGTCCTCGCCGCCGGCTGCACCGAGGTGCTGCTCGACAACATGAGCACCGCCGACATGACCGAGGCGGTCCGGATCAACGAGGCCGCGGGCCGGCCCGCGACCCTGGAGGCCTCGGGCGGCCTCACCCTCGGCCGGGCCCGCGAGGTCGCCGAGACCGGCGTCGACTTCATCTCCGTCGGCGCCCTGACCCACTCGGTCGTCGTCTTCGACCTGGGCCTGGACTTCCGGACGGCGTGACCATGCCCCTGCTCGCGGCCGACATCGGCAACGCCCACACCGTCCTCGGCCTCGTCGCCGACGGCGAGGTCGTGGCGGACTGGCGGGTGTCGACCAACGAGCACCGCACGGCCGACGAGTGGGCGGTGCTCATCCGCGGTCTGCTGGGGGCGCGCGCCTCCGAGATCACCGGGGTGGCCGTGTGCGCGACCGTCCCCGCGGTGCTCAACGCGTGGCGCGAGATGCTGCCCTCGCACTTCCCCGACGTACCGCGGGTGATCGTCGAGCCGGGCATCCGGACCGGCGTACCGATCCTCGTCGACAACCCGCGCGAGGTCGGCACCGACCGGATCGTCAACGCGCTCGCGGCCGCGGCGGACTATCCCGTCCCGGCGATCGTCGTCGACTTCGGGGGCACCGCGACGACGTACGACGTGGTGGACGACCAGGGCCGCTACGTCGGTGGCGCGATCACCCCCGGCATCGAGATCTCGCTCGACGCCCTGAGCCGCGGCGGCGCCCAGCTGCGCATGGTCGAGCTGGTCCGCCCGCGCGGCGTGATCGGCAAGAACACCGTCGAGGCGCTCCAGTCCGGCATGGTCTTCGGCGTCGCCAGCCAGGTCGAGGGCATGGTCGAGCGGCTGCTCGACGCCCTCGGCTGCCCGGCCGCGGAGGCCTCGGTGATCGCGACCGGATATCTCGCTCCGCTCGTCGTCGACGAGTGCCGCTGCTTCACCGACTCCGCGCCGGCGCTGACCTTGCGCGGGCTTGAGAAGGTGTTCGCGCGCAACCAGCGCTAGCGCTCGCGGCCGCCGCGCAGCCGGCGCATCCCGCGCCGGGCGGCGTCGCGCAGCCCGGGCTCGGCCTCGCTCGGCGGCGCCGGCGGCGGCGCGGCGAGGAGCTGCTGGGCGCTCGCGGCCAGCCCGGCCGCGAACCACCCGGCGAATTCCGTGTCGACGCTCGCCGGAGCCTCCGGCGTCTCGGCGACGCCGGGCAGGGCCACGCCGGAGAGTGAGTCGAGGTCGCCGAGCACGGTGACGCCGCTCGTGCGCAGGCGCTCGGCGGCCGACCGCCCGATCTCGTTGGCCCGGGCCACCGCCCAGTCGGGGGTGATCATGCGCGCCTCGCCGGAGGTGGGCGTACGGGCCTTGAGGTGGTCGCGGAAGTGCGCCAGGAAGCGGGCGTAAAGATCGGGCCCCAGACCCAGCGCCTTGAACTGCGCGTTGAACTGGCGCAGCACCTCGACCTCGGCCGCCGTCAGCGAGCGGTTCTCCTTGGCCTCGCGCGAGGCAAGGGTCTCGGGTCGCAGCCCCAGGATCTCCTCGAAGGCGTGCGGCAGGAACTGGTGGTCGGCCGCGTCGAGCACGACCACGATGACCCGCTCGGGAACCACGTGCGCGGCCCAGCGCCGGGTGAGCTCGTCGTGCGCGTGCCGGACCCAGAACTGCGGCGGCGGGGCCACGGCGGGCTCCTCGTCGAGGACCGAGTGCAGGAAGTCGTCGTACTTGCGCAGGCCGAGGCGCTGGATGCCCTGCTGGTACTGCGACGGCAGGATCTTGGCCAGCGGCCGCAGCGTCACCACGACCCACAGGTCCTCGGCGCCGACCTCGTCGACGACCTGCGCGATCTGGGCGTCCTTGGCGTCGGAGAGGAACTCGCTGCTGTAGATCCGCCGGTCGCCCGACGTCCGCGTCATCTCGCCGACCAGCGCCTCCCAGCGCCCCCGCGCGGCGTCGCGGTCCATGCCGGCCACCAGTCGCCCGGTGATCCAGCGCGCTGCCGCGGCGTCGTGGCGGGTGGGGGAGAGGTAGCGCACGCCCTGCGCCGCCAGGTCCTTGCGCGCCTGGTGCAGCGCACTTTGGAGCGCGGTCGTCCCGGTCTTGTGCGGGCCGATGTGAAGGACCCGCGCGGAGGAAGGGACTTCGGCCGGCGACGACATGCGCGTCATGCTAGCGGTGGTCGAGAACTCCGAATCCGGCGGGGATTTGCCGCCGGCTATTTGCGGACAATTCAACGATGTCAGTGACTCGACAGATATCGGCAGATCATCCCCGATAAACACGCCGCCGTGCATGTCAGCCATTTGATCCGCTATTTTGATTTCGGCGATATTCCGCCGGTCCATCGTGCGAGAGTTTGGGGAAAGCATGGCGCAGAAGGTCAATATCATCCTGGTCGACGACATCGACGGGAGCGACGCTTCGCAGACGGTCGCTTTCGGTCTCGACGGGTCCAATTACGAGATCGACCTCAATGACAAGAATGCGAATGCGCTGCGCGAGGCGCTCGCCGCCTATGTCGGCCACGCCCGCAAGGTCGGCCGCGGTGGTGCCGGCGGCGCCAAGCGCGGCCGCGGCGCGGCGGCCGCCGCTGCCGGTGGCGCCTCGGCCAAGGAGGTCCGGGAGTGGGCACGGGCCAACGGTCACGACGTGCCCGAGCGCGGCCGGATCCCGTCCGACGTCCGTGAGGCGTACGACGCCGCGCACTGAGTCGATCACCCGTCCGGGGGAGCGGTGGGTCCGCTCTCCCGGGGGTGGCGGCCCGGTGACCCGGGCCGCGAGCATGGGCGCGTGAACGCGCTCAAGGACTATTTCGCCGGCATCCCGATCCGGTACCCGGTGATCGCCGTAGCCGGCGGTGTGGTGCTCTACCTCGCCGCCCAGCAGACGCCCTGGGCTCCGTTCTCGGTGTCGAACAACGCCGAGGCCGTCGAGTTCACCCAGGGATTGCTCGACCTGCTCTGGATCGGCCTGGCCCTCGCGCCCCTGATCGCGCTGCGCCGGCCCTGGCTCGGTGCGTTGGTGGTGCTGGCGCCCCTGCCCATCGGGGTGATGTCCGAGCACGAGTGGCCTTTCGTCATCTACGTCGGACTCGCCGTGGTCGCGGTGGTCGGCGCCTGGACCAGCCCGCGGCAGGCGGTCGTGGTCGGGGCGCTGGCTCTGGCGCCCGTCGCGACGATGGCCTTCGGGTGGAGCGCGATGGTCGTTCCCTACGGGGCGCTGATCGAGGTCCGGCAGGCGGGCGACGGGGTGGGGATGCTCGCGGCGTACACCGTCGTCACCGGCGCGCTGCTGGGCTGCGCGATGTGGTTGCGTGGGCACGCGGCGCGCGATGCCGAGCGGGCGGAGCTGGCCCGTCAGACCCGTGAGGTGGGTGCCGAGCGGGCGATCGTGGTCGAGCGGGCTCGGCTGGCGCGGGACCTGCACGACGTCGTGGCGCACCACGTGTCGCTGATCGCGGTCCGGGCGGAGACCGCGCCGTACACGGAGCCGGAGCTGGATCCGGCCGGACGCCGGGTGCTCGCCGAGGTCGCCGCCGAGGCCCGGCTGGCGCTGGACGAGCTCCGCGGTGTGCTGGGCATCCTGGGGCGTTCCGGTGAGGCCGAGCGGTCGCCCCAGCCGACCCTGGCCGATGTCACCGCCCTGGTCGAGCGCTCCCGCCGTTCCGGTCAGGAGGTCACGCTCCGCGGCGACGTGCAGGCGCCCGTGGGTGCCGCGGCCGGGTACGCGGCGTACCGCGTCGTCCAGGAGGCGCTCACCAACGCGCGCAAGCACGCGCCGGGGGCGCCGGTCGAGGTGGTCGTGGCGACGACGCCGAGCCTGCTCGAGGTGGGCATCGCCAACCCGGTGACCGAGCCGCCCACGGGCCTGGCCGGCGGACGAGGCCTGCCCGGCATGCGCGAGCGCGTCGAGGCGCTGGGCGGCCGGCTGCGGGTCCGGGCCGCCGGTCCGCGCTTCGAGGTCGACGCCACGGTCCCCGTCAACGAGCGGGTCGGGGGCGCGGGTGTCTCCTGAGCCGATCCGGGTGGTCGTCGCCGACGACCAGCCCGTCATCTGCGCCGGGTTCGCGGCGCTGCTGGCCGCCCAGCCCGGGATCGAGGTGCTCGGGACCGCGGGCGACGGGCGCGAGCTCGTCGCCCTGGTCGCCCGGACCCGCCCTGACGTCGCGCTGGTCGACGTCCGGATGCCCGAGGTCGACGGCATCGAGGCGACCCGCCTGATCACGGCGGACCACCCGACCCGGGTGCTCATCCTCACCACGTTCGACCTCGACGCCTACGTGTACGACGCCGTGCGGGCCGGGGCGAGCGGCTTCCTGCTCAAGGACGTCACGGCCGAGCGCCTGGTCGAGGCCGTCCGGATGGTGGCCGAGGGGGCGGTCCTCCTCGCCCCCGCCGTGAGCCGCCAGCTGGTCGCGGCCCGGTTCGCCGACGTCCCCCTCGCGCGACCGGAGCCCGCGGCGGCGCGCGAGCTCAGCCCTCGGGAGCGCGAGGTGCTCCTCGAGCTGGCCCGGGGCCGCTCCAACGCCGAGATCGCCGGTGACCTGAACGTCTCTCCGGAGACCGTGAAGTCCCACGTCGCGGAGGTGCTGCGGAAAGCTCGGACTGCGCGACAGGATCCAGGCCGTGGTCTACGCCTACGAGCACGGGCTGGCCGGCCGCGTTCGCTGAGAGCGCACAGGGAACAGGCGCTCACCTGGAACGCGTAGGGTGTGAGCGGGGTTGTAACCCTACGAACAGCCCTGTGACGTGTGAGGAGCGTGCAATGTTCGAGCGGTTCACTGACCGAGCCCGCCGGGTGGTCGTGCTGGCCCAGGAGGAGGCCCGCATGCTCTCCCACAACTACATCGGGACCGAGCACATCCTGCTCGGGCTCATCCACGAGGGAGAGGGCGTCGCCGCCAAGGCGCTGGAGTCGCTCGACATCTCCCTCGAGGCGGTCCGGGCCCAGGTCGAGGAGATCATCGGCCAGGGGCAGCAGGCTCCGTCCGGCCACATCCCCTTCACGCCGCGTGCCAAGAAGGTCCTCGAGCTGTCCCTGCGCGAAGCGCTGCAGCTCGGTCACTCCTACATCGGCACCGAGCACATCCTGCTCGGGCTGATCCGTGAGGGTGAGGGCGTCGCCGCCCAGGTCCTGCAGAAGCTCGGCGCCGACCTCAACCGGGTCCGCCAGCAGGTCATCCAGCTGCTGTCCGGCTTCCAGGGCAAGGAGAGCAGCTCGACCGCGTCCGCTGCCGGTGCCACGAGCGGTGGCGACGCGCCGTCGTCCTCGCTGGTGCTCGACCAGTTCGGTCGCAACCTGACCCAGGACGCCCGCGAGGGCAAGCTCGACCCGATCATCGGTCGCGCCGCGCAGATCGAGCGCGTGATGCAGGTGCTCTCGCGGCGTACCAAGAACAACCCGGTGCTCATCGGTGAGCCCGGTGTCGGAAAGACCTCGATCGTCGAGGGTCTGGCCCAGGACATCGTCAAGGGCAACGTTCCCGAGACGCTCAAGGACAAGCAGATCTACACGCTCGACCTGGGTGCGCTGGTCGCCGGCTCGCGCTACCGCGGTGACTTCGAGGAGCGCCTCAAGAAGGTGCTCAAGGAGATCCGCACGCGCGGCGACATCGTGCTGTTCATCGACGAGATCCACACCCTCGTCGGTGCCGGTGCGGCCGAGGGCGCGATCGACGCCGCGTCGATCCTCAAGCCCATGCTGGCCCGCGGTGAGCTCCAGACCATCGGCGCCACCACGCTCGACGAGTACCGCAAGTACCTCGAGAAGGACGCCGCCCTCGAGCGCCGCTTCCAGCCGATCCAGGTGCCCGAGCCGTCGATCGCCGACACGATCGAGATGCTCAAGGGCATCCGTGACCGCTACGAGGCGCACCACCGGGTGACCATCACCGACGAGGCGCTCGTCTCCGCAGCCACCCTCGCCGACCGCTACATCTCCGACCGGTTCCTGCCGGACAAGGCGATCGACCTCATCGACGAGGCCGGCTCGCGGCTGCGCATCCGCCGGATGACGGCTCCCGCCGACCTGCGTGAGTACGACGACAAGATCGCCGACGTCCGCCAGCGCAAGGAGGCGGCCATCGACGGTCAGGACTTCGAGGCGGCCGCGCGTCTGCGCGACGAGGAGAAGCAGCTGATCCTGGCCAAGTCCGAGCGCGAGAAGCAGTGGCGTGCCGGTGACATGGACGAGGTCGCCGAGGTCGACGAGGAGCTCATCGCCGAGGTCCTCGCCGTCGCGACCGGCATCCCGATTGTCAAGCTCTCCGAGGAGGAGTCCACGCGGCTGCTCAAGATGGAGGACGAGCTGCACAAGCGGGTCATCGGCCAGGAGGAGGCCGTCAAGGCGCTCAGCCGGGCGATCCGTCGTACGCGTGCGGGTCTGAAGGACCCCAAGCGTCCCGGTGGCTCGTTCATCTTCGCCGGCCCCTCTGGTGTCGGAAAGACGTGGCTGTCCAAGACGCTCGCCGAGTTCCTGTTCGGTGACGAGGACGCGCTGATCCAGCTCGACATGTCCGAGTTCGGCGAGAAGCACACCGTCTCGCGGCTCTTCGGTTCGCCGCCGGGATATGTCGGTTACGAGGAGGGCGGTCAGCTCACCGAGAAGGTGCGCCGCAAGCCGTTCTCCGTCGTTCTCTTCGACGAGGTCGAGAAGGCCCACCCCGACATCTTCAACAGCCTGCTGCAGATTCTCGAGGAAGGTCGCCTGACCGACTCGCAGGGTCGGGTCGTGGACTTCAAGAACACCGTGATCATCATGACCACGAACCTCGGCTCGCGCGACATCGGCAAGTCGGTCGGCCTGGGCTTCAGCTCGGGCGACGCCGCCGGCTCCTACGACCGGATGAAGGCGAAGGTCTCCGACGAGCTCAAGCAGCACTTCCGCCCGGAGTTCCTCAACCGGGTCGACGAGATCATCGTCTTCCCGCCGCTGAGCTCCGAGCAGATCGTCGCGATGGTGGACAACATGATCGCCGCCGTCGAGGTCCGGATGAAGGACCGCGACATGCGCCTCGAGCTCACCCAGGCCGCCAAGAACCTGCTCGCCGAGCGGGGCTTCGACCCGGTCCTGGGCGCCCGGCCGCTGCGTCGCACGATCCAGCGCGAGATCGAGGACGTGCTCGCCGAGAAGATGCTCTACGGCGAGGTCGGCCCCGGCCAGATCGTGCTCGTGGACGTCGACGGCGAGGGCCCCACGGCGACCTTCACCTTCGAGGGGCAGAAGGTCGGGGAGCTCCCCGACATGCCGCCGCTCGAGACGGTCGCCGACAGCGCCGCGGGTGCGGGTGCCGGCGACCTGCCGGAGGACCCCGGTTCCGCCGCCTCCGCCTCGTCCGAGTCGGCCTGAGCCGAACGCTTCCGACCCGGTCCGCCTCGTGCGGGCCGGGTCGTTGCGTTTGTCGGCGGCGTGCGGGAGCGGGCCCGGGCCGGCCCGGATCAGTGCGTGGAGCCGGCCAGGTTGAGCAGGACGACCCCGAGCACGATCAGTGCGAGGGCGCCGGCCTTGAGCGCGTCCAGGCGCTCGTCGAGGAAGAGGACGCCGACCACCGCCATCCCGGCCGTGCCGAGGCCGGCCCACACGGCGTACGCGATGGACACGGGGAGATCCTTGACGACCAGCGCGAGCAGCCAGATCGACAGCGCGTAGCCGCCCAGGACCAGCACTGTCCACAGGGGGTTGCGGAAGCTGTCGGTACGGGGGAGGGCGGCGCTCGCCGCGACCTCCACGCCGATCGCGGTGAGCAGCAGCGACCAGGCGACCACCATGGCTCCTCCTCGGGGTGATGTAGCAGGTGCTACATCACCCAATGTAGCACCTGCTACATTGGGCCGCATGGTCGACGGAGCCGCAGCGGAGGGCGCGAGCCGGGACCGGCGCGGCGAGCTGGCCGAGGGGGCGACGGACTACGTCCTCGAGCACGGACTGATCGGGCTCAGCCTGCGGCCGCTGGCGGCCGCGCTGGGGACCAGCGACCGGATGCTGCTCTACCACTTCGCCGGCAAGGACGACCTGGTCGCGAGCGTGCTCGGTACGTCCAACGAGCGCTCGATCGCGCACCTGCGGTCGCTGCCGGGGGCGGCGTCGGTACGCGAGGCCGTCCTGGTGCTGTGGGCGGCGTCCACCGAGGGGCAGCTGGAGCGCTGCCAGCGGCTCTACCTGGAGGCGGCGGCGCTCGGGGTGTTCGGGCGGGAGCCGTACGCCGGCATGGTCCGGCGCTCCAACCAGGCCTGGCTGTCGGCGCTCGCCGCGTGGCTCGTCGCCGCGGGCTGTCCCGAGGCGGTCGCGGGCCGGGCGGCGAACCTGCTCGACGTCGCGATGATGGGGATGCTGCTCGACCTGCCGCTGGAGGTCGAGCCGAACGCGGCCCCGCTGGCGCAGTCCGTCGCCGACGTCGCGGACGCGGTGGCCGCGATCGCCGCCGGGGCTCAGGGAAGCCGGTAGCGGCCGTCGTCCTGGGCGACGACCAGGCCATCGGCGATCAGCGAGGCCAGCGCGCGCTCGCGCTGGACGGCGTCGTCCCAGGCCGCGTCGAGGCGGTCCCGGGGGACCGAGCCGGGCTCGTCCCGCAGGACGGCGAGGAGCCGGCCGCGGCACTGCCGGTCGGTACCGGCGTAGGTCTGCACGGGGCGCGGCGGTCCGTCGTACGCCGGGGCGCCGGCGGCCTGCCAGGCGCACGTGTCCGTGACGGGGCAGCTCGCGCAGCGGGGGCGGTCCGCGGTGCAGACGAGGGCACCGAGCTCCATCACCGCGACCGACCAGGTCGCGGCGGTCGGGGCGTCCTCGGGGAGCAGGACCGCGCCGAGGTCGCGCTCCGCGCGGGTCACCGAGCGCGGCGGGAACTCCACGCCGGTCACGGTGCGCGCCAGCACGCGGCGGACGTTGGTGTCGAGCACCACCTGGCGGCGTCCGTAGGCGAAGGCGGCGACCGCGGCCGCCGTGTAGTCGCCGACGCCGGGGAGGGCGAGCAGCGCGTCGTACTCGCTGGGGACCTCGCCGCCGTGGTCCGCGGTGATCGCCGTCGCGGCGGCGTGGAGGCGCAGCGCGCGGCGCGGGTACCCCAGCCGGCCCCAGGCCCGGACCGCCTCGCCCGAGGACTCCGCAGCGAGCGCGGCCGGTGTCGGCCAGCGGGTCAGCCAGGCCTCGTGGATGGGCAGGACGCGGACGACGGGTGTCTGCTGCAGCATGAACTCGCTGACGAGCACGGACCAGGGGGTCGCCTCGGGGCGGCGCCACGGGAGGTCGCGCGCGTGCTCGTCGTACCAGCGCAGGATCGGCTCGACCAGGGTGCTCGTCATCGTGGGATCCATCGTGGGAACCATTGTGGCCTGCTGTGATGTGCCGTTCACTCCGGCCACCTCGGCGGGTCAGCCCGGCGGGCGGCGTCCGGCTGACTACCGTCTGAACCATGTCCTCCCCGCGTCGCCCGAGCCCTGCCGGCGGCCGGAGCACCGCGCGGGGACCGCTCCCGCCGTCGGTGTACTGGCGGCGCCGCGTGTTCGTGCTCGGCGTCGCGTTCGCGCTGGTGTTCATCATCGCGCGCTGGCTCACCGCCGGGAGCGACGGATCATCCGGCGACGCCGACACGGCCGAGCAGGCCGGCAACGGGGTCGCCGCGACCGAGACGGTGACCGCCGGCCAGGACGGCGACAAGAAGGGCGGCAGCGGCAAGGGCGCCGACGAGCCCACCGGCGGTGCGTCCGGTGGCGCGAGCGGCGGTACGCCGACCGGCCCCACCACGCCGACCACCCCCACGCTCGCCCCGCCCCAGGGCAACTGCTCCGCCTCGGACGTCCTGGTCACCCCGTCGGTCGCCGCGGGCGCCGTCGCCGGGCGCGACGTGGCGCTGCAGCTCTCGCTGCAGACCCGGACCGCCGAGGCCTGCACCTGGGAGATCGGCCCGAAGAGCCTGACCGTCCGGATCGGTCAGGGCCGAGCCGGCGTCTGGAGCACCCAGCAGTGCCCGCGCGCGGTGCCGCGCCAGTCGGTCGTGGTCCGGCGCCAGGTGGCGACCATCGTCCAGCTGACCTGGGCGGAGACCCGCAAGTCCACCGAGGGCTGCACGGCCGGCGCCGGCTGGGCGATGCCCGGCGACTTCACGATCGCGGCCGCCGCGCTCGGCGGGGAGCCGACGGAGGCGGAGTTCAGCCTCGGCAAGCCGGTCGCCGCGACGGTTCACGTCACGCCGAGCGACGACGCGACGTCGACGAAGGCGAAGAAGAAGCCGAAGAAGTCCAAGACGCCGGTCAACTAGGCGCCGGCCGGCTGGTCGCGGCCAAGCCGCGCTGCGGAGCGCGGCGCGGCGCGCCGCGACCCTGAGCCGGGCTCGGGTCAGACGTAGCGCTCGAGGATGGTCGACTCGGCGAGCCGGCTCAGGCCCTCGCGGACGCTGCGGGCGCGGAGCTCGCCGACGCCCTCGACGGCCTGGAGGTCGTCGATGCCGGCGGAGAGCAGCTTCTGGAGCGTGCCGAAGTGGTCGACCAGGCCCTCGACGACGTTGGCGGGCAGGCGGGGGACCTTGGTGAGCAGACGGTAGCCGCGCGGGGCGACCGCGCCGTCGAGGTGCTCGCCGGTGCCGATGCCGAGGACCTTGGCGACCGCGGAGGGGTCGACGAGGTCGGTGGCGGAGAGCAGCTCGAGCTTGCCGAGCAGCTCGAGGGGGTCGCGGCTGCGGCGGCGGGACGGGACGTAGTCGCGGATCACGAGCTCGCGCTCGGTGTCGACGCCGGTGACGAGCTCTTCGAGCTGGAGGGCGAGCAGGCGGCCGTCGGTGCCGAGCTCGAGGACGTAGTCCTCGATCTCGCGGGCGATCCGGGTGACCATCTCGAGGCGCTGGGCGACCACGGCGACGTCGCGGACGGTGACCAGGTCCTCGATCTCCAGGGCGGAGAGCGTGCTGGAGACCTCGTCCAGGCGGAGCTTGTAGCGCTCCAGGGTCGCCAGCGCCTGGTTGGCGCGGGAGAGGATCTGGCCGGAGTCCTCGAGCACGTGGCGGGTGTCGCCGACGTACGCCGCGATGATCTGCATCGACTGCGACACCGAGATCACCGGGTGGCCGGTCTGCTTGGCGACGCGGTCGGCCGTGCGGTGCCGGGTGCCGGTCTCCTCGGAGGGGATGCTCTGGTCGGGCATCAGGTGGACCGCGGCCCGGACGATCCGGCCGACGCCGGCGTCGACGATGATCGCGCCGTCCATCTTGGCCAGCTCGCGCAGCCCGGTGGCGGTGAACGGGACGTCGAGCTCGAAGCCGCCGGTGCAGAGGCTGTCGACCAGCTTGTCCTTGCCGAGCACGATGAGCGCTCCGGTGCGGCCGCGGAGGATCCGTTCGAGTCCGTCGCGCAGGGGCGTGCCCGGAGCGATCGACGCGAGAGCCTCGCGGAGTCGGGGATCGGCCGACGTGACCACGCGCGCTCCTCCTCATCGTTGGCCGCCGGTGGCGGCGCGCACCCTGGTGGGCGTGTCGCTCGTACCTTATCGGCGACCCGGGGAGATCAGCCCGTCGATATTCGGTTTGGGGGTCGAGAAGTCGGCTATTCGTTCCCGTCGATCACCTCCAGAGCGTGCTTCGTACGGCGGTCGAGGTTGAGCAGCCGCAGCGCGCTGATGACGTCCGGGGCCTCGATCACCTGCATCCCGTCGATCATCCGGTCGGTCGCGGGGCGGCGTACGCCCTGGGCCGCGCCGGGGTCGGCCGGCACGATCGCCAGCGCGAAACCGAGTCGCGCCGCCTCGGCCAGCCGCTGCGGCAGGTCGCGGACCCGGCGCAGCTCGCCGGACAGCCCGATCTCGCCCATCGCGACCACGCCGGCCGGAGGCGCGGAGACGAAGTGGGCCGAGGCGACCGCCACCGCGAGCGCGAGGTCGCCGCCCGGATCGGTGAGCCGGGCGCCGCCGACGGTGGAGGCGAAGACGTCGTGCTGGTGGAGCCGGACGCCGCAGTGCTGCTGGAGGACCGCGAGCACCATGGCCAGGCGCGAGCTGTCGATGCCCGAGGTCGTCCGCCGTGGCCGCTCGTTGGGAGAGAGCGTGACCAGGCCCTGCACCTCGGCGAGGATCGGGCGCCGCCCCTCCATCGAGACCGCGATGCAGGTGCCGGGCACCCGGCCGTGGTGCCGCTCGACGAAGATGCCGGTCGGGTCGTCGACGGCGCGGATGCCGTCGGGGCCGAGGTCGAAGCAGCCGACCTCGTCGACCGGACCGAAGCGGTTCTTGACCGCGCGGAGCATCCGGAAGCGGGAGTTGCGGTCGCCCTCGAAGTGCAGGACGACGTCGACCAGGTGCTCCAGCACCCGGGGGCCGGCGATGCCGCCGTCCTTGGTGACGTGGCCGATCATCACGATGGTGATGTCGCGGCTCTTGGCCATGCGGACCAGCGCCTGGGCGACCTCCTTGACCTGGGTCACCCCACCGGGGACGCCCTCGACGCCGGAGGCGCTGATCGTCTGGACCGAGTCGATCACGACCGTGGCCGGGCGGACCTCCTCGATGTGGGTCAGCACCGCACCCAGGTCGGTCTCGGCGGCGAGGTAGAGCTGGTCCTCGAGCGCGTTGGTGCGGTCGGCCCGCAGCCGGACCTGGGCCGCGGACTCCTCGCCGGTGACGTAGAGCGTGCGCCGGGAGCCGGCCGCCGTCCGCGCGGCGACCTCGAGCAGCAGTGTCGACTTGCCGACGCCGGGCTCGCCGGCGAGCAGCACGGCCGCGCCGGGCACCAGTCCGCCGCCCAGGACCCGGTCGAGCTCGGGCACGCCCGAGGGGTGGTGCACCGCGCGGTCGGCCGAGACCTGCCCGATCGGTACGGCGGCCTGGGTCACCGGAGCGGCCGTCGTCCGGCTCGAGAGACCGGCCGTGGCGACCGCGACCTCGGACACCGAGCCCCAGGCCTGGCACTCGCCGCAGCGCCCCACCCACTTCGCCGTCGTCCAGCCGCACTCGCCGCAGCGGTAAGTCGAACGTGTTTTCGAACCAGCCATGGGCACGACAGTAGAGCAGGGTGCCGACGGAACCCTCCTGGCGCGCGGTGGCTGTGGAGAACGGCATGGAAGAATCGGGCCTGTGGACAGCTCGCGGACGCCGGCGACCCTCGCGGACGTGGCCGAGCGGGCGGGTGTGTCCCGGCAGACCGTGTCGAACGCGATCAACAACCCCGACCTGCTCCGCGCGGACACCCTGGCCCGGGTGCGCGAGGCCATCGAGGTGCTCGACTACACGCCCAACCAGGCGGCGCGCCACCTGCGCACCCGCTCCTCGCACCTGATCGGGATGCGCCTGGCGCCGGTGCAGGAGTTCACCGCGAGCGCGACCACCGACCGGTTCGTGCATGCACTGGTCGAGGCCTCGCGCGAGGCCGGCTACCACGTCCTGCTGTTCTCGGGCGGTCGCGTCGAGGAGGGCGAGCAGCCCGACCCCCTCGGCGGGTACGACGACCTGCTCCGCTCGACCGCGGTCGACGCCTTCGTCGTCACCGACACCTATCTCGGCAACCCGCAGACCGTCGGGCTGACCCTGCGCCGGGCGCCGTTCGTCGCGTTCGGCCGCCCCTGGGACGACGCCGGCGCGACCCACCCGTGGGTCGACGTCGACGGCGCGGCCGGCGTCCAGGCGGCGACCGAGCACCTGCGCGAGCACGGCCACGAGCGGATCGCCTGGATCGGCTGGCAGCCCGGCTCCCGGATCGGCGAGGACCGGCGCGCCGGCTGGCACCGCACGATGGCGGCGCACGGACTGTCGACGATCGGCCTGGAGGCCGCGGTCGACGACACCGTCGACGCCGGTCGTCAGGCGGCCGCGGCGCTGCTCGACGCCGGAGGGCCCACCGCCTTCGTCTGCGCCTCGGACACGCTCGCGGTCGGCGTCCTGCACACGCTCACCGAGCGCGGCCTCGCGCCGGGGCGGGACGTCGCGGTCGTCGGCTTCGACGACTCGCAGGTCGCCCAGGTGATGGGGCTGACGTCCGTACGCCAGCCGCTCGAGGAGGTCGCGGTCCAGCTCGTCGCCGCGCTGCGGGCGCTGCTGGCTCCGGGGCACACGGTGGCGCCCGGGGTGCTGCTCGAGCCGCGGCTGGAGGTCAGAACCTCTTCGACCAGAGGTTGACGGCGTAGTCGACCTCGACGCCGGTGTGCTCACCCAGCACCTGGTCGGCGACCTCGGGCGTGAACTCGATCCGTACGACGGCCTCGAGGTCCGCGCGCGTCGCGAACCGCCAGCCCATGTCGACCCGGTCGAGCTCCCAGCCGCGGATGCTCCAGAAGCGCTCGATCGCCTCGGGCGGCTCCAGGTGGGGGTAGCCGCGGCGGAACCAGTCGCCGAAGGTCGAGCGGGAGCCGTCGTTGTCGATGATCAGTGCGACCCCGCCGCGGCGTACGACGCGGTCGAGCTCGACGAGGCCGGGCTCGCAGCCGGGGCCGAAGAAGTAGGCCCAGCGGGCGTGGACGACGTCGACCGAGGCGTCGGGCAGGGGGATCTCCTGGGCCGTGCCGCGTACGACCTCGACGCCGGTGGTGCCGCGGGTGCGCAGGCGGCGGCCGGCGAGCTTGACCAGCCCCGGGTGCGGCTCGACGCCGACGACGCGGGCGGCGGTCTCGGCGAAGCGGGGCAGGTGGAAGCCGGTGCCGCAGCCGAGGTCGAGGACGGTCCGGCCGGACCAGTCGGCGCGTGCCTGCATCGCCGACCAGAGCCGGCCGTCGGGGTCGGCGGCGCGGTTCTCCAGCTCGTACGTCGCCGTGTGGTGCCAGATGTTGGGGCTGGGGATGGTGCCCCGGAGCTGCATCAGATGCGGACGATGCCGTTCGGCGTCAGCACCTGGGCGGCGAGGATGCCGGGCGTGCCGTGCGGGGCGACCCACTCGACCTTGACGTCCTCGAGCGGGGCCTCGACCGTCTCGCCGAGCCACTCGCTGACCCGCTGGGGGTCACCGGCGATCTCGATGCCGGCCAGGGACACGGTGCCGTCGGCGCCGGTGGACGGGTGCAGGTCGGACGGGATGTCCCACTGGAGGAAGAACGGCAGCTGCGGGTCGGCGATGAGGCCGTTGATGCCGATCTGCTTCCAGCGCAGCTCGGTGCCGTCGGGGCGGTGCCGCGAGCCCGGGACGGCGGGGCGGCCGAGGCGCTCCTCGACGACGGTGATGTCGGGGACCGCGACCGCCCAGCCGAGCCAGCCGCCGCCCAGCGCGGAGCGGGCCTTGACGGCCTGGCCGAAGGGCGCCTTGTCGGAGGCGGGGTGGTCGAGTGCCTCGACGACCTCGAGGTAGGTGCCGTCGGTCAGCGGCAGGATCATGTTGCGCGTGCCGAAGCGGGGGTGCACACCGCCGTCGACGAATTCACGGCCGATCGCGGTGCCCAGGCGGGTCGCCGTGCTCTCGAGTCCGTCGGGACCTGCCGCGTAGGAGAGATGGTCGAGGCGCATGCCAGACATTCTGAGCATGCGAGCAGACCTCCGACGAATCGGGGTCGTTGTCTCTTGACGTCGAGAGGTGGTCGTCACGTCCCGGAAGGACGCGAATCGCCCGTCAGTGCGGGTCAGCGGGGTGCAGCGCGAGGGCCGAGCGCGAGCGCAGGTGGGCCTCGCAGTGGACCACCAGTGCGTCGTACGCCTCCTGGCCCATGAGCGCCACGAGCTCGGCCTCGTTGGTGACGTAGACCGGCTCGACGCCCACGTGGGCCTCGGTGTTGCCGGAGCAGTACCAGTCGAGGTCGTGGCCGCCGGCACCCCAGCCGCGCCGGTCGTACTCGGTGATCGTCACCTCGACGTACGACGTCCCGTCCATGCGCTCGACCTCGCGGAAGGTACGCCGGATCGGCAGCTGCCAGCACACGTCGGGCTTGGTCTCGAGCGGGTTGCGCCCGAGCTCGAGCGCGAGGCCGTGCAGCGCGCAGCCGGATCCGGCGGCGAAGTCGGGGCGGTTGGCGAACACGCAGGAGCGCTGCCCGCCGACCTCGTGCATGCGGGTCTTGCGCTCGCCGTCCTCGTCCTTCTCGACCCAGTCCTTGCGCTTGACGGGGCGTCCGGGGTGGAACTGCCAGTGCTCGGGGGTGAGCTGGTCGACGAAGCCGGCGACGCGCTTCTCGTCGTCCTTGTCGGCGAAGTGGGCGCCCAGGGTGCAGCAGCCGACATCGGGGGAGTCGGCGTAGATACCGGCGCAGCCGCTGCCGAAGATGCAGGTGAAGGACGACGTGAGCCAGGTGAGGTCGCAGCGAAGGACTTCTGCCTCGTCGGCGGGATTGGTGAACTCCACCCACGCACGGGGGAAGTCGAGCGAGACCTCGGGCACTGGGCAACTGTAGCGGCGTCTTGCCGCCGGTCGGTCGCGCGCCGTCGCCGACCTCGACGGCGCGCGCGGCAGCGCGGCGGAGCGGAGCGACGACGTGCTCGGGCCGTCCGGCTAGTACCGTTGGGGACATGCGTCTGGGCGTGCTCGACATCGGTTCGAACACCGGTCATCTGCTCGTGGTCGACGCCCACGGCGGGGCCGCGCCGCTGCCGGCGTACTCCTACAAGGAGCCGTTGCGGCTGGCCGAGCACCTCGACGACAACGGTGACGTGTCCCCGACGGGGATCGCCGCGCTGACCGCGTTCACCGCGCAGGCGCTGGTGGTCGCCGAGGAGAAGGGCTGCGAGGAGATGCTGTCGTTCGCCACCTCGGCGGTGCGCGACGCGGGCAACGCCGAGGACGTGCTGGCGCACGTCGAGGCCGAGACCGGGGTGCGGATCGAGGTGCTGCCGGGGGAGGACGAGGCGCGCTTGACCTTCCTGGCCGTACGACGCTGGTTCGGCTGGTCGGCGGGGCGGCTGGCGGTGTTCGACATCGGTGGCGGCTCGCTCGAGATCGCGGCGGGTTCGGACGAGCGTCCTGATGTGGCGTGGTCGCTGCCGCTGGGGGCGGCACGGCTGGCGCGGGCGGAGTTCGCCGAGCAGCCGGACGACGAGGCGCTGCGCCAGATCCGGCGGCGGATCCGGGCCGACATCGCGCGCGATGCGGGTCACCTCCTGCGCGCCGGTACGACGCACCGCGCGTCGGCCACCTCCAAGACGTTCCGCTCGCTCGCCCGGATCTGCGGGGCGGCGCCGTCCCAGGACGGGCCGCTGGTGCCGCGGACGCTGCCGCTGAGCGAGCTGCGGCAGTGGATCCCCAAGCTGGTGGCGATGACGTCCGAGGAGCTCGCCGCGCTGCCGGGGGTCTCGCCGAGCCGCACCCACCAGATCGTGCCGGGGGCGCTGGTCGCCGAGGCCTGCATGGACATCTTCGACCTGCACGAGCTCGAGATCTGTCCCTGGGCGCTGCGGGAGGGCGTCATCCTCGAGCGGCTCGACAAGCTCAGCGTCACCGACGAGCCATGACCTCCGGGGCGGGGCGATCGGCAGGCGGACCGGGAGGTCGGCCGAGGATCGGCCTGTCCACCAGCTCGGTCTACCCCGAGTCGACCGCGCACGCGTTCGCCTATGCCGCCTCCGTCGGCTACGAGGCCGTCGAGGTGATGGTCGGCATCGACGCGCTCTCCCAGCAGACCGATGCGGTGCGCCAGCTCTCCGACCACCACGACCTGCCGATCTCCGCGATCCACGCGCCCTGCCTGCTGTTCACGCAGCGGGTCTGGGGGGTGGAGCCGTGGGGCAAGCTCGAGCGCTCGGCCGCGACGGCCAAGGCGGTGGGCGCCGAGGTGGTCGTGGTGCACCCGCCGTTCCGCTGGCAGCGCGAGTACGCGCGGGACTTCGTCAACGGCATCGCCGCGCTGGAGGAGTCGTCGGGCATCGCGTTCGCGGTCGAGAACATGTACCCCTGGCGGGCCTCCAAGCGCCGGATGGAGATGTACCTCCCGAGCTGGGATCCCTCCGAGGAGGAGTACGCCAACACCACGATCGACCTGTCCCACGCGGCGATCGCGCAGTCCGACCCGGTCGCGATGGCCGAGCGGCTGGGCCGGCGGCTTCGGCACATCCACCTCACCGACGGCACCGACTCGGCCAAGGACGAGCACCTCGTGCCGGGGCGCGGTGACATGGGGGCGGCCGCGTTCCTGCGGCACCTGGCGACGACAGGCTTCGCCGGCGAGGTCGTGCTGGAGATCAACACCCGCCGCTGCACGACGCGCGAGGAGCGCGAGGCCGACCTGCGCGAGTCGCTGGAGTTCGCGGTGGAGCACCTCACCGTCGTACCGGCTGAGGTCGAACCCGGGGGCGACCAGCCGTGAGCGCGGTCGAGGTCGCCGGCCTGCGCGTCGTCCGCGGTGGACGGGTGGTCCTCGACGGCCTCGACCTGACGATCGGCCCCGGGGTGACGGGGCTCCTGGGCCCGTCGGGGTGCGGGAAGTCCACGCTCCTGCGCAGCATCGTCGGCGTGCAGCGCGTCGCGGGCGGGACGGTGACCGTGCTCGGCGAGCCGGCCGGCAGTCCGCCGCTGCGCGACCGGGTGGGCTACCAGACCCAGTCCTCCAGCGTGTACGACGACCTGACGGTCCTCGAGAACCTCCGCTTCTTCGCGCGGGTGCTGGGGATCGGCCCCGCCGCGGCCGACCAGGCCGCCGCGTCCGTCGACCTCGGTGGCCACCGCGACCAGGTCGTCGGCCGGCTCAGCGGCGGCCAGCGCTCCCGGGTCGGTCTGGCCGTGGCGCTGCTCGGCAGCCCCGAGCTGCTGGTGCTCGACGAGCCGACCGTGGGGCTCGATCCCGTGCTGCGGCGCGACCTCTGGGCGCTCTTCCACCGGATCGCGACGGCCGGGACCGCCGTCCTCGTGTCGAGCCACGTGATGGACGAGGCCGAGCGCTGCGACGACCTGCTGCTCATGCGCGAGGGACGGATCATCGCGCAGGGCGCGCCGTCCGCCATCAAGGAGCAGCAGGGCGCACCCGACGTCGAGACCGCCTTCCTGGCGCTGGTCGAGGGCGGGGAGGACCGCTCATGACGCCGCGGGTGACGCTGGCGATCGCGGTCCGCGTGCTCACCCAGCTGCGCCGCGACCACCGCACGCTGGCGATGCTGCTGGTGCTGCCGTGCCTGCTCCAGGTGCTGCTGTGGTGGATCTTCGACTCCACGCCGCTCGTCTTCGACCGGATCGGCCCGGCCCTGCTGGCGATCTTCCCGTTCTTCGTGATGTTCCTGGTCACGAGCATCACCACCCTGCGGGAGCGGTCGAGCGGCACGCTGGAGCGGCTCTTCACGCTGCCGATGGGCCGGCTCGACTTCCTCTGCGGCTACGCGCTCGCCTTCGGCGCCGTCGCCGCCGTGCAGGCCGCGCTCGCGTCGGGGGTCGCGGCCGGGCTCCTCGACCTCGACGTCGACGGACCGGTCGTGCTGCTCATCGTCGTGGGGGTCGCCGACGCCGTGCTCGGTACGGCGCTCGGGCTGTTCGTGTCGGCCTTCGCCCGCACGGAGTTCCAGGCCGTGCAGTTCCTGCCGGCCGTCGTGGTGCCCCAGATCCTCCTGTGCGGGCTGATCCTGCCGCGCGACCACCTGCCGCCGGTGCTGGAGGCGATCGCCGGCGTGCTGCCGCTGACCTATGCCGTCGACGCGATGGAGCAGCTCGCGACCACGTCGAGCACCGGCCAGGTCTGGCGCGACGTGGGGATCGTGGTGGCGTTCGCGATCGCGGCGCTCGCACTGGGTGCGGTGACCCTGCGACGTCGTACCGACTGACGGGAGCGACCGGAACCCCCGTAGTTTAGGGACATGCGGCCGGTCCGGGACTCCCTGATGCTGCTGTCGCGCAGCGTCCTGGGCCGCCGGATCGTGCGCACCTTCGTGCCCGGCGACCGGGTCGACGACGCGGTGCGGGCGGTCGCGGAGGTCCGGACCGCCGGCTTCGCGGTGGGCGTCGAGCGGCTGGGTGCGCCCGCGGGCTCCGCGGTCGCCGAGTACCGCACGCTGATCGACCGGCTCGCCGACGCCGGTCTCGCGACCGGCACGGACCTCACCATCGGCGTGGTCCCGCTCGACGAGGCCCGCAAGATCTGCCGCACGGCGGCCGGAGCCGGGACCACCGTGACGGTCGGCGCCACCGACGCCGATACCGATGCCGGTGCTGGCGTCGATGCGCGGATCGCGCTGGTCGCGGCGCTGCGCGCGGACTTCCCCGGCGTGGGCGTGGTGCTGGACGCGGCGCTCCCGCGCACCGAGGGCGACTGCCGCGCGCTGGCCGGAACAGGGAGCCGGGTACGGCTGGTCCGGGGTGCCGACTCGGCCGAGGCCGACAAGGCCTACGTGCGCTGCCTCAAGGTGCTGCTCGGCGGCGCCGGCTACCCCATCGTGGCGACCCACGACCCACGGCTGTTGGAGATCGCGGTCGCACTGGCCAGCCGCTACGGGCGCGCGCCGGCGACGTACGAGCTCCAGCTGCGCTACGGCGTCCGCCCGGCCGAGCAGCAGCGGCTGGCCGGCACGGGGGAGCAGGTGCGGGTGCTGCTGCCGTACGGCCCGGACTGGTACGGCTACCTGGCCGCCCAACTGGCGGAGCGTCCCGCGAACCTGTCACTGTTGCTGACGTCCTTGATCCCCAGGAAGTGAGCGAGCAGACCGTGAGCGAGAAGCGCACCGCTGTCATCGGCGCCGGCGTGATGGGGGAGACCCTGCTGTCCGGCCTGATCCGGGCCGGCCGGAGTGCCGACCGGCTCGTGGTGGTCGAGAAGCGACCGGAGCGCGCCGCCGAGCTCGCCGAGAAGTACGGCGTCAGCGTGGTCGACCAGGTCGGCGCGGCCGCCGAGGCCGACACCGTCCTCCTCGTGGTCAAGCCGCAGGACATGGCCGACGTGCTCGCCGAGCTGGGTCCGGCGCTCAAGCCCGGCCAGCTCCTCGTCTCGCTCGCCGCCGGCATCACCACCGGCTTCGTCGAGTCGCGCGTGCCCGAGGGCGTCGCCGTCGTCCGGGTCATGCCGAACACGCCCGCACTCGTCGACGAGGGCATGGCCGCGATCTCGCCCGGCACCCACTGCGACGACAGCCACCTGGCCGAGGCCGAGCAGCTCATGGCGTCGGTCGGCCGGGTCGTCCAGGTCCCGGAGAAGCAGCAGGACGCGGTCACCGCGATCAGCGGCTCGGGTCCGGCCTACTTCTTCTTCGTCGTGGAGTCGATGATCGAGGCGGGCGTCCACCTCGGACTGCCGCGCACCGTCGCCCACGAGCTCGTCGTGCAGACCCTCGTCGGCTCGGCCGCGATGCTGCGCGAGACCGGCGAGCACCCCGCGGTGCTGCGCGAGCAGGTCACCTCGCCCGGCGGTACGACGGCCGCGGCGCTGCGCGAGCTCGAGGTGCACCGGGTGCGGGCGGCGTTCCTCGCCGCGCTCGAGGCCGCGCGCGACCGCTCGCACGAGCTCGGCAGCTAGACCGGTACCTAGACCGGCAGTGCGCCGAGGCCGCGCACCGTCGCGACCTGCGCGGCAGGTCGCGCGCGCCGTCCCCGCCGGTCGAGCAGCAGCGCCGTCAGCCCGGCCCGCTGCGCGCCGACGACGTCGTTGCGCAGCGAGTCGCCGACCATGAGCGTCGCGGCGGGCGCGACGCCGAGGGCCGCGCAGGCGGTGAGGAAGGCGCGCGGGTCCGGCTTGGCGGCGGGCAGCTCGGACGAGGCGAACACCGGGACGTCGCTGCGCAGCAGGCCGGTCCGGCGCAGCTTGTCGGTCTGGATGGTCAGCTCGCCGTTGGTGAGGATGCCGACCCGCAGTCCGGCGGCCCGGGCGCGCTCGATGGCCGCCGCGGCGTCGTCGAAGGCGCGCTGCGCCGCCTGGTAGCAGGCGAGGAAGCCCGCGAACACGTCGTCGGCGAGCGCGTCGTCGGCGAGGTTCCACGACGGGAGGAACTCGCGGATGCGCACCCGGCGCTGCTCGGTGTAGGTGATCTCGCGGCGCTGGGCGCGCTCGTAGTGCCGGTTCTCCAGCACGCACCAGCGCTCGGCGTGGGCCTCGAGCTCGGCGGGAGTGTCGGCCAGCCCGAGGCCGGTCAGCCAGGCGCGCAGGGCGCGGTCGGCCGCACCGCGGTGGTCCACCAGGGTGTCGTCCAGGTCGAGGAGCAGTGCCTGGAACGTCATTCCGCGAAGTCTGCCAGCGGCCGCCGACACTCTCCGAACTCAGAGCCCGACCGCCTCCCGGGCCGCGCTCAGGACCGGCGCGGTGACCGCGCGGCAGTGCTCGGCGCCGCGCTCGAAGACCTCCTGGACGTACGCCGGATCGGCCGCCAGCTCGGCGTACCGGGCCTGGATCGGGGCCAGTTCGGCGACCACGGCGTCGGTGACGGCCGCCTTGAGGGCGCCGTAGGTGGCGATGCCGTCCGCGGATCCTCCGCACGCGGTGAGGACCTCGATCAGGTTGGTCACGCCGGGCTTGGCGTCGCGGTCGGCGCGCACCGAGGCCGGGCCGGTGTCGGAGTCGGTGACCGCGCGCGCGACCTTGCGCCGTACGACGTCGGGCGGGTCGAGCAGCGCGATCGAGCCCGCGTCGGGCCCGGACTTGCTCATCTTGCGGGTCGGCTCGGCCAGGTCCATGACGCGGGCGCCGGCGGGAGGGACGGTGATCTCGGGGATGGCGAAGACCTCGCCGTAGGTCGCGTTGAAGCGCAGCGCGATGTCCCGGGTGAGCTCGACGTGCTGGCGCTGGTCGTCGCCGACCGGGACCTGCTCGGGGCGGTAGAGCAGGATGTCCGCGGCCATCAGCACCGGGTAGGTGAAGAGCGAGCAGCGGACCGTCTCGTGGCGGCGGGACTTCTCCTTGAACTGAATCATTCGGCTGAGCTCGCCGGTGGTGGCGACGCACTCCAGCAGGAAGGACAGCTCGGTGTGCGCCGGCACCCGGCTCTGCCGGAAGAGCGTGCTGCGGTCGAGGCCCACGGCGAGGAGCAGCGTGCTCTGCTCGGTGATCGCGGTGCGCAGCGTCGCGGCGTCGCGCGGGGTGGTGAGGGCGTGCAGGTCGGAGATGCCGTAGAAGCACTCCGCAGAGTCTTGGCCCGCGCGCATGGGACGCAGGGCGCCGAGCAGGTTGCCGAGCGTGAGGCGTCCGCTGGGGGTGAGGAGGGAGAGTCGTCGGGTCATGGGTGCTCCTGGAGAGAGGGCCCACGGGCGGCCACCACGGGCCGTGAAGCACGACGGCCGCCCGTGGGCGGCCGGTGAGAGAGGTGTGTCGAGGGGGCGGCCGCCGTCAGGCGCGCCACCACCGCAGCTGCGAGGAGATCAGCGGGGTCGACACGTCCCGATCATCCCACGCGGCGCAGGACGTCGACGTCGGGGACCACCTCGCCGGGCGGGGTGAGCAGGCCGAGCATGGTCGCCGCGATCGCCCGGGCGGCCTCGTCGGCGGCCAGCTCGCCGTCGTACACGGAGGTGGCGGCGGCGTGGGTGACGCTGTGCATCGTGGTGACGAGCCACGAGACGGGCAGGTCGGTACGGAACCGGCCGGCCGCGCGGCCGTGCTCGATGAGGCGGCGGGCCCGTTCGCGCGGCTCGCCGTGGGCGGCGGCCATCTCGGCGACGGGCATGCTCTTCTCGGCGGCGACCACCAGGGCGCCGTACCGGAGGGTGGTCTGCCAGGTCGCGTCGATCAGGCGGACCATCGCCGCGGCGGGGTCGCCGCTCAGGTCGAGGCCGCGCAGCGAGGCCTCCGCCTCGGCCATCGCCCGCGCGACGACCGCCGCGACGAGGACCGCGCGCGACTCGAAGTGGCCGTAGAGCGTCACCCGGCCCACGCCGGCGGCCTTGGCGATGTCGTTGATGCTGGCGTCGGGGTCGCGCGCGAGGCACGCGGTGGCGGCGTCGAGGATCGCCTCCACGTTGCGGCGCGCGTCGGCACGGAGCGGTCGGGTGGTCACGATGCAGTGATCGTAGGGCCCCGGTGGTGGCACCCGGCGTACTCCTCCCAGCGCCAGGCCATCGCGGCCAGCATGAGGACGAACATCGCCACGTGGCCGACCGCCATCAGGCCGCCGTCCCCGAGGACACCGGCCCAGTGGAGGGGGACGGCGACCGCGAAGCCGGCGTACATCACCGCGCACATCTCGACGACGGGCGCCCAGCGGTGACCGCGGAACCTCATCCAGGCGGCCATCGGGACCGCCATCGTGGTGGCCATCACGAGCGTCTCGACCGTGGCCGAGCGCATCCAGGAGCCGTCCGCGGCCGCGCCGGTGGCGAGCATCCAGACCGGCCAGAGGACGAGCATGCCGAGGAGCATGGCGGCCACCATCTCGCCGTAGTGCCGGGCGAACCGGCGTACCTGGCGCGTGCTCACCGGGCACGTCCCGGGACCGACATGAGCGAGACGAGCGCGGCGGCACCGGCGACGCCGGCCGCGACGGCGAAGCCGTGCACGAACCCGTCGGCGGTGCTCCCGGCGATGCTGGCCGCGGCGACGCTGGAGATCACGGCGGCGCCGAGCGAGGCGCCGAACTCGTGGAAGGTGCTGACGATCCCGGACACGATCCCCGACTCGTGGGGCGCGACGTGGCCGAGCGCGGTCGCGGACGCCGCGACGAAGAGGACACCGAGCCCGAGGGCCGCGCCGGTGGTGCCGGCGACGACGGCGGTGGTGCCCTCGACCAGCGCCGGTACGACGAACCCGGCCCCCGCGACCACGAAGCCCACCGTGGCCAGGGCCCGGGCGCCGAGGCGCTGGATCAGGTGGCCCCCGGCGGTGGCGCCGACGATGGTGGCGAGCGCGACCGGGAGGAAGAACAGGCCGGTCGCGAGCGCACCACGACCGGCGTGGTGCTGGAGGTAGAAGGTGCCGAGGAAGAAGCCGGCCACCATGAGCGCGGTCGCCGAGACGATGAGGAAGGTGCCGGAGGCGACCGGGCGGCGGGTGAGCAGGCGCAGGTCCATCAGGGGGGAGCGGGCGGTGCGCTGGCGCAGGCCGAAGAGCACGTAGAGGGCGACCGCTGCGGCGAGCAGGCCGAGGGTGCGGCCGCCGACCCAGCCGTGGTCGCCGGCGCCGATGAGGGCGTAGATCGCGGTGCCGGTGGCGGCGGTGACCAGGGCGGCGCCGAGGAGGTCGAGGCGGGCGGGGGCGGTGGGCGGGGTCGGCACGGCCGGCGCGGTCGTCGTACCGGAGGGGAGGCGGCGGGCGAGCCCGACCGCGACGACCAGCCCGATGGGGACGTTGACGAAGAACACCCACGGCCAGCCGGGGCCCGCGGTGAGGATCCCGCCGAGCAGGACGCCGAGCGCGGCTCCGCCGCCGCCCAGCGCGGACCAGACGCCGAGCGCCCGGTGCCGCTCCTCGCCGTGGAAGAGGTGGAGCAGGGCGGACAGGGCGGCCGGGGAGAGCAGTGCGGCGCCGACACCCTGGGCGACCCGGCTGCCGACGAGCAGCTCGGGGGAGCCGGCCAGCCCCGCGGTCAGCGAGGCGGCGGTGAAGAGGGCGAGCCCGGTCAGCACGACCGGGCGGGAGCCGAGCAGGTCGGTGACCCGGCCGCCGAGCAGCATGAGGCCGCCGAAGGCGAGCGTGTAGGCGCTGACCACCCAGGTGGTCGCGGCGCGGGAGAGGTCCAGGTCGGCCCCGACGTGGGGGAGCGCGACCGCGACGACGGTGACGTCGACGATCAGCATCAGCTGGGCGGTGCCGAGCAGGGCGAGGGTGCCCCACCGGCGCGGATCGGGCTCGGTGCCCGGGTGGGGGTCGTGGCCGGAGGCGGCCGGGGCGGGCGCGTGGGTCATCGGAACTCCTAAGTCGAACAGTGATGTTCAGGATCATAAGTCGAACATGCATGTACGACAAGAGCCTCGGGCGACGGTCGGAGCGAGGCGTTTGCGTGCGATCCACGGCGGTGGCACGGTGGAGGGACGGCTGATGAGATCGGGGTTCGGTCAAGGCGACACGCCGGATCCCCAAAAGTTTCACTGATGAATCTCTTCCCCATCAGTCACATCTGGCTCTACTCTCACTCACGAGGCGTCCGCAGGGTTCACAGCTGGGGAAGGCGGTGACGGACGCGCAGAAAGCTGGTTGGTCATGGCTCCTCCGTCGCGCGAGCGCACCGAGTCCCTCCCGGACCCGAAGTTCCTCACCATCGCCGAGGTCGCCTCGGTCATGAGGGTGTCGAAGATGACCGTCTACCGCCTGGTCCACAACGGCGACCTCCCGGCGGTCCGCGTCGGCCGGTCGTTCCGCGTCACCGAGCACGACGTGGACGAGTACCTCCGCAAGTCCTTCTACTCCGCCGGCTGAGCGCCGCCGCGAGTACGCCGACCGCCCCGGGCGGCGGTGCGATCTTCGTCCCATCTCCTGCGCTGATTCACCGCGGTCACGCGCTGCCGGATAGGCTGACCCGGTGCTCCGGGGTCTACCCGGTGCGACGTACGTCCGCCGAGCGGCCTCGTTCGGCGATCTGGAGAGGTTCCACGTGGGTTCTGTCATCAAGAAGCGCCGCAAGCGCATGGCGAAGAAGAAGCACCGCAAGCTGCTGAAGAAGACGCGCGTTCAGCGTCGCAAGCTCGGCAAGTAAGCCGGGCGCTCGGGGCGTTCTCGCCGTGCCGGTGCGCAGCTGCGCACCGGCCTGATCCGAGGAGTCGGTGGAATGGGCACCGGACGCACGGTCCTGGTCACCGGGGTCTCCCGCGACCTCGGCCGCACGCTGGCTCGCACGCTCGCGACCGACCCCGGCATCGACCGGGTGATCGGCGTCGACGTCATCCCGCCACGGGGTGATCTCGGCGACGTCACCTTCGTGCGCGCGGACATCCGCAACCCGGTCATCGCCAAGGTCATCGCCAAGGAGGACGTCGACACCGTCGTCCACATGAGCGTGATCGCGACCCCGGGATCCGCTGGTGCCCGCGGCACCATGAAAGAGCTCAACGTCATCGGGACGATGCAGCTCCTCGCGGCGTGCCAGAAGGCCGAGGGTCTGCGCTCGCTCGTGGTGAAGTCCTCGACGATCGCCTACGGCGCCAGCAGCCGCGACCCCGCCATGTTCACCGAGGACATGGAGCCGCGGCGCCCGGCCCGTACGGGATACGCCAAGGACGTCGCCGAGGTCGAGCAGTACGTCCGCGGCTTCGCGCGCCGTCGTCCCGACGTGTCGGTGACCCTGCTGCGCTGCGCCAACGTCATCGGCCCGCGGGTGGTCAGCCCGCTGACGTCGTACTTCCGGCTGCCGGTGATCCCGACGGTGCTCGGCTTCGACCCACGGTTGCAGTTCCTCCACGAGAGCGACCTCAACCGGGTGCTGCGCCACGCCGTCCACGAGGACCCCGGCGGCACCTTCAACATCGCCGGCGACGGCCTGCTGATGCTCTCCCAGGCGCTGCGCCGCGCCGGGCGGACCAGCGCCCCGGTCCCCGGCTTCGCCTTCGGCGGCCTCGGCTCGGCGCTCAAGTCGGCGCGCGTCGCCGATCTCTCGCCCGAGCTGGTCGCCTTCCTGACCTACGGTCGCGGCGTCGACACCACCCGGATGCGCACCGAGCTCGGCTTCGAGCCGCGCTACGACACCGCCGCCGCCTTCAACGAGTTCGCGGCCGCGCTGCCGCCCGGCGGCCGTCGTGCCGAACGGGTGCTGGGCGCGCTGGCCGAGCGTCTGCCCCCGGTCGAGGACGACCGTCCCGTCCAGCTCACGGTCGCCGGAGGCCCCCATGGGTGACGCCGAGATCATCCCGATCGGTACCCGCGGGCAGCCCGGCCGCGGCACCGGCAAGCGTCCCTCCGCCGCCGCGCGCGGGCTCGCGCCCAAGACCGGCGCGCCCGCCCGCAAGGCGCCGGCGGCCAAGAAGCCCGCCGCGGGGACGCCGCCGTCCCCGCCCCAGCCCGACCTCGCGGCCGAGACGCCGGTCATCGAGACCGCGCCGGTGAGCGACGCGCCCGCCGTACCGGAGCCGGCGGCGGGAGCGGCCGCCGCGGCACGCACCGAGGAGCGCGGCCTCAGCCCGCTCGCCGGGATCCCGGTCGGCGACTGGCTCGCCGCCTTCCAGCACGCCAGCAAGGAGCTCTTCGGCGACCAGTGGGAGCCCCAGCTGGCCCGCTTCCTGGCGTTTCTGCGCCGCCGCCTGACCGGTGAGTACGTCGTCGACGAGTACGGCTTCGACGCCGAGGTCACCGAGCGCTTCTTCATGGCCGCGCTGCGCCCGGTCGCCCAGAAGTGGTTCCGGATCGAGGTCCGCGGCGTCGAGAACATCCCGGCCGAGGGCGGCGCCCTGGTCGTCTCGAACCACTCCGGCACGATCCCGGTCGACGGCCTGATGACCATGGTCTCGATCCACGACCAGACCGGCCGCCACCTGCGCCCGCTCGGCGCGGACCTGGTCTTCCGGCTCCCGGTCGTCGGCAGCCTGGCCCGCAAGGGCGGCGCCACCCTGGCCTGCAACGAGGACGCCGAGCGGATGCTCAGCGACGGCAAGCTCGTCGGCGTGTGGCCCGAGGGCTTCAAGGGCATCGGCAAGCCGTTCTCGGACCGCTACAAGCTCCAGCGCTTCGGCCGCGGCGGCTTCGTCTCGGCGGCGCTGCGCACCGGCGTACCGATCGTCCCGCTGTCCGTCGTGGGCGCCGAGGAGATCTACCCCCTCGTCGGCAACATCCCCTCGCTGGCCCGCCTGCTCGGCGTCCCGTACATCCCGATCACGCCGTTCTTCCCGCTGCTCGGCCCGCTCGGCCTGGTGCCGCTGCCGTCGAAGTGGCTGCTCGAGTTCGGCGAGCCGATCCGCACCGACGAGTACGACGCCGGCGCGGCCGAGGACCCGATGCTGGTCTTCAACGTGACCGACCAGGTCCGCGAGACCATCCAGCACACGCTCTACAACCTGCTGCGCGAGCGGGAGTCCGTCTTCCGCTGACGCTGACGGGCGGGGTTGCCGACGACGACCGCGCCCGGTGCCACGTCGCGCGTCACGACGCTGCCCGCGCCGACCACGGCGTCGGCCCCGACGGTGACGCCGGGCAGCACGATCACGCCCCCGCCGAGCCAGGCGTTGGAGCCGAGGGTGATGGGGAGCGCGCGCTCCCAGCCGGTGCGGCGTCGTCCGGGGTCGTCGACGGGGTGCTGGGCCGTCAGCAGCTGGACCCGGGGGCCGAGCCGGACGTCGTCGCCGACGGTGATCGGTGCGTCGTCCATGAAGATCGCATCGTGGTTGACGAACACCCGGTCGCCGAGCCGGATGTGCGCGCCATAGCTGCACCGGAAGGTCGGCTCGATCCGCACGTCGCGTCCGACCTGGCCCAGGAGGTCCGCCAGCAGGCGGCTGCGGTGCTCGTCCTCCGCGGCGCCGAGGGCGTCGATCGCTTCGAGGGCGAGCCGGCAGCGGTGCCGCCGGGCGCGCAGGTGGTCGTCGTCCAGGTACCACTCACCGGCCAGCATCCGGCGCAAGGAGTCGCTCATCGAGCCCACCCTCGCACGCCCCTGGTCGGGACGCGGGTGGGTCGGAGGGCTACTTGGTGGTGCCGAGCAGCCCGCCGAGCAGGCTGGTCACGCCGTCGAGCAGCGGGAGCGTGCTCGATGGGGCGGTCGGCGTGCTGCCGCCACCGTTGGCCGGGGGCTTCTTGCCGCCGTTGATGATCGGCCCGAGCAGGTCGGGCAGGAGGCCCTCGCTCGTCGGCTTGTCCGACGGTACGTCGACCGGCGCGGTCGGCGGCGTCGTGGTGCCGCCGGTCGGCGGCGTGGTCGTCGACAGAGCCCCGCGGGGTGGTGGGCTTTGAGGTGACCCTCGGTGCCTACGCGTCGCCGTTGTCGATGGCGGCGACGGGGTGAGTATTGCTGGTCTCGTAGAGCTTGGCCATGGAGCCTTCTGAGAGGTAGCGGCGCTCGCCGGCGATCCATTCGTCGTGCATGTCGATCAGCACGGCTCCGACGAGTCGGATGACGGCGGCGGCGTTGGGGAAGATGCCTACGACCCGGGCCCGGCGCTTGATTTCCTTATTCACGCGCTCCAACGGGTTGGTCGACCAGACCTTGCGCCAGTGCTCGCGCGGGAACGCGGTGAAGGCCAGGACCTCGGCCTTGGCGGCGTCCATCAACGGACCGAGCTTGGGGAACCGGGCGGCGAGCTCCTCGCGGGTCTTGTCCCACGCCGCGTGGACGTCCTCGGGCGTGGGCTGGGCGAAGATCATCCGGAACGCGGTCGCCACGAGCTCGGCCTGCCCCTTGGGCACGTGAGCGAGCAGGTTGCGCGCGAAGTGGACCCGGCACCGCTGGTGCGCGACACCCTGGAACGCCCGGCCCAGCGCCTTGACCAGTCCGGAGTGCTGGTCTGAGATGACCAGCTGCACGCCGGCCAGGCCGCGCTGCTTGAGGCTGAGCAAGAAGGCGCGCCAGAAGACCTCGTCCTCGCTGTCGCCGACATCTAGGCCGAGGATCTCCCGCTCCCCGGTCGCGCTCACGCCGGTCGCGACGACCACCGCCATCGACACCACCTGACCGCCCTTGCCCGGGGCGTTACGGACGTGGAGGTAGGTCGCGTCGAGGTAGATGTAGGGGAACTCGACATGATCCAGACTGCGGGTGCGGAACGCGCCGACCTGCTCATCGAGGTTGGCGCAGATCCGGGAGACCTCGGACTTGGAGACACCGCTGCCGCCCATCGCCTCGACCAGGTCGTCGACCGAGCGGGTGGAGATGCCGTGGACGTAGGCTTCCATGACTACCGCGTACAGCGCCTGGTCGATACGGCGCCGCGGCTCGAGGATGATCGGGAAGAACGAGCCCTTGCGCAGCTTGGGGATGCGCAACTCGACATCGCCGGCCTTGGTGGTCAGCATCCGCGGACGGTGGCCGTTCCGCTCGGCTGTGCGGTCCTCGGTGCGCTCATAGGGCGCCGCGCCGATCTGCTGGGTGGCTTCGAGCTCGATCAGCTCTTGGAGCGCGAGCCGGACCGAATCACGGATGAGATCGACGCCATCACCGGCACGGAACGCCTCGAGGATCTCGGACAGGGCAGACTGGGGCAAGGCCATCGGTGGACCTCTTTCTTCAGTGGGTGCTTGGCCGTACACACCGAAGATCCCGCCGATGGCCGTCTACGTGCTGACGCCCCGCCGCTGCTCCCTCAAACCCCACCACTCCCGGGGACTCTTACTGGTCGTCGGGGTGGAGCCGGGCTTCGGGGCCGGCTTCGTCGGCTTGCCGGTCGGGCCGACCGGCGTGACCGAGGCGGTGCCGGCGGTGTCGCCGCTGAGCAGGTTGCTCAGGGGGAGCGTCGCGAAGTCGGGGACCTCGGTGACCGCGCCGTCGGCGCAGGTCGGGCAGGCCTCCCAGGCGGCGGCGTCGATCTGGCGGATCGTCTGGGTGGCGGTGATCAGGATCGACCGGCTCGAGGTCGGTACGTCGGGACCGAGCGTCGCGAGGATGTCCATGCTGCTGCGGGCGAACTTGCGCAGGTCGGCGATCCGGTCGGGCTTGCCGGTCGTGGCGTAGTCGTCGAGCGCGAGCTCGGAGGCCTGCTTGGCCTGGTCGGTGAAGTCCTGGAGCGTGCTGGAGACGGCGTCCTCGTCGGCCCCGCGCGCGGTGAGCTTCTGGACCTCGGTCAGGCGCGACTCGGCGTGCGCGATGAGGGTCTCGGCCTTGGAGGCGCCGTTGCCCTGGAGGTTGGTCTGGGCGTTCTCGATCGCGCGCTTGACCGGGTAGAGCACGTCGCCGGGCAGGGCGTCCTGGGAGGCCATCGCCATCGAGCCGGTCGCGGCGACGACGGCGAAGCCGCCGACCAGGGCGGCCACGCGGCGCTCGCGGGCGCCGCGGCGCTGGCGCGGGGTCAGCCGGACGGCGAGCGCCTCGTCGGCGCGGGCCGGCTCACGCTCGGCGGCCGCGACGAGCTGGGTGCGCAGCGAGGAGACGAAGTCGGGGCGGGCCTCGACGGGAGGCACCTCGCGCAGCGACGCGACGAGCTCGAGCAGGTCGGCGTACGCCTCGTGGTCGCCAGCCCTCCCCGAGATGAGCGCGTCGAACTCCTCCGCGCCCCGTGCCCCGGCATTGCCCCGCATCACCATGTCCGTCCTCGAGTCGGGTCGTTACGAACATCCAACGAATCGAGGGTCCCGCTGGTTACGGTCCGAACGGACATGGCGCAATAGTCCGTCCGGACTACGTGACGGGCGGTCATCGCAGACCCTCCGGCATCAGCTTGGCGAGGTTGCGCACGCCGCGGAGCTGGAGCTGCTTGATCGCGCCGTCGCTGCGGCCGAGGGCGGCTGCGGTCTCGGCGATGCTCATGCCCTGGAGGAAGCGCATGATGAGGCAGTCGCGCTGCTCGTTGGGGAGCTTGGTGAGCGACTCGAGCAGGATCTCGTTGGTGAGCGTCGCGAGGACGGCGTTCTCGGGGCCCTCGGTCGCGTCGTCGTGCTGACCCATGTCCTCGGTGGTCATCTCCAGGCGGGTCCGGCCCGCCTTGAAGTGGTCCGTCGCGAGGTTGCGGGCGATGGTCATCAGCCAGGCGCCGAAGTCCTTGCCCTGCCAGCGGAAGGACGACATGTTGCGCAGCGCCCGGAAGAAGGTCTCGGAGCACAGGTCCTCGGCGACCACCACGGAGCGGGTCCGGTAGTAGAGGAACCGGTAGACCGACGGCTGGTAGTGGTCGTAGAGCATCCCGAACGCCTCGGCGTCGCCGCCGCGGGCCAGCTCGACCAGCGCGATCAGCCGCTCACGGGCCTCGGGGGAGTCCTCGGAGGACGCGGCGAGCGTGGCGTCGCCGTAGCCGCCCTCGGTCGGCCGCTCGTCGGTGTCGCTCTCGGCGTGCGCCTCGCTGAGCAGCCAGTGGTCGCCCCGGTCCACCGACCGGTACGACGCCCGCGCGGGGCCGCCGGTACCGGCGAGCGCGAGGGCGGGCTCAGGGGTGAGGGCAGCGAGCACAGCCGCACGCAGGGCCTCCAGCCCTCGCGCGACGTCGTTGTGCTGCCAGGTCATGCCCGGTCCCCTCCCTTTGTCCCCCGAACGGGATCCTAAGGCAGAGCCTTGCGCTGTGGTACCCGAATGGACGAAACCGTTTCGCGGGCGCCCGACGGTCCCTCAGCGGTGCCGGCGGACCTGGCGGCGGACCAGTGCCCCGGTCACCGCGGCCCCGGCGGCGGCCGAGCCGGCGATGAGGCCGGCCCGGGCGGCCTTGCGGCCGGTCCGGTAGTCGCGGATCCGCCAGCCCTGGGCCCGGGCGTGGGCGCGGAGCTTGGCGTCGGGGTTGATCGCGCAGGGGTCGCCGACCAGGCTCAGCATCGGCAGGTCGTTGTAGGAGTCGCTGTAGGCCGAGCACCGGGCCAGGTCGAGCCCCTCGCGGTCGGCGATCGCCTGGACCGCGACCGCCTTGGCGGGCCCGTGGAGCATGTCGCCGACGAGCTGGCCGGTGTAGACCCCGTCGACGTGCTCGGCGACGGTGCCCAGGGCGCCGGTCAGGCCGAGCCGGCGCGCGATCAGGTTGGCGATCTCGATCGGCGCGGCGGTCACCAGCCAGACCCGCTGGCCCTCGTCGAGGTGCATCTGGGCGAGCGCGCGGGTGCCGGGCCAGATCCGGTGGGCCATCGCCTCGTCGAAGATCTCCTCGCCGACCTCCTCGATCTCCTGGACCGTGTGGCCGGCGATGAAGGCGAGGGCGGAGTTGCGCGCCTCGGCGACGTGCTCGGGGTCCTCGACGCCGACGAAGCGGAAGTACGCCTGCTTGTAGGCCGCTCCGAGGATGTCGCGGGTGGTGAAGAACTTGCGCCGGTAGAGCCCGCGGGCGAGGTGGAAGATGCTCGCGCCCTGCATCACCGTGTTGTCGACGTCGAAGAACGCCGCGGCACGGGCGTCGGCCGGGTGGCGCAGCGCGTTCTCGACCTCGGCGGCGGCGGCCGCGGCCTCTCCGGCCAGCGCCGAGCGCTGCTGGAGGTTGAGCCGGCGGGGCCGGTCGGCAGGCGGGACCATGGGCGCAGCCTAGTGCGCCGGAGGGCCCTGCGGGCCGCGCGTAGGATCCCCCTATGTCGCAGCCGGACGTCCTCGCCCCGCCCGACGTGGCCGCCCTCGTCGCGGCGGCCGCAGCCGATCATCCCGACCGGCTCGCCGTGGTCGAGGCCGGCGGCCGGGGGCTGACCTGGGCCGAGCTGGACGACGAGGTCAGCCGGGTCGCGACCGGGCTCGGGACGGCCGGCGTGGTCGCCGGGCACCGGGTGATGATCGTGCTGGGCAACCGGCTGGAGTTCGTGACGACCTACCTCGGGGTGCTGCGGGCGCAGGCGGTCGCCGTCCCGGTCAACCCGGGCTCCACGGTCGTCGAGCTGGCCGGGATGCTCGTCGACTGCGGCGCGCGCCTGGTCGTCGTCGACGACCAGACGGCCGAGCCGGTGCGCACGGCCACGGGCCGCAGCGAGGTCACGGCCGCGGCACGCGACGAGTCCCGCCCGCTGCCCCGGCTGGTCGTGGTGGGCGCGCCGCCCGCCCCCGACGAGCTCGGGTACGACGACCTGCGGGCCGAGGAGGCCCGCCCGGTGCCGCCGCTGCCCGATCCCGAGAAGCTCGCGGTCCTGCTCTACACCAGCGGCACCTCCGGCCTGCCGCGCGCGGCGATGCTGACCCACCGCGCCCTGCTGGCCAACGTCGAGCAGGTCGCCACGGTCGAGCCGCCGATGATCCACTCCGATGACGTGGTGCTCGGCGTGCTGCCGCTGTTCCACGTCTACGGCCTCGGCGCCGTGCTCGGCGGCGTGATCCGGCACCGGGCCAAGCTCGTGCTGACCGACCGCTTCGACCCCGAGGGCACCCTCGACCTGATCGAGGACGAGGCGTGCAGCGTCGTCCCCGTGGCGCCGCCGGTCTTCGCCGCCTGGCGCGACGTCGACGCGCTCGCCGAGCGGCTCGGCCCGGTGCGGATGATCCTGTCCGGCTCCGCGCCGCTCCCCGCCGAGACCGTCGAGGAGTTCAGCGCCGCCGTCCGGGTGCCCGTGCACCAGGGCTACGGCCTGACCGAGGCCTCGCCGGTGGTCACCAGCACGCTCCGCTCGGCCGCCGTGAAGCCCGGCTCGGTGGGCGCGGCGCTCGACGGCATCGAGCTGCGCCTGGTCGACGACGAGGGCATCCCCGTCGAGGGCTCGGCCGCCGACGACCCGGGCGAGATCCAGATCCGCGGGCGCAACCTGTTCAGCGGCTACTGGCCCGAGGGGGCCGACGGTCCGGGCGCCGACGGGTGGTGGTCGACGGGCGACGTGGGCTTCCTCGACGCCGACGGCGACCTCTTCCTGGTCGACCGGGTCAAGGAGCTCATCATCGTCTCCGGCTTCAACGTCTACCCGAGCGAGGTCGAGGCGGTGCTCGGCGAGGTCGCCGAGGTGCGCCAGGCCGCGGTGCTCGGCACGCCCGACGACCAGACCGGCGAGGCGGTGGTCGCCTATGTCGTCGCCGAGGACCCGGCGGCCGACGCCGGGTCGGTGGTCGCGGCGGTCCGAGCGGCGGCCGAGGAACAGCTGGCGCCGTACAAGCGGCCGGGGCGGGTCGAGGTCGTCGAGACGCTCCCGCGCACGGTCACCGGCAAGATCCGCAAGGGTCAGCTGCGCGGCCAGGAGCGGCGCAAGGCGCTCGGGATCCTCGAGTGAACGCCGCCACGCCCCGCGTCACGCTCTACGGCCGGCCGGGCTGCCACCTCTGCGACGACGCCCGCGCGGTGATCGAGGCGGTGTGCGCCGAGCTGGGGGAGAGCTACACCGAGGTCTCGATCGACGACGATCCCGAGCTCGCCGAGCGGTTCGCCCACGAGATCCCGGTGACCTTCGTCGACGGACGCCAGCACGACTTCTGGAGGGTGAGCCCGGACCGGCTCCGCCGCGCGCTGCAGGGGTGAACGTATCCTCGGGCGCACCATGGGTGTGTCTCCTCTGCTGTCTTCTCGTGCCCGCTGGGTCGCGAGCGGCGCTGTAGCCGTCGTCGTCCTCGTGCTGCTCCTGCTCAGCCACCAGTTCGGCCGCGCGGTGCCGACGAACAACTACCGGCCGCTGCTCCCTGCCGACGCGCTCGAGACCGGCTGCTTCCCGCTGCCGGACGGGGCCCGGCTCGACCTGCCTCACCAGATCCGGCGCGACGGCGACCACGCGACGCCCACGGGTGAGCGACGTGAGCTGTTCGGGCAGTACGACCTGGTCGATCGGGACGAGGCGCTGCGCCGGATCGTGGCCGCCTTCACCGCGGTCGGGTTCGTCGAGGGCCCCCGCGAGGACGACGGCGACGGGGTCGCCGTGGTGCTGACCAAGGGCAGCCAGACCGTGCGCGCCCGGGTCGCCGAGCTGCCCGACACCAGCGTCGACACGCTGGTGCGCGGTGAGTTCACGCTCGACCTTCCGGTCGTCGCGGCCGCCAAGGACGACCCGGTCTGCAGTGACCCCAAGTCGACCAAGCGCTGGCCCGAGAAGGGGAAGGCAGCCCAGTGACCCGCCTGCTCGCCGCCCGGCCCACCTGGCTGCCCCGCCCCGAGGTGCTCCTCGGCTGGCTGGTGGTCGTCCACGTCGTCCTCAAGCTGCTCGTCTACCCGCTCGTCATGCACGCCCCGCCGGTGGGCGACGAGTCGGCGTACCTCAACGGCGGCCGGGCCCTGTCGAACCTCGTGCGCGACGTCTTCGCGTTCAGCTCGCCGGACTCGGCCGAGCTCGAGCGCAACGTGGTCGCGTCCGGCTGGTTCATGCCCGGCATGTCGATCCTCGTGGCGCCGATCTACCTGCTCTTCCCCGAGGCCCCGATGTGGCTGGTGCGCGGCTATCTCGGCGTCATCACGCTGGTGCTCTTCCTGGTCGTGCTGCGCGTCGTGGCCCGCCGGATCGGTCCCGGTTGGGCCTGCGTGATCGCCGTCTTCCCGGGTCTGATCCCGAGCTGGGTGGTCTTCACCTACGGCTCGTGGGGCGACCTGTGCGCCGGCCTGCTCCTCATGCTGCTCGTCGCCCACCTCTTCACGATGTACCGCGGCCTGCGGCAGGGCGAGGCGCCGACGCTGCGCGAGGGCGTGACGCTCGGGCTGCTCGCCATCGCGGTGCTCTACCTGCGCTCCAGCACGTCGGTCCTCCTCGCGGCCCTCGGCGTCCTCACGCTCGTGGCGGCCGTGCTCCTGCTGCGCGGCCGGGTCCGGCTCCGCGCCCTCGGGGCCGCCGGGCTCGCGGGCTTCGTCTTCGTCGTCCTGCTGGCGCCGTGGTCGATCTACGCGTCCGAGACGCTCGACGGGCGGGTGGTCACCACGACCACCGTCCCGACCGTCATGGCCAACACGTTCGGTGACCGCAAGGAGGTCTGCTTCGGCCCCTGCGACCCCGACAGCACCCTCTGGTTCCGCCCGCTGCGCTACGCCCGCGAGCTCGGCCGGGCCACCGACACCAGCGAGGTCGACACGCTCAAGGTGATGTCGGACTACGCCACCCGCGACGTCGAGCCGTCGCACTACCTCGACCAGGTGGTGCACAACCTCGGCGCCTACGCTCTGCTGCCGACCAACTTCACCGGCTACCTCGCGCCGCCCGAGGGCCGCGGCGCGTTCGGCCGCGCGGGCGAGCTGACCGCCGACATCCTCACCTGGGCGCTCTACGCCCCGATGATCCTGCTCGGCGCCTTCTCGCTCCTCTTCCAGGCCCGGCGCAGCGTCGACGCCCGGTTGCTCGACGTCCTGACCAAGGTGGCGCTGGGCGGACTCCTCATCCAGCCGTTCGTGCACGTCGCCGGCGGTCGCTACTGGACCACGGCCGGACCGATGTTCGCGATCGCCGGCTTCCTGTTCCTCCGCGAGCGCCGCCTCGCCGGTACGCCGCCCGTGGCCGACCCCGTCGTCGGACCCAACGACATGGCGATCGAGCGCTGGCTCGGCCGGTTCCAGGTGCTGCTCAGCGCCGCCACGGCGCTCGTCGTGGTGGTGCTCGTCGGCGCGGCGATCATCTAGGGCTAGGTTCGAACCCATGCACGAGAGCGACACCCCCTCCGGCCCCCGCCGGATCGCCTACGTCCTCCCCGTCTACAACGAGGAGGAGAACATCGGCGTCTTCCACGCGGCGCTGGTCGAGGCGACCGAGAAGCGGCCGGACCTCGAGTTCGAGTTCGTGTACGTCGACGACGGCTCCCGCGACGCCTCCCTCGAGCGGCTCGTCGAGCTCCGCGCGCAGGACCCGCGGGTGAGCGTCGTCCAGTTCTCCCGCAACTTCGGCCACCAGCTCGCGGTGACTGCCGGGCTCGACCTGGTCGCCGAGGCCGGTGACGCCGACGCGGTGATCGTGATGGACACCGACCTCCAGGACCCGCCGCGGGTGAGCATCGAGATGATCGAGCGCTGGGAGACCGGCGTCGACGTCGTCTACGCCCAGCGGCGCACCCGCAAGGACACGCCGTTCAAGCGGGCCACCGCGTGGGGCTTCTACTGGGTGCTCGACCGGCTGGCGTCGATCGAGATCCCGCGCAACGTCGGCGACTTCCGGCTGATGGACGCCCAGGTGGTCGCCGAGGTGGCGCGCTACCGCGAGCACGACCGCTTCCTGCGCGGCATCGTCGCCCACGTCGGCTTCCGCCAGGAGGCGCTGCTCTTCGACCGCGACGAGCGGCACGCCGGCGAGACCGGCTACCCGCTGCGCAAGATGCTCAACTTCGCCGCCAGCGGCATCCTCGGCTTCTCCACGACGCCGCTCAAGATGATCTCGCGCTTCGGGTTCGCGATCTCGGCGTTCAGCCTGCTGCTCGGCTGCTACGTGCTCTTCGTCCGCGTCTTCAAGCCCGACGAGTCGGTGCCCGGCTGGGCGTTCCTCGGCGTCGGCATGTTCATGCTCAGCGGCATCCAGCTGATCATGATGGGCGTGATCGGCAGCTATCTCGGACGCGTCTACATCGAGACCCAGGACCGGCCGCTCTACACGCTGGCCATGGTCGCGCGCGACGCGACGAGCTCGCGGGGAGCGGGACGCTGAGCGACCGCGGGCACCGCGCGACCGCCGTACGGTTCGCGGCGGTCGGGGTCTGCAACACCGCGATCGACACCGTGGTGTTCGTGCTGCTGCACGGCAGCCTCGGGATCACGCTCGCCAACTTCGTCTCCAGCAGCGCCGGCATGGTCTTCAGCTTCGTGGTCAACGGGCTGTTCACGTTCCGCGCCGAGCGGCTCACGCTGCGCCACGCGGTCCTGTTCGTGGCCTCGACCGGGCTCGTCATGTGGGTCGCGCAGCCGCTGCTCATCCACGGCTGGCTGTGGGTCCTGGAGCGCGGGCCGGAGGTGACGCTCGGGGGGATGGCCGCGGACGACGTACGGATCTGGGCGGCCAAGCTCGCCTCGATCGTCTGCAGCCTGGTGCTCAACTTCCTGGCCTACCGGTTCGTGGTCTGGCCGGTCGAGCACCGCGGCGAGGAGGCTCCCGCCCCCCGCCCGATGTGACCGACCTGACGTCTGTCGAGTTGCGCTCCCGCGCATTTTGTTCTCACGTTCACAAACTCCTACAGTGATCGAGCCGGGCCCCGATGATCGGTTGGGTCCGGCTGGAAAGCGGAGCTGTGACCACACGGAGTTCGACGGATGCCGCCCGGGTGATCCCGGAGGCCACGGTCGCCCGGCTGCCCGTCTACCTGCGGGCGCTGACGGCGCTGGCCGACAACGGCATTCGCACCTGTTCGAGCGAGGATCTCGCGACCGCTGCGGGCGTCAATTCCGCCAAGCTGCGCAAGGACCTGTCCTACCTCGGCAGCTACGGCACCCGAGGCGTCGGGTACGACGTCGACTACCTCCGCTACCAGATCGCCCGTGAGATCGGGGTGACCCAGGACTGGCCCGTCGTCATCGTCGGCATCGGCAACCTGGGGCACGCCCTGGCCAACTACTCCGGCTTCCGCAGCCGCGGCTTCCGGGTCGTCGCGCTGCTCGACGCCGACCCGGCGCTGGTCGGGCGCACCGTCGCCGACATCGCCGTCCGGCCCTTCGCCGAGCTCGAGGAGATCGTCCGCGAGCACGACGTCGCGATCGGTGTCATCGCTACGCCGGCGCACGCCGCCCAGGACGTCGCCGACCGGATGGTCGCGATCGGCATCACCAGCATCCTGAACTTCGCCCCGGCCGTCGTGGCGGTGCCCGAGGGGGTCGACGTCCGCAAGGTGGACCTGTCGATCGAGCTCCAGATCCTCGCCTACCACGAGCAGCGCAAGGCCAACGGTGGCGTCGCCGAGCCGGCCGGTCCGGCCGAGCCGGTCGAGGCCGCCGACGCGGCCGAGGGAGGTGTCGCATGAGCGTGCTGGTCGTGGGGATCTCCCACAACTCCGCGCCGGTCGCGCTGCTCGAGCAGGTCGCGCTCGACGACGACGGCGTCCACAAGCTGATGGCCGACGCGGCGGCGTGCGAGCACGTCACCGAGGCGACCGTCATCGCCACCTGCAACCGGCTCGAGATCTACACCGAGGTCGAGCGCTTCCACGGCAGCATCGAGCAGCTCTCGCGGCTGCTCGTCGAGCGCGCCGGCGGCACCACCGAGGCGATGCTCCCGCACCTCTACGTGCACTACGACGACGGCGCGATCTCGCACCTCTTCCAGGTCGCCGCGGGCCTCGACTCGATGGCGGTCGGCGAGGGTCAGATCCTCGGCCAGACCCGCGACGCGCTGCGCCGCGGCCAGGAGCTCGGCACCGTCGGGCCCGCCCTCAACTCGCTCTTCCAGCAGGCGCTGCGCGTCGGCAAGCGGACCCGCGCCGAGACCGAGATCGACCAGGTCGCCCCGACCCTGGTCAGCGCCGCGCTCGACGAGACCGCCCAGACCGTCGGCCCCCTCGAGGGCAAGTACGTCGTCGTGGTCGGCGCCGGCGCGATGGCCGGCCTGGCCACCGCGACCGCCCAGCGCCTCGGCGCCGGGCACCTCTCGATCGTCAACCGGTCGGTGGACCGCGCGGTCCGCCTCGCCGTCCAGTACGCCGGTCAGGCGGTCCGGCTCGCCGACCTGAGCGAGGAGCTCGGCCGCGCCGACGTCGTCATCAGCTGCACCGGCTCGTCGGGCACGGTCATCGACCGCGCCCAGCTCGAGGCGGCCCGCGCCGGTGCCACCCGGCCGCTGGCGCTCATCGACCTCGCCCTGCCCCACGACATCGCGCTCGACGTCATCGACCTGCCCGGCGTGAGCCGGATCGGCCTGGCCGAGCTCGCCGAGGTGCTCCACGGCGGCCCGACCGGCCGTGAGGTCCAGGAGGTCCGCCGGATCCTCGGCGAGGAGGTCACCGCCTTCCTCGCGGCGCGCCGCCAGGCCAGCGTCACGCCGACCGTGGTCGCGCTCCGCTCGATGGCCACCTCGGTCGTCGACGCCGAGATGACCCGCCTCGACGCCCGGCTGCCCGAGCTCGACGAGGCCACCCGCGCCGAGATCCGCCACACCGTGCGCCGGGTCGCGGACAAGCTGCTCCACGAGCCGACCGTCCGGGTCAAGGAGCTCGCCAACGAGCAGGGCGCCGTCTCGTACGCCGCCGCCCTCGCCGAGCTCTTCGCGCTCGACCCCGAGGCGGTCGACGCCGTCACCCGTCCGGTCAACGTCGAGGAGGGCACCTCATGACCCTTCGCATCGGCACCCGCCGCAGCGCGCTCGCCACCACCCAGTCCGGTCACATCGCCGCCGCTCTCACCGAGCGGCTCGGTGTCGAGACCGTGCTGGTCGAGATCACCACCGACGGCGACCGCAGCCAGGCGGCCGGCACCTCGCTGGTCGGCGCACCCTCGACGGGCGTCTTCGTCAGCGCGCTGCGCGACGCGCTGCTCGCCGGCGAGGTCGACGTCGCCGTGCACTCGCTCAAGGACCTGCCGACCTACCCGACCGAGGGGATCACCCTCGCCGCGGTCCCGCCGCGCGAGGACCCGCGCGACGTCGTGGTCGCCCGCGACGGGCTCACCCTCGGTGAGCTGCCCCCGGGCAGCAAGGTCGGGACCGGCTCCCCGCGCCGCGTCGCCCAGATCGAGGCGCTCGGCCTCGGTGTCGAGCTGCACGGCCTGCGCGGCAACGTCGACACCCGGATCGGCCGGGTCCGCGAGGGCGTCCTCGACGCCGTCGTGCTCGCCCGGGCCGGCCTGGCCCGGCTCGACCGGCTCGATGACGTCACCGAGGTGCTCGACCCGCTCCAGGTGCTCCCCGCCCCCGGGCAGGGCGCGCTCGCCGTCGAGTGCCGCAGCGGCGACGCCGCGACGCTCGTCGCCGTCGCCGCCCTCGACGACCCGGCGACCCGGGCCGCGATCCACGCCGAGCGCACCGTGATGGCCGTGCTCGAAGGCGGCTGCGCGGCACCCATCGGCGCGCTGGCCGACCTCGCCGAGGGCGAGGACGGTCCCGAGCTGTGGCTGCGGGCCGTCGTCCTGACCCCCGACGGCGGGCTCTCGGTCCGCCGCTCCGCCTCCGCTCCGCTCGGCGACGACCCGGCCGGCTGGCCCGCCGCCGGGACCGCGCTCGGCGAGGCCCTGGCCGCCGAGATGCTGGCCGACGGCGCCGCCGAGCTGATGGCCACCCCTGACTCGACTTCCCACCCGTCCGCACGATCTGCAGAGGTGCACAACGCATGACGCGAGCCACCGCAGCCAAGAAGGCTGCCCCGACTCCCGCCGCTCCCCAGGCCGCCCAGCCCGGAGGGGTCGCCTTCGTCGGCACCGGTCCCGGTGACCCCGACCTGCTGACGGTGCGGGCCGTGAAGCTCATCGAGGACGCCGACGTCGTCATCACCGAGGAGGCCGGCCACGCCGACCTCGTCCGGGTGATCCGCAACCGGGCCGCCCAGGCACGCGTTCCCGCCCCGGGCGAGACGCTCGCCGAGCCGGTCGAGGCCGAGCTGGTCGACGGCGGCTTCGGCGAGGACGGCCAGCCGCTGACCCACGCCGCCCGCGCCAAGGTCGTCGTCAAGCAGGCCAAGCGCGGCCTGCGTGTGGTCCGGCTGCTCGGCGGGGACCCGTTCCTCTACGCCTCCGGGCCCGAGGAGGCCCAGGCGGTCGCCAAGGCCAACCTCGGCTTCGAGGTCGTCCCCGGCGTCTCCTCGGTGGCCGCGGTCCCGGCGTACGCCGGAATCCCGCTGACCACCAAGGACTACCGCGAGATGGCCGTGGTCACCTGCGGCGACAAGGTCGACTGGAGCCGGTACGCCGACACCCCGACCCTCGTCCTGCTCTCGGCCGTCGGCCAGATCGGCGACATCGCCAAGCAGCTCATCGCCATCGGCCGCTCGCCGCAGACCCCGGTCGCGATGACCCGGGTCGGCACCACCACCGAGCAGCAGACGATCACCTCCACGCTGGAGCACATCGCCGCCGACGCCCGCGCCGCCCGGATCGCCCCGCCGGCGATCATCGTCATCGGCGCCGTGGTCGACCTGCGCGAGAAGCTCTCGTGGTTCGAGACCAAGCCGATCTTCGGCTGGCGCGTCCTGGTGCCCCGCACCAAGGAGCAGTCCGCCTCGCTCTCCGACCGGATCCGCGAGTTCGGCGGCGTCCCCGAGGAGGTCCCCACGATCTCCGTCGAGCCGCCCCGCAACCCGCAGCAGATGGACAAGGCCGTGCGCGGCCTGGTCGAGGGCCGCTACGAGTGGATCGCCTTCACCTCCGTCAACGCGGTCAAGGCGGTGCGCGAGAAGTTCGAGGAGTACGGCCTCGACGCCCGTGCCTTCTCCGGCCTCAAGATCGCCGCGGTCGGCGACAAGACCGCCCAGGCGATCGCCGACTGGGGCCTGCGCGCCGATCTCGTCCCCTCGGGCGAGCAGTCCGCCGCTGGTCTCCTCGAGGTGTGGCCGGAGTACGACGAGGTGCTCGACCCGATCAACCGGGTCTTCCTCCCGCGCGCCGACATCGCCACCGAGAACCTCGTCGCCGGCCTGATCGACCTCGGCTGGGAGTGCGACGACGTCACCGCCTACCGCACCGTCCGCGCGGCCCCGCCGCCGGCGCCGACCCGCGACGCGATCAAGACCGGCAAGTTCGACGCCGTCGTCTTCACGTCGTCCTCGACCGTGCGCAACCTCGTCGGCATCGCCGGCAAGCCGCACCCGTCGACGATCATCGCGGTGATCGGGCCCGCCACGGCCAAGACCGCCGAGGAGCACGGCCTGCGGGTCGACGTCCTGGCCCCGAAGCCGGACGTCGAGCTGCTCGTCGAGGCCCTCGCCGGCTTCGGCGCGGACCGCCGCGCCGCCCTGCTGGAGGCCGGCGAGCCGGTCACCAAGCCGAGCGACCGCAAGCCGTCCGCGCGGCGCCGCAAGGCCTGAGCGCACCTCCGACCGGCCCGGTCCCGCCACGTGCGGGCCGGGCCGGCGGCTTTTTCGGGGCGGCGGCGGGCGCTCCTAGACTCGGACCCATGAGCGACTTCCTGCGTCCCGTCGTCCGTCCCCGCCGGCTCCGGACCACGGCGGCGATGCGGGACCTCGTCGCCGAGACCACCCTGCTCCCGAGCCAGCTGGTGCTCCCCGCCTTCGTCCGCGAGGGCGCCACCGAGCCGGTCCCGATCAGCTCGATGCCGGGCGTGGTCCAGCACTCGCGCGACTCGCTGCGCAAGGCGGCGGCCGAGGCGGCGGAGGCGGGGCTGCGCGGGATCATGCTGTTCGGCGTACCGGAGACCAAGGACGCGATCGGCTCCGGCGCGACCGATCCCGAGGGCATCCTCAACGTCGCGCTGGCCGACGTCGCGGCCGAGGTCGGCGACGCGCTGGTCGTGATGAGCGACCTGTGCCTCGACGAGTTCACCGACCACGGGCACTGCGGGGTCCTCGACGCCGCGGGGCGGGTCGACAACGACGCCACCCTCGCCCGGTACGCCGAGATGGCGGTCGTCCAGGCCCAGGCCGGCGCCGCGCTGGTCGGTCCCAGCGGGATGATGGACGGTCAGGTCGCGGTGGTGCGTGACGCGCTCGACGAGGCCGGGTTCACCGACACCGGGATCCTGGCCTACTCGGCCAAGTACGCCTCCGCCTTCTACGGGCCCTTCCGCGAGGCCGTCGACAGCGCGCTCCAGGGCGACCGCCGTACCTACCAGCAGGACGGTCGGCGCAACGCCCGCGAGGGCGTCCGGGAGATGCTGCTCGACCTCGAGGAGGGCGCGGACATCGTCATGGTCAAGCCGGCCCTGGCCTACCTCGACGTGCTGCGCCAGGTGGCCGACGCGGCCGGTGAGCTCGGGGTGCCCGTGGCGGCGTACAACATCTCGGGGGAGTACTCCATGGTCGAGGCCGCCGCGGCCAACGGCTGGATCGACCGGGAGCCGGCGATCCTCGAGACGCTGACCTCGATCCGGCGGGCCGGGGCGGACATGATCCTGACCTACTGGGCGACCGAGGCCGCGCGGCTCCTGCGGCGCTGAGCCGGGCCCCGACGGGCAAAAAGACGAGAGCCCCGGACCGGGGGGTGGGTCCAGGGCTCTCGCACGTCGTGCGGGGGTGGGCTACGGGGTCTTGAGTCCGTAGCTCACGAGGCAACCGAGCAGCTGCACGGTCTGGGTCAGCTTGGGGTACTGGGCGCGGCACGCGTCGGCCGCCTCCTGCTTGGTGAGCAGGCCCAGGACGCCGCTGATCAGACCCGAGGTGACCGCGCCGACGCCCTCGTCGACACCCTCGACCACCGGGTCGAGCGGGGTCTTGGGAGGCGTGGGCTTGGTCGGCGGGTTGCCGGGGTTACCCGGGTTCCCGGGGTTGCCCGGGTTGCCGGGGTTGGTCGGGTTCGTCGGCGTGCCGGGGGTGTCGGTGCCACCGTTGCTGGAGCCGTTGCCACCGCCCTTGGAGCCGTTCTTGCCCGGCTTGATGTTCTTGGGACCGTTGACGCCGAAGCTCGGCGGCTCGGGGACGATGTAGCCCGCGGCCGTGGAGTTGTTCGGGACCGACGTGAAGTCGCCCTCGAGGTAGGCGTTCATGATCTTGAGGACCAGGTCGACGTAGGCCTGGCTGTGGTTGTAGCGGTAGACCGCGGCGCGCTGGCCGACGACGGTCGACAGGTCGCCGTCACCGGAGCAGAGGTAGACGGCGGCGGCGAGCGCGGCGTCGTCGATGTCCTGCGGGTCGCGGCGGCCGTCGTCGTCGGCGTCGACACCGACGACCTGCCAGGTCGACGGGATGAACTGCATCGGGCCGACGGCGCGGTCCCACTGCGGGTCGTTGTCGTAGACGCCGGCGTCGGTGTCGGAGATCGCCTTGGTGTTCTTGCGGCCGTTGAGCGCGGGGCCGAAGACACCCGGGGTGGCCACACCGTCGTCGTTGAGGACGTTGCCCCCGACGCGGCCGTGGTCGGACTCGACGCGGCCGATGGCGGCGATGAGCTGCCAGGTGATGTTGCAGGTCTTGTCGGCGGAGTTGATCACCGTCTCGGCCCGCTGGTACGCCGCGAGGGCGGCCGCCGGGATCGCGTTGGTGGACGCGGCCGAGACGATGCCCGCCTCGTTGCCGTCGTCGATGCCCTCGACCGTCGCCGGGTCGGACAGGCTCGCCGGGTCCTCGATGGACTCCTCGGGAACGCTGGTCCCGTCGGTGACCTGGCCCGGCGTCTCGGCGGCGGCGACCGGGGCGCTGACGCCACCGATCCCGGCGACCGACGCGGTCCAGGCTGCCGACAGCAGAGCGAGCGGAATGATGGTGGCGGCGCGTTGCAGCCGACCCAGACGCTTCCTCGTCATGTCGTGTTTCTCTCCCCATGGCCAGTGGCCGTCTCGCGTGAGCCGCTCCCTCAGCGCCCACCTGTGAGCCGCAGACGTGCCGCGAACCCTCAGTGCGGGTCCGCTGTACGACGCGACACTTGGCCAACGAATCGTGACACACCGACGTTACGGGTGTCACATGTTCCGTCAGACAACGTGAGCCACGTGATATGGACGGGTGTCCAAGACGGACCGCGGTGCGGGCCCGTTAGGGCCCATCGGCGACAATGGCGCGGTGCCCGCACCACTGACCTCCGGCTCCGAGGCGCTCTTCGCCCGAGCCCGTGCCGTGACGCCGGGCGGCGTCAACTCCCCGGTCCGCGCGTTCAACGCCGTCGGGGGCACGCCCCGCTTCATCCGGGAGGCCACCGGGCCCTGGCTCACCGACGTCGACGGCAACACCTACGTCGACCTGATCTGCTCCTGGGGCCCGATGCTGCTCGGCCACGCCCACCCAGCGGTGGTCGAGGCGGTCCAGATCGCGGCGGCCCGCGGGTCGTCGTACGGGACGCCGACCGAGGGCGAGGTGGCCCTCGTCGAGGCGATCGTCGCCCGTACTCCCGTCGAGCGGCTGCGCCTGGTCTCCTCGGGCACCGAGGCGACGATGTCGGCCATCCGGCTCGCCCGCGGCTTCACCGGCCGCGACGTGGTCGTGAAGTTCGCCGGCTGCTACCACGGTCACGTCGACTCGCTGCTCGCCGCGGCGGGCTCGGGGCTGACCACCTTCTCGCTCCCCGGTACGCCGGGCGTGCCGGCCAGCTCCACCGAGCTCACGCTCGTGCTGCCCTACAACGACCCCGCCGCCGTCACCGCGGCCTTCGCCGAGCACGGCGACCGGATCGCCTGCCTGATCACCGAGGCCGCGCCGGGCAACATGGGCGTGGTCCCGCCGGCGCCGGGCTTCAACAAGTTCCTCGCCGAGACCTGCCGGGCCCACGGGGCGCTGTTCGTCAGCGACGAGGTGATGACCGGCTTCCGGGTCTCCAAGGCGGGCCAGTGGGGGACCGACGGCGCCGTCGAGGGCTGGGCGCCCGACCTGATGACCTTCGGCAAGGTGATGGGCGGCGGCTTCCCGGCCGCGGCGTTCGGCGGCCGTGCCGACGTGATGGCCCACCTGGCACCTGAGGGCCCGGTCTACCAGGCCGGCACCCTCTCCGGGAACCCGGTCGCCACCGCAGCCGGCCTGGCCACGCTCACCGCTGCCGACGACGCGGTCTACGCCCGGATCGGGGTCGTCGCCGACGCGCTGCGCGCCGGCGTCGCCGAGACGTTCGGCGCCGCGGGCCTGCCGCACGTGATCCAGTCGACCGGCTCGATGTTCTCGGTGTTCCTCACCGACGCTCCGGTCACGAACTACGCCGAGGCCCAGCGCACCGACGCCACCGCCTACGGTGCCTTCTTCCACGCGATGCTCGACCAGGGCGTCCACCTGCCGCCGTCGGCGTACGAGGCCTGGTTCGTCTCGTCCTCCCACGACGACCGCGCGGTCCAGCACGTCCTCGACGCACTGCCCTCCGCCGCCCGCGCCGCCGCCGCGGCCGCCGGTGGGACCGGAGCCGCCCGATGAGCACGCCCGACACGATCGTCCACCTGGTCCGCCACGGCGAGGTCCACAACCCCGAGGGCATCCTCTACGGCCGCCGCGACGGCTTCCACCTCTCGGTGCGCGGCCGGGCGATGGCCGACCGGGTCGCCGAGCACCTCCGGGGCAACGACATCACCGTGATCCGCTCCTCGCCCCTCGAGCGCGCGCAAGAGACGGCCGCGCCGCTGGCCGCCGCGCTCGGCCTCGAGGTCGGTCTCGAGCCGCGGGTCATCGAGTCGGAGAACCGGTTCGAGGGGATGACCTTCGGCAAGGGCAACAACGCGCTGCGCAACCCGCTGCTGTGGCGCCACCTCTACAACCCGCTCAAGCCGTCGTGGGGGGAGCCCTACAAGGTGATCGTGGCGCGGATGATGGCCGCCGTCCACGACGCCCGGCGCGCCGCCGAGGGCCACGAGGCGGTGCTGGTCTCCCACCAGCTCCCGATCTGGACCACCCGGCTCAGTGTCGAGGGGCGCTCGTTCCTGCACGACCCGCGCAAGCGCCAGTGCACGCTGTGCTCGATCACCTCGCTGGGCTTCGCCGGCGACGAGCTCGTCGAGGTCGCCTACGCCGAGCCGGCCATCGACCTGATCCCGACCGGCGACATCGCCGCGCCGTTCTCGGCCGGTGACGCGCCCGAGGAGAACAAACCCGAGGGGACCCCGCCGGCATGACCCGCTTCCCCCGCCCGGTCCGCGCCCTGCTGCTCGTCGGCATGGTCCTGCTCGCCTCCGCCTGCTCCAAGATCGACGGCACCGGCGACCTCAACTTCGTCAAGGGTGACGGCCAGGTGGTCGAGGTCGCCAAGGACGACCGCGAGAAGCCGCTCGCCTTCAGCGGTACGACGGTGCAGGGGGAGCCGCTCGACATCACCGACCTGCGCGGCAAGGTCGTCGTGATCAACGTCTGGTGGTCCGGCTGCGGACCGTGCCGGGCCGAGATGCCGATGCTCGTCGAGGCGGAGAAGGAGCTGGGCAAGGACAACGTCTCCTTCCTCGGCATCAACATCCGCGACCTCGCGCCCGAGACGGCCGAGGCCTTCGAGCGCGACCGCGGCGTCGACTACCCCTCGCTCTACGACCCGGGCAGCGAGACGCTGCTCAAGATGGGCCGCTACGCGCCGTACGCACCGCCGGCGACGCTCGTCCTCGACCGCGAGGGCCGGGTGGCGGCGCTCATCAACGGGCCGATCCCGTCCAAGAGCACGCTGACCACGGTCGTTGAGGACACCCTGGCGGAGACCGATGGGTGATTGGTTCCAGGAGCAGGTCTTCGCCGGCTCCATCGGCCTCGCCGTGCCGGTCGCGATGATCGCCGGCCTGGTCTCCTTCTTCTCGCCCTGCGTGCTCCCGCTGCTGCCGGGCTACCTCTCCTACGCGACCGGCCTGTCCGGCGCCGACCTCGCCTCCGGCGAGGCCTCCCGGCGCCGCGGCCGGATGCTGCTCGGCTCGATCCTCTTCGTGCTCGGCTTCGCGGTCGTCTTCGTGCTCATGGGCGCGGCCTTCGGCTCGCTCGGCCCGTGGCTGCGCCGCTGGGACACCGAGATCCAGATCGGGCTCGGCGCCCTCCTCATCGTGCTCGGCCTGGTGTTCGCCGGTGCGCTGCCGTGGCTCCAGCGCGACGTGCGGATCCACAAGATCCCCTCGGTCGGCCTCGGCGCCGCCCCGCTCATCGGCGCGCTCTTCGCGATCGGCTGGACGCCGTGCGTCGGGCCGACGTACGGCGCGATCATCGGGCTCACCTACACCGACGCGACGGCCATGCGCGGCGCGCTGCTGTCGCTGTTCTACGCGCTCGGGCTCGGGATCCCCTTCATCATCGCGGGGCTCGCCTACCGCCGGACGCTGCGCCTGACCGGCTTCGTCCGCCGTCACCAGAAGTGGGTGATGCGGATCGGCGGCGGCTTCCTGGTCCTCATCGGCATCCTCATGGTGACCGGCTGGTGGACCTACCTCGTGCAGTGGCTGCAGCTGCAGCTGGTCCAGAACTTCGAGGTCATCGTGTGAGCAAGTCCAAGACCGCTGAGCGCCGTCCCGGCGAGCTGACCGCACGCGAGCTCGTGCGGTGGATGTGGCGCCAGATCACCTCGATGCGCACCGCGCTGATGCTGCTGCTCCTGCTGGCGCTCGCGGCGATCCCCGGCTCGGTCATCCCGCAGGACGACGTCGACTCGCTCGCCGTCACCCGCTGGAAGAGCGAGCACCCCAAGCTGACGCCGTACTACGAGAAGCTCGACCTCTTCGGGGTCTACAGCTCGCCGTGGTTCTCGGCGGTCTACCTGCTGCTGGTCATCTCGCTGGTCGGCTGCATCGTGCCGCGGCTGCTCGTCTACTACCGCGCGATGCGGGCCAAGCCCCCGGCCGCGCCCCGCCACCTGACCCGGCTGCCGGTGCACACGACGTACCGCACCGACGAGTCGGCCGACGAGGTGCTGGCCCGGGCGCGCACCCTGCTGGGCCGGCGCCACCGGGTGCGCCCGGCGGCCGAGGGCGACGACTACGTCGCCGCGGAGCGCGGCTACCTGCGCGAGGCGGGCAACCTGGTCTTCCACCTCTCGCTGCTGATCGTCATGGCCGGCGTCGGCATGGGTGGGCTGTGGGGCTACCAGGGCGGCGTGATCCTGGTCGAGGGCACCACGTTCAGCAACAACCTCACCCAGTACGACGACTTCAAGCCCGGCAGCCTGTTCCGCCAGAGCCAGATGCAGAACTTCCGCTTCTCGGTCGACAAGTTCTCCGTCGACTGGCTCAAGTCGGGTCCGCGCGCCGGTCAGGCCCGCGAGTTCGAGGCCGGGCTGACCTACCACGTGGGCGACGGCCCGGCGAAGAAGTACGACCTGCGGGTCAACCACCCCCTCGAGCTCGACGGCACCGACGTCTTCCTCATCGGCCACGGCTACGCGCCGGTGATCACGGTGCGCGACGGCGAGGGCAAGATCGCCTACACCGGACCGACGGTCTTCCTGCCCCAGGACGCCAGCTTCCTGTCGTACGGCGTGATCAAGGCGCCGACCGCCAAGCCCGGCCAGATCGGCCTCGACGGACTCTTCTACCCGACCTTCGAGATGATCGACGGCAACCCAGTCACCGTCTTCGGCGACGACCTGCTGCCGACGGTGTCGATGCTCGCCTGGACCGGCGACCTCGGCCTCGACACGGGTGCCTCGCAGTCGGTCTACGTGCTCGACAAGTCCAAGGCCACCCAGGTCAAGAAGAAGGACGGCAAGCCGTTCCGCGTCGACCTCCAGGTCGGCGACACGGTCAAGCTGCCCGACGGCCTCGGCACGGTCACCTTCGACCGGGTCGACCCCTGGATCCGGGTGCAGATCAGCCAGACGCCCGGCAAGGAGATCGCCCTGGGCGGCGTCATCCTGGCGCTGATCGGCCTGTGCGCCTCGCTCTTCCTCCGGCCGCGCCGCGTCTGGGTCCGGGCGGTCCCCGCCCCGGCGCCCACGGGGGCGGGGCCGGACGCCGGCGACGCAGAAGGCACAATGAACGGAACCGGCGGCACCCTCGTCGAGATCGCCGTGCTCGATCGCTCGGGCAACGGCGAGATGGACGAGGTCCTCGCCGCACTGGTGGACCAGCTGCAGGAGGCGGCCAAGTGAGCAACACCGCGTGGGAGACGCTGAGCAACCAGGCCGTCGCGATGGCCGGACTCGTCTACTTCATCGCCCTTCTCGTACACCTCGCCGAGTGGGCCTCGCTGCGCCAGCCGGCGCGCGACCGCGAGCTCGTCGCGGCCGGTGGGGCCGGCAGCGAGGTCATCGCGGAGTCCGCCGGCCACGCCCAGCGGGTGGCCTTCCTGGGCCGCCTGGGCTACCTGCTGACCGCCCTCGGCTGCGCTATCCACTTCGTGTCCCTGCTGGGCCGCGGCATGGCTGCGGACCCCAACCGGGTCCCGTGGGGCAACATGTACGAGTTCACCCTCTCGGGCACCTTCGTCGTGGCGCTGCTCTACGTCGTCCTCTACAAGAAGCTCGCCCTCAACTGGATGGGCCCGCTCGTCGTGGCCTTCCTCGTGGCCACCTTGATGACCGCCGTGATCTGGCTGCACGACGAGGTCGCGCCGCTGACCGAGGCGCTCAACTCGCCATGGCTGGTCATCCACGTGATCTCCGCGATCATCGCCACCGGCGCCTTCACCCTCGGCGGCATCGCCTCGATCATGTACCTGGTCCGGATGCGCGCCGAGCGCCGCGCCCGGGCCGCCGACCGCGAGCTCAGCGGCTGGCTGGCGCGGGTGCCCCAGCTCGACGCCCTCGACCGCCTCGCCTACCGCGTGCACGCCTTCGCCTTCCCGGTGTGGACCTTCGCGGTCCTCATCACCGGCCCGATCTGGGCGCACGAGGCCTGGTCCCGCTACTGGAACTGGGACCCCAAGGAGGTCTGGGCGTTCATCACCTGGGTCGTCTACGCCGGCTACCTGCACGCCCGCGCCACGGCCGGCTGGAAGGGCCGCAAGGCCGCCATGCTGGCGATCATCGGCCTGGCCACGCTGTGGTTCAACTTCATCGGGATCAACTACTTCTCGACCACGAGCCAGCACTCGTACGCCGCCGAGCGGATCGTCGACCAGACCCCGTTCCCGGCGCCGTCCTCGATCCCGCTCCGCGGCTAGCGCTCAGGCGTCGGGGCCGTCGGGCGGCTGTTGCTGCTGCTGACGCCGCTCCTGGCGGCGCTTGCGCTCGAGGTCGCGCAGGAACGACTCGTCGTCGTCCGGCGCCACCGGGCGAGCCGGCGGCCGCGGCTTGCTCGGACCGCGGGGCGTCGGCGTACCGCCGTGCCCGCGGTCCTGCATCCAGCGCACCGCCAGGTAGGTCGCGGCTGCGAACACGAGGACGACGAGCAGGAGCTTCACCCCTCCAGGGTAGGCGCCCCCCGGTAGCGATGGACGCGGAGTCCCGATGTCCGTCGCCGGCGGGCCGCGACCTACCCTGGTGGGGTGAAGGAGTTCTGGATCTACACCGGTCTGCGGCTGGGACTGTTCGTCGGCGCGTTCTGCATCGTGTTCGGCGTCTGGTACGCCGTGGCCGACTCCGTGACGCTCGTCTGGGTGGCGGTGATCGCCTTCATCATCAGCGGCGTCGCGTCGTACGTCCTGCTGGAGCGGCAGCGCAACGCCTTCGCGGCCAAGGTCGAGGGGCGCGCGGGACGGATCTCCGAGCGCTACGAGAACCTGCGGGCCAAGGAAGACGAGGACTGAGCCAGAGGGCGCGAGCGCGTCGCTCCTGCGTCGCGCCGCGCTGCCGCGCCGCAGTCGAGGCGTGAGCCGGACGGGGTCGTCGGGCGGCCACCGGTCGGCGCGAGCGCGAACCTCGGCCTTCGTCGGCTCCGGTTGCTCGTTCCTCGCGCCCTGCGCCTCCTGGGTGGAGGTTCCCGCCGCTGCCTTGCTGGGGGCAGGGACCGCTCAGGCTGCGCCGACGACGAGCCCGACGCCCGCCAGGACCGCCCAGACCAGCTCGGCGACCCCGGTCTTCTGCAGCACCGGGATCAGCCCCGGTCCCTGGGCGCCGCCCAGGACCGTCCGCACGGCCGTGCCGGCGGGGAGCAGGAAGCCCAGGCCGAGCAGCGCCCACCAGGTGGTGAGGGCGGCGACGGCGACGAGGGCGAGGGCGGCGAGGGCGACGAGGACCCCGTAGAACACCCGGGTACGGCGGTCGCCCAGCCGCACCGCGAGGGTCATCTTGCCGGCCACCGTGTCGGTGGGGATGTCGCGCAGGTTGTTGGCGACGAGGATCGCGCAGGCCAGAGCGCCGACGCCGGCGCCGGCTGCGAGCGAGGCCCAGCCGGGAGTGCCCCAGGTCGTGGTCTGCACCCAGGTGGTGCCGACGACGGCGACGAGGCCGAAGAAGACGAACACCATGACCTCGCCGAGCCCGAGGTAGCCGTAGGGCTTCGAGCCGCCGGTGTAGTACCAGGCGGCGACGACGCTGATCGCGCCCACGAGCACGAGCCACCACGAGGTGGTCGCGGCGAGGACCAGGCCGGCCACGGCGGCGACGCCGAAGGACAGGAAGGCCGCCCGCTTCACGGCGGCCGGGGTCGCGAGGCCGGAGCCGACCAGGCGGAGGGGGCCGACGCGCTCGTCGTCGGTGCCGCGGATGCCGTCGGAGTAGTCGTTGGCGTAGTTGACGCCCACCTGGAGCGCGAGGCTGACCACGAGTGCCAGCAGCGCCTTCCACCAGACCAGCTCGTCGGCGTACGTCGCGACGGCGGTGCCGGCGAGCACGGGCGCGATCGCGGCGGGGAGGGTGCGGAGCCGGGCGCCGGCGATCCAGTGGGCAGCAGTAGCCATAACGCTCGATTCAAGCAGGTTGCGCGGTGTCGATGCCCATCCGGGTCAGGTGCCGCTCGGCGGCGCGCGCGGCGGGATGGATGGCGACGGCCGCGACGGCGACGATCGTGGCGATGACGATCCAGCCGGGCGTGCCCCACTCCATCGCCAGGAAGGTGTAGGCCGCGGGGGCCCAGACCGTGCCGAGGGTGTAGCCGAGCTGCGAGACGCCCTGGTACTCCCCGCGCCGGGCGGGGTCGGAGAGCTCGGCCTGCAGCCCCCACTCGCCCGCGGACTGGAAGAGCTCGGCGCCGGTCACGGTGACGTGCCCGATCCACACGAGCAGGATCGTCACCCAGCCGACGGTGTCGTGGGTGACGAGCACGATGCCGCAGGAGAGCACGAAGAAGTACGCACCGCGGCGCTGGGCGCGCAGCGAGTCGGCGACGGTGGTGATGCCGCGGGCGGCGGCGACCTGGAGCAGGACCGCCATCACGGTGTTGGTGCCGAACAGCCAGGCGAGCAGCACCCGCGGGGCGTCGGTCTCGGAGACGAGCCACAGAGGGATGACGACGTTGAGGAGCACCTGGTGCGTGCCGAGGACGCCGCCGCAGACCGACATCGCGACGTACCCCTTGTTGCGCAGGGCGCTGCGCTTGTCGCCGGCGTCCTCGAGGACGGCCTCCAGGGGCGCTTCCTCGGTGTGGTGGATCGCGGCGGGCAGCCGGGCGACGAGGACCGCGTTGAGCACCAGCAGCCCGGCGGTGACGAGCGGGACGGCGCGGATCATGTTGTCGTCGTTGGTCGCCAGTGCGAGGCCGGCGAGCAGGGCGCCGAAGGTGTAGCCGACGTTGCGGGCGGCGCGGAAGTAGGCGTTGGACGCCACCCGCTCCTCGCGGGGGAAGACGTCGAAGCGGTAGGCGTTGCGCGCCGAGCGGCTCGCGGAGGAGACGTTCTCGAGCACGATCATCATCAGGATGAAGGCGCCGAGCCCGCCGATCGCCAGCCAGGCGAGGTAGAGCAGCGCCTCGATCAATGAGGAGATCGCCCAGACCCGCTTGGCGCCGTACCGGTCGCCGAGCTTGCCCAGCGGTACGGCGAGCGCGAACGTCACGGCGCCCGCGATGCTCAGGCCCAGGCCCACCTGGGCCGCGCTCAGCCCGACGATCTGGGTGAAGAAGACCGCGCTGCCGGTGAGGAACACCCCGTCGCCGAAGGCGGACAGCACCGACTGGGTGGACAGCCGGCGGACGAGGGGCGTCGGTCCGGCGAGGCGTACGAGCCACCTCACGCGGCGACCTCCTCGTGCTCGTGGGTCCAGTTCCGCCGCGCGAAGGAGTGCGACATGCGGACCGACGGTCCCATGCCGACCGTCGCGAGGACGATGATCCCACCGATGACGAGCCAGCCCTCGGCGCCCCACTCCAGGGCGAGGAAGGTGTAGAGCGCCGGCGCCCAGCGGCCGCCGAGGGCGCCGAAGATCTCCTTGACGCCCTGGTACTCGCCGCGCCGCCGCGGGTCCATCAGCTCGGCCTGGAATGACCAGCCGGCCGCCGAGACCGCGACCTCGGCACCGGTCACGGTGACGTGCCCGACCCAGACGAGCAGCACGGTGATCAGGCCCACCGTCGAGTGGGTGACCATCGTGATCAGGCAGGAGACCACGAAGAACGCCGAGGAGATCCAGATCGCGCGCATGCCGTCGCGCAGGGTCCGCACCCCCCGCGCCGTGTACGCCGGCAGGAAGATGCACAGCACCGTGTTGGTCGCGAACAGCCAGGCGAGCAGCACGTGCGGCGCATCGGTCGCCTCGACCAGCCACAGCGGGATCACGATGTTGAGCAGCACCTGGTTGGTCCACAGCGTGCCGAGGAAGAAGCTGGTCAGGATCCAGCCCGGGTTGCGCATCGGTCCCGGCCCCTCGGGCCGCACCCGCGCCTCGCCGCTCGCGACCCGCAGGTCGTGGGGCGCGTCGGGCAGCCGGGTGATCCAGTAGGCGTTGGCCAGCAGCAGGACCGCGGTGAACACCGGCGTCCAGCGGATCACGGTGAGGCTGTCGAAGGCGAGCGCGACACCGCCGATGATCGCGCCGAGCGTGAAGCCGACGTTGAGCGAGGAGTACATGTAGGCCTGCGTCTCGACCCGCTCCTTGGTCGGCAGCACGTCGAGGACGTAGGCGTTGCGGGCCGCGGTCGCGGCGGACTCGAAGGCGGCGAACGCGACGGCCACGACGACGTACTCGAGGAAGGAGCCGACGAACGGCAGTGCCAGGAAGCACGCGACGCGCCCCAGGTTGCTCAGCGCCCACATCCGCTTGGGCCCGAACCGGTCGACGATGCGGCCGGCGGGGTAGGCGAGCAGGAACTCCGCGACGCCCGCGATGGTGATCGCCAGGCCGACCTTGCCGGCGGACAGGCCGACCACCTGGGTGAGGAAGACCGCGCTGCCGGTGTTGAACGCGCCGTCGCCGGTCGAGAACAGCACCGACTGGACGGCGAGGCGCCGCGACAGCGGCGTGGGCGGGATCAGGCGGCGGAGGGCAGCAGGCATGCTCGCGCCCCGGCCCGAGACGGGAGTGCTCATCGGGAGGATTCTCCGCCTGAGCGATAGGACATGTCTGCTCATTTATCGCCTGCTGCGCGATGTTTGCGACTCGATCTGGCGGCGTTCTCGCCGACTCGACGGGCCTCCGGCCCGCCTTCGCGACTCGGCCTTGCCAGATCGGCCGCAAACACCGCTCGCGACGGCGATCAATGAGCAGACATGCCCTAGCGTCTGTCAGGTGGATTTCTGGACGGCGCGCGGCGAGCCCGGTGAGGTCGTCGACCGGCTGCGCCGCTGGCTCCTCGACCCGCCCCCCGGCGACGCCTCCGGGCTGGTCGTGGAGACCTCCGGATCGACCGGTACGCCGAAGCGCGTGGTGCTCTCCCGCGCGGCCGTGCTGGCCTCGGTGCGGGCCTCCGCGGCCCGGCTCGGGGCGAGCGGACCGTGGGTGCTGGCGCTGCCGCCGACCTATGTCGCCGGGGTCCAGGTGCTCGCCCGCTCGCTCGTCGCGGGGCACCCCCCGACGCTGCTGGAGCGCGACGGCTGGCCCGACGGTGAGGACTGGTTCGTGTCGCTCGTGCCGACCCAGCTGACCCGGATGCTCGACGATCCCGTCGACGCGGTCGCGCTGCGGCGGGCGCACACCGTGCTGCTCGGTGGCGGGCCGATCGGGGCGGCGCTGCGGGCGCGGGCGGCCGAGGCGGGCGTGCGAGTGGTGGCGACGTACGGGTCGGCGGAGACCGCCGGCGGCTGCGTGTACGACGGCCTGCCGCTCGACGGTGTCGCCGTGGCGCTGGGCGAGGGCGGCCGGATCCGGCTGGCCGGTCCCACGCTCTTCACCGCGTACGCCGGGCAGCCCGAGCTGACCCGCGAGGTCCTCGTCGACGGCTGGTTCCTCACCTCCGACGCGGGCCGGATCGACGACGACGGTCACCTGGTGGTGATCGGCCGGGTCGACGACGTCATCGTCACCGGCGGGCTCAACGTGCCCGGCCCGGCCGTGGCCGAGCGGCTGCGCGCGCACCCCGAGGTGAGCGCGGCCGAGGTGCTCGGCGTACCGGACCCGGAGTGGGGCAACCGCGTCGTCGCGTTCGTGGTCGGCCCGCCGGGGCTCGACGACCTGCGCGACTGGGTCGCCGCGGCGCACGCACGGGCGTGGGCGCCGCGCCAGGTGGTCCGGCTCGACGCGATCCCGCTGCTGGCCAACGGCAAGCCCGACCGCCAGGCGCTGCTCCGTGCGGCGGTCGAGGAGGCGGGCCGGTGAAGGTCGTCGCGATCCCGATGCGCACCCGCTTCCGCGGGATCACCGTCCGCGAGGCGGCGCTGCTGCGCGGGCCGGGCGGCTGGGGGGAGTGGAGCCCGTTCCTGGAGTACCCCGCCGACGTCGCCGAGCCCTGGCTGCGCTGCGCGGAGGAGGCGGCCGCCGGTGACTGGCCGGCGCCCCTGCGCGACCGGGTCCCCGTCAACGTGACCGTCCCGGCGGTCGACCCCGAGCGGGCGCACGCGATCGTGCGCGCCGGTGGCTGCCGGACCGCCAAGGTCAAGGTCGCCGAGCCCGGCCAGAGCCCGGCCGACGACGAGGCGCGGGTCGAGGCGGTGCGCGACGCGCTCGGGCCCGACGGGCACCTCCGGATCGACGCCAACGGCGCGTGGTCGGTCGACGACGCGGTCGCCGCGATCGGACGGCTCGACCGGGCCGCCGGCGGCCTGGAGTACGCCGAGCAGCCGGTCGCGAGCGTCGAGGACCTGGCACTGGTGCGCCGCCGCGTCGCCGTACCGATCGCGGCGGACGAGTCGATCCGCCGCGCCGAGGACCCCTACCGGGTGCGCGACCTGGAGGCCGCCGACATCGCGGTGCTCAAGGTGCAGCCGCTCGGCGGGGTCCGGGCCTGCCTCGAGATCGCCGAGCGGATCGGCCTGCCCGTGGTCGTGTCGAGCGCGCTGGAGACCTCCGTCGGCATCGCCGCCGGCGTCGCGCTGGCGGCGGCGCTGCCCGAGCTGCCCTACGCCTGCGGCCTGGCCACGGTGCAGCTCCTGACCGCCGACGTGGTCGCCGAGCCGCTGCTGCCGGTCGACGGCGCGCTGCCCGTACGACGTCCCAAGGTCGACGTCCAGCAGGTCGGCCTGCTGGGCGCGGCCCCCGACCGGCTCGCGCACTGGGAGGCCCGGCTCGCCGAGGTGCGCGCTCTGCGCGAGGATCTGGGGTCATGACCACCTCCTCCGCCTCGTCCGCCGCAGACCTCGCGGACGCGCTCGTCGCCTGGCTCGGCCGGGCCGGCGTCACCGAGGTGGTCGTCGCCCCCGGCTCGCGCAACGCCCCGCTCGCGCTGGCGCTCTGGGCCGCGTCCCAGCAGGACGGCGGACCGCGGCTCCACACGCGCATCGACGAGCGCACCGGCGGCTTCCTCGCCCTCGGGCTGACCCGCTCGGGCGCGCGCGCCGCCGTGCTCACCACGTCGGGGACCGCCGTAGCCAACCTGCACCCCGCCGTCCTGGAGGCAGTGCACTCCGGCGTCGGCCTCGTCGTCGTCTCGGCCGACCGGCCCGCCCGGCTGCGCGGGACCGGCGCCAACCAGACCACCGACCAGGTCGGCATCTTCAGCCCGTTCGTGATCACCCGGGACGTCGCCACGGTCGCCGAGCTCGACGCCGTCGCCGCCGGGTGGGACGACGTCGTGCACCTCAACGTCCAGCTCGACGCGCCGCTCGTGCCCGACGCCCCGGTGCCGGCCCCGCCGCTCGCCGCCCCCGTCGTGTCCGCCCCGTCGCGCAGGCCGTCCGGCCCGGCGACCCCGCTCCCGCGCGGACCGCGCACGGTCGTGGTCGCCGGGGACGACGCCGGCCCGCCCGCCCGTCAGCTCGCCGAGGCCGCGGGGTGGCCGCTGCTGGCCGAGCCGACCAGCGGCGCCCGGACCGGTGACCACGCGCTGCGGACCTACCGGCTGCTGCTCGGCACCGGCCTCGGCCGCCGGATCGAGCGGGTCGTGGTGTTCGGGCGGCCCACCCTGTCGCGGCCGGTGACCCTGCTCCTGGAGCGCAGCGACGTCGAGGTGCTCGTCGTCGCGGGCCGCGGTGCCTGGCCGGTGCGGCCGGCCGGGTCGGTCCCGGTCACCGCGCCCTCCTGGGCCGGCGACGAGCCCGACGACCCTGCCTGGCTCAACGCCTGGCGGGCGGCCGACCGCGCGCTCGGGCTGCGGATCGACCGCCTGCTCGCCGCGGAGCCCGCCCTCACGCCGTACGACGTCGCGGGGGTCACGCACGCCGCGCTCCCCGCGGGCGGACTGCTCGTGGTCGGCGCGTCCAGCCCGGTCCGCGACCTCGACGTCATGGTCCGCCCGCCGGCCGTCGGAACCCGCCGCAAGGTGATCGCCAACCGTGGCCTGGCCGGGATCGACGGCACCATCAGCACCGCCGTCGGCGCCGCGCTCGGCCGCTCCGGATCCACCCGGAACCTCGCCCTGATGGGCGACCTGACGTTCCTGCACGACCAGACCGGTCTGGTGCTCGGCCCCGAGGAGCCGCGCCCCGACCTGACGATCGTCGTCCCCAACGACGACGGGGGAGCGATCTTCTCGATGCTGGAGCAGGGCGCGCCCGCGCACGCGGCGTCGTTCGAGCGGCTCTTCGGCACACCCCACGGCACCGACCTTTCCGGGCTGTGCGCGGCGGCGCGGGTCCCGCACCTGCGGGTCACCTCGCGGCCCGAGCTCGACCAGGCGCTCGCCATGCCCAACGGTGGTATCGAGGTCGTCGAGGCGGTGGTCTCCCGGACCGGCCGCCGGGACCTCGACGCCCGCATCCGCGGCCTGGCCGCGGACCTTCCCGGGACCGACTGAGGAGACACCGCCCATGGAGATCGCCTTCCTGCTCGTGGCGATCGCCATCACCGTGCTGACGGTGACGGCGATCTCCGAGCGCTTCGAGGTGCCCGCCCCGCTGACGCTGGTGGTCGTGGGCGTCGCGGCGTCGTACGTGCCCGGGGTGCCGGAGATCCGGCTGGAGCCCGAGGTCGTGCTGCTGGGCCTGCTGCCGCCGCTGCTCTACTCGGCGGCGGTCAACACCTCGCTCGTCGACTTCAACGCCAACCGGCGGCCGATCCTGCTGCTGTCGGTGGGGCTCGTGGCGTTCACGACGTTCGGTGTCGCGGCCGTCGTGCGCGTGGTGATCCCGGAGATCGGCTGGCCCCTCGCGCTCGCCATCGGCGCGGTGGTCGCGCCGCCGGACGCGGTCGCGGCGACCGCGATCGGACGGCGGATCGGCCTGCCCCGGCGGATCGTCACCATCCTCGAGGGCGAGTCGCTGCTCAACGACGCGAGCGCCCTCGTCGCCCTCCGCACGGCCGTTGCGGCGCTCGGCACCACGGTGACCGCGTGGCAGGTGGGTGGCGACTTCGTGATCGCCGCGGGCGGTGGCGTGCTCGTGGGCGGCCTGGCGTTCGTCATCGTCGGCTTCCTGCGCAAGAAGGTCACCGACCCGCTGCTCGACACCGCCATCTCGCTGGTGATCCCCTTCGCGGCGTACATCGTGGCCGAGGAGTTCCACGCCTCCGGCGTGGTCGCCGTCGTCGTGGCGGGCCTGCTGCTCGGCCACGTCGCTCCGGTGCTGCAGACGGCGCCGTCGCGGATCGCCGAGCGGACCAACTGGCGCACGCTGGCGTACGTCCTCGAGAACACCGTCTTCCTGCTCATCGGCCTCCAGGCGGACTGGCTGCTCGGCGAGGTCGGCGACAGCGAGTTCGGCGTCGGCACGATCGTCGCCGCGTGCGCCGCCGCGTTCGTCGCGGTCGTCGTGCTGCGGCTGGTGTGGGTGTTCGCCTCGCGCTACCTGCTGCTGCGCCCGGGACCGGACCCGGTCACCGGCGAGAAGGCCTCGTGGCGCTACTCGTTCCTGATCGGCTGGGCCGGGATGCGCGGCGTGGTCACCCTGGCAGCCGCCTTCACGGTGCCCGAGCACACCGAGCACCGCGAGGTGCTGCTCATCATCGCGTTCACCGTCGTGGCCGGCACCCTGCTCGGCCAGGGCATGACGCTGCCCTGGGTCGCCCGCAGGCTGCGGGTGCCCTCGCCCGACCCGCACGACGACGCCCTGGCCCGCGCCACGCTGCTCCAGCAGGCCGCCAAGGCGGGCATCCACCGCCTCGACGAGCTCGCCGCCGACACGGACGACCCGCACCACGTCCGCGAGCTGATCATCCAGCGCATCGAGCAGCGCAACTTCGCCGCGTGGGAGCGGCTCGGCACGACCGAGGGCGAGGAGAGCCCCAGCGACCTCTACGCGCGCTGGCGCGGCGACATGATCGAGGCCGAGCGCCGCCGGGTGCTCGAGATCCGCTCGACCGGCTCGGTGCCCTCCGAGATCGTGAGCGAGGTGCTCGCCATGCTCGACGTCGAGGAGTCCATGCTGGACGCCGCCGAGGCCGCCCGCGCCGAGCTGCGCACCACGGCCAGGGCCCCCGCGCGTGACGGCTGCGAGCACCTCGCCCAGGCGCCCCTCCTCGACCCGCCCGCCGAGCTCGCCTGCGCCGACTGCCTCGTCGAGGGCACCCGCTGGGTCGCCCTGCGGATGTGCCTGTCCTGCGGTGAGGTCGGCTGCTGCGACTCCTCGCCGAGCCGGCACGCCACGGCGCACTTCCGCGAGACCCAGCACCCGGTCATGCGCTCGGTCGAGCCGGGCGAGGACTGGCGGTGGTGCTTCGTGCACCACCAGACCGGCTGATCGGGAGCGGACTACCGTTGGTCCCATGCGACTGACGAAGTTCGGCCACTCGGCAGTACGGATCGAGCACGAGGGCACCACCGTGGTCCTCGACCCCGGCGTCTGGAGCCAGCGCGAATCCGTCGAGGGCGTCGACGCGGTGCTCATCACCCACGAGCACGTCGACCACTTCCACCCCGACAACCTGCGCGCGACCGACGCGCCGATCTACACCATCTCGGCCGTGGCGGCCCAGATCCGCGACGTGGCGCCCGACGTCGCCGAGCGGGTGCACGTCGTACGGCCCGAGGAGAGCTGGTCGATCGGGAGCATCGGCGTCCGCGCGGTCGGCGAGCTGCACGCGGTCATCCACCCCGAGCTGCCGCGCTTCGACAACAGCGGCTACCTGCTCGACGTGGGGGACACCACGGTGTTCCACCCGGGCGACGCGCTGACCGGGCCCGGCGTACCGGTGGACGTGCTGCTGGCGCCCGTGTGCGCCCCGTGGATGCGGGTGAGCGAGGGCGTCGAGTTCGCCCGCGGGCTCGGCGCCGCACGCAATGTCGCCATCCACGACCGGGTGTTCTCGCCCGAGGGGCTCGGCATCGTCGACCTGCAGTTCGGCCGCTTCCTCGAGGGCGCGGGCCTGGAGTACCGCCGGCTGGCCGACGGCACCGACCTCTGACCCGTTCGGCTCGTTCTCAGGTGGACCGGGCATGATGGCCCGATGCCGATCGCTCGATCCACCATCGCCGGCGCCGTCACGGGCGTCCTCCTGCTCGGCGGAGCCGTCGGCTTCGCCGTCGGCCTGCCCAAGGTCTCCGAGGACCCGGGCGCAGCGGCCTCCGCCGGTGACCTGCCGAAGCTCCCGGACCGGCTCGACGACCGGATGGTCGCGCTGTCCAAGATCACGGCCAAGGACGCCGGCACCACCAACCCCGAGGACATCAAGGCGATCGAGCAGATCGCGAACGCCGCCTCCGACGGCGACACCAAGGCGACGAGCAACCTCGGGTCGATCTACGGTCCCTCCGAGGTCCGCGCCTACATCGACGTCAAGGCGATGGCCCAGGCCACCGCGCAGAGCGCCCCGGCCCAGATCGCGGTGACCGTGACCGGCGGCCCCACCGGCCTGGTCATCCCGAACGGCCCGTTCGAGATCAGCCAGAACGGCGGCGGCCACTACGAGCTGCGCGAGGTCGGCGGCCACCGCTGCGCCGTCGCCTGGCAGCAGCCGACCGACCCGACCACCGGGATGCCGGTCGAGGGCGACATCCCGCCCGGCAGCTACCAGACCGAGTGCCGTGCCGAGCGCGGCGGCCTCACCTACGACGTCTACGCCTCGGGCCTGACGCCGGACGAGATCGCGCACTACCTCGACCTCGTCCTGGAGAAGACCGGCGCCGACGCCTAGCCCTCGGCGCGCTCAGCTCCAGTAGATGACGACCTTGTCGCCCACGGAGACCTGGTCGAACAGCCACGCCACCGCGCCCTGGTCGCGGACGTTGACGCACCCGTGCGAGGCGCCGTTGTAGCCGTGCGCCGCGAAGTCCGGGGAGTAGTGCACGGCCTGCCCGCCGGAGAAGAACATCGCGTAGGGCATGGACGTGTGGTACAGCGTCGAGACGTGGTCGCGGCTCTTGCGCTGGATCGCGAACACGCCCTCGCGGGTCGGCAGCTCGGCCGAGCCGAACCGGACGTCGACGGTCTTGCGGACCGTCCCGTCGACCACCCAGCGCAGCGTGCGGCTCGACTTGTCGATGCACAGCACCCGCCCGGTCTGGCAGCGCGCGTCGAGCGGTCCGGGCGTGTTGCCGCCGGTGCTCGGCGGCGGCTGGTTCGTCAGCTCGGCCCGGGTGGGCTCGCGGGTCATCGCCTCGAGCCGGTCGAGCGTGCGCCGGTCGACCTCGCCGGTGACCTCGAAGCCGCGCTTGGCCTGGAAGCCGCGCACCGCCTCGGTCGTGACCGGGCCGTACTTGTCGGTGACGTCGCCGCTGAACCAGTCGATCTGCTTGAGCCGGGCCTGGATCTCGCGCACCTGGGGGCCGGTGTCGCCGGGCGAGAACAGCGCCGGACCGGCCGGCGGGGGACCGGGGTCCTTGCTCGGGGTCTTGCTCGGCTCGTCGCTGGGCTCGTCGCGGGGCTCGTCGCTCGGGGTGTCGCCGGGGGTGTCACTCGGGGTGTCGCTCGGCTCGGCGGCCGGGTTGCCGATCGGCCGGGTGCCGGGCTGGTCGGTGGCCTGAGCGCCGGGCTGGTGGACCCGGGTGGGGCCGTCGGCCTGGGGGGAGTGCTCCCAGGGGAGCTTCTCGCCGCGCACGGCCCAACCGACGCCGTACGCCAGGACGGAGCAGAGCGCCGCGATCACGGTGACGACCGTGATCCGGCGAGCGATGCGCAGCTTTGTCTTCATGCTCAGGTAGACGCTGCAGGCGGCCGGTTGGTTGCGCGCGATTTCACGCGGCTAGGCTGCCGCGGTGGCCCGTGCAGAGCTCGACAAGCAGCCCGCCGACGTTCGACGGATGTTCGACACTGTCGCGCGGCGCTATGACCTGACCAACGACATCCTCTCGTTCGGGCAGGACCGCCGCTGGCGACGCGAGGTCCTCGCCGCCGTCGACCCGTCGTACGGCGACCGGGTGCTCGACCTCGCGGCCGGCACCGGCACCTCGAGCCAGCCGTTCCGCGACGCCGGGGCGGAGGTCGTACCGTGCGACTTCTCGATCGGCATGCTCCAGGTCGGCAAGAAGCAGCTGCCGCACCTGCCCTTCACCGCCGGCGACGGCACCAAGCTGCCCTTCCGCGACGCGACCTTCGACGCCGTCACGATCTCGTTCGGCCTGCGCAATATCGTCGACCCGCTCGCCGGCCTCGCCGAGATGCGCCGGGTCACCAAGCCCGGCGGCCGCCTGGTCGTGTGCGAGTTCAGCCACCCGACGTGGTCGCCGTGGCGCACCGTCTACATCGAGTACCTGATGAAGGCGCTCCCCGCCGTCGCCCGCACCGTCTCCTCGGCCCCGGACGCCTACGTCTACCTCGCCGAGTCCATCCGCGCCTGGCCCGACCAGCGCGGCCTCGCGGACCTGATCGGCGAGGCGGGCTGGCAGAAGCCGCAGTGGCGCAACCTCTCGGGCGGCATCGTGGCGATGCACCGGGCGACCGCCTGACAGAGCCCGCCGGGCCCCCTACGCTCGCGCTCATGCAGGCCCTCCGCGCCGACTGGACCCCCACCGCGGCCGAGTCGAAGGCGTACGCCCGCGCGGCGGCGCTCCTCTGCGTGCGCACCTACGCCGCGCTGATCCTGGTCGGCGGCGTGATCGCTGCAGCGGCCGTCGCCTACCTGGTCGAGACCGACTTCGTCGCGGTCCTGGCGCTGTACGTCGTGATCCAGGGCGTCTTGATCGGCCGGCAGTGGCGGCGGATCGTCAAGCAGATCGCGGCCGGCTTCCCGCCCGGCCTGCCGGCCGCGGCCGAGGCGAGCGAGGCGGGACTCCGGATCGTGCACCCACACGCGGTCTGCGAGTACCCCTGGAGCCGGCTGGGCGCGCCGCGGGTCGCGCCGGCGTACGTGTCGTGCAAGGACGAGGTGACCCGTGGCCGCTTCCTGTTCCCGCGCCAGCTCTTCCCGGACGCCTGGCTCGCGCACGTCGGCGGGGGAGACCGGGAGGACACCGCGTGAGCGCATCCGACCGCGTCGAGTGGACGGTCACCGCCGACGAGCAGGCCGCCCTGATCCGTGCATCGACCTGGCAGCTCTGGCGCAAGCTCGCGCTCTCCGTCGTGACCCTCCTCGCCGGCGGGCTCGCGCTGCTCGGAGCGACGCGGTGGGGTGCGCCCGGGCTGCTGCTGGGGCCGGTGCTGGCCGGCGCGATGGCGGCGTGGCTGTGGTTCGCCGCCCACCGATCGGTACGCCGCCTGCTGGTCGCCGCCTACCCGGTCGGCGCGACGGTGGCCGCCGAGGCCACGCCGGAGCGTCTGCGGCTGGCCACGGAGGCCGGCGCCAGCGAGCTGCCCTGGGAGCGGCTGACCGAGGCCCGGGTGGGCCCGGTCGTGGTGCTGGTCAAGGACGCCGTGTGCCGGCAGTGGGTGACCATCCCGCGGCCGTTGTTCCGCGATGCGTGGCGTCCCTACCTGCCTCGCTGAGGCCCCTGATTTTCGCAACCCTCTCGTGCGTTAAATCCCCAGGTCAGGCGCGGTTTTCGAGGTGACAGGCGGGGCGGGTGTGGCATTGCCCACCCCCCTGTGACGGGCCCGTTCCGGGGTGGCAGTATGTGTTCCACGCCACTAGTGATTCTGTTCACAAGATCACGAGAGGGAGGCTCATGGAGCTCTACACGCCGGTGCTCGTCCTGGCGGCCCTGGCCGCGTTGTTCGCGGTCGGATCGGTCGCCATGAGCACGATGGTGGGGCCGCGGCGCTACAACCGCGCCAAGTCCGACTCCTACGAGTGCGGCATCGAGCCGACGCCGCAGGCGTTGAGCGGCCGCTTCCCGGTGAAGTACTACATCACCGCGATGCTCTTCATCGTCTTCGACATCGAGATCATCTTCCTCTACCCCTGGGCCGTCCGCTTCGACGCGATGTCCTGGTTCGGGCTGATCGAGATGGTCCTGTTCATCGCCACCGTCTTTGTCGCGTACGCCTATGTGTGGCGCCGCGGCGGATTGGACTGGGACTGACCCATGGGCATCGAGGAGAAGCTCCCGAGCGGAGTCCTGCTGAGCACGGTCGAGGGGTTGGCCGGCTACATGCGCAAGGCCAGCTTCTGGCCGGCGACGTTCGGCCTGGCCTGCTGCGCGATCGAGATGATGACCAGCGGTGGGCCCAAGTACGACCTCGCGCGCTTCGGCATGGAGGTCTTCCGGGCCAGCCCGCGCCAGGCCGACCTGATGATCGTCGCGGGTCGGGTGAGCCAGAAGATGGCGCCCGTCCTGCGCCAGATCTACGACCAGATGGCCGAGCCCAAGTGGGTGCTGGCGATGGGCGTGTGCGCGAGCAGCGGCGGCATGTTCAACAACTACGCGATCGTCCAGGGCGTCGACCACGTCGTTCCGGTCGACATGTACCTGCCCGGCTGCCCGCCGCGGCCGGAGATGCTGATCGACGCGATCCTCAAGCTCCACGACAAGGTCCAGCACGACACCCCCTTCGGCGCGAACCGCGCGGCCAAGATCCGCGAGCTCGAGGCCGAGGCGCTGGTGGCGCTGCCGACCGGTGACCAGCGAGGACTGCTGCGATGAGCGACGAGAACGTTCCCGCCGAGGCCGAGGCGACCCCGGCCGAGGTCGAGGTCGAGGTCCGCGCGGTCGGTGAGCGGCGCGGCATGTTCGGGGTCGAGGGCTCCGGCGACACCAGCGGGTACGGCGGCCTGGTGGCCCCCGTGGTCCTGCCCGGTGCCGCGCAGCGGCCCTACGGCGGCTGGTTCGACGGGGTGGCCGACCGGCTCGACCCGCTGATCGAGCAGGTGGTCATCCACCGCGGCGAGATCACCTTCCACGTGCGCCGCGAGCACCTGCTCGAGGTCGCCCAGAAGCTCCGCGACGACCCGGACCTGCGCTTCGAGCTGCTCTCCGGCGTCAGCGGCGTGCACTACCCGGGCGACACCGGTCGTGAGCTGCACGCGGTCTACCACCTGATGTCCTTCACCTGGAACCGCCGGGTCCGGGTCGAGGTGGCCGCGCCCGACAGCGACCCGCACGTGCCGAGCCTGGTGCCGATCTACCCGGCGGCCGACTGGCACGAGCGCGAGACCTGGGACATGTTCGGGCTGCAGTTCGACGGTCACCCGGCCCTGACCCGGATCCTGATGCCCGACGACTGGCCGGGCCACCCGCAGCGCAAGGACTACCCCCTCGGCGGCATCCCCGTCGAGTACAAGGGCGCGAGCGTCCCGCCGCCGGACCAGCGGAGGTCTTACAACTGATGAGCACCGACTTCTACGCCGACGGCGCCGACACCAGCGACGGCAAGGTCTTCACCGTCTCGGGCCAGGACTGGGACGAGATCGCGGCCGGCATGGGCGACAACGACGCCGCCGAGCGCGTCGTCGTCAACATGGGCCCGCAGCACCCGTCGACGCACGGCGTGCTCCGGCTGATCCTCGAGATCGAGGGTGAGACGGTCACCGAGGCCCGCTGCGGCATCGGCTACCTGCACACCGGCATCGAGAAGAACATGGAGTTCCGCTCCTGGACGCAGGGCGTCACGTTCTGCACCCGGATGGACTACCTCTCGCCGTTCTACAACGAGATGACCTACGTGCTGGGCGTCGAGCGGCTGCTCGACATCGAGGACGATATCCCCGAGAAGGCCCAGGTCATGCGGGTCCTGCTCATGGAGCTCAACCGGATCTCCTCCCACCTGGTGTGCATCGCCACCGGTGGCATGGAGATCGGCGCCCTGACCGTGATGACGATCGGCTTCCGCGAGCGCGAGCTGGTGCTCGACCTCTTCGAGCTCATCACCGGCCTGCGCATGAACCACGCGTTCATCCGTCCCGGTGGCGTCGCCCAGGACATGCCGCCGGGGGCGCTCGACCAGATCCGCGACTTCGTCGCGCTGATGAAGAAGCGCCTCCCCGAGTACGCCGCCCTGTGCAACGCGAACCCGATCTTCAAGGCCCGCCTCGAGAACGTCGGCCACCTCGACCTCGAGGGCTGCATGGCGCTGGGTCTCACCGGCCCGGTCCTGCGCAGCACCGGCTACGGCTTCGACCTGCGCAAGGCCCAGCCCTACAGCGGCTACGAGACCTACGACTTCGACGTGCAGACCTGGGACACCGCCGACTCGTACGGCCGGTTCCGGGTGCGCCTCAACGAGATGTGGGAGTCGCTGCGGATCATCGAGCAGGCCGCCGACCGGCTGGCCCGGCTCGAGGGCGCCCCGGTGATGGTGGGCGACAAGAAGATCGCCTGGCCCAGCCAGCTCTCCATCGGCAGCGACGGCATGGGCAACAGCCTCGACCACATCCGCCACATCATGGGGGAGTCGATGGAGGCGCTGATCCACCACTTCAAGCTGGTCACCGAGGGCTTCCGGGTGCCGGCCGGCCAGGCCTACGTGCCGGTCGAGTCGCCACGCGGCGAGCTCGGGGCGCACGTTGTCTCCGACGGCGGCACCCGTCCCTTCCGGGCGCACTTCCGCGACCCGTCGTTCAACAACCTCCAGGCGATGGGCGTGATGAGCGAGGGCGGCCAGATCGCCGACGTCATCGTCGCCATCGCGAGCATCGACCCGGTCATGGGAGGCGTCGACCGATGAGCACCCAGCCCCTCGACGACAAGACGATCGCCGAGCTGCGCGAGATCGCGGCCCGCTACCCCGAGCCGCGCTCGGGCCTGCTGCCGATGCTGCACCTGGTGCAGTCGGCCCAGGGCCGGATCACTCCCGAGGGCATCGAGGCCTGCGCCGCGATCCTCGAGATCAGCGCGGCCGAGGTCAACGGCGTCGCGACGTTCTACACGATGTACAAGCGCCACGGCGTCGGTGACTTCCACGTCGGCGTCTGCACCAACACCCTGTGCGCGGTGATGGGCGGCGACGCGATCTTCGAGCGGCTCAAGGAGCACCTCGAGATCGGCAACGACGAGGTCGCCGTCCAGCGCCAGGGCGACTCCCGCACCGTCAGCCTCGAGCACATCGAGTGCAACGCCGCCTGCGACTACGCGCCGGTGATGATGGTCAACTGGGAGTTCATGGACAACCAGACCCCCGAGTCGGCGGTCCAGGTGGTCGAGGCGCTGCGCGCCGGCCACGAGGTCAGCTCGACCCGCGGGCCGCGGCTCTGCACCTGGCGCGAGGCCGAGCGCGTGCTCGCCGGCTTCCCCGACGGCCGCGCCGACGAGGGACCCACCGCGGGCCCCGCGTCCCTGGCTGGCCTCCAGATCGCCCGTGAGCGCGGGTGGACCGCCCCCGACCCGGCCGCGCTGCCGGCCGTCGAGGCCGCACACAAGGACGGTGACGCGTGAGCGACGTGCTGACCCCGGTCCTCACGGACACCTGGGACGCCGAGCAGGGCTGGAAGCTCGCCGCCTACGCCGCCAAGGGCGGCTACACCGCCCTCGACGTCGCCTTCGGCCAGAGCCCCGACGACGTCATCGCCACGGTCAAGGACAGCGGCCTGCGCGGCCGCGGCGGCGCCGGCTTCCCGACCGGCATGAAGTGGTCCTTCATCCCGCAGGACAACCCCAAGCCCAAGTACCTCGTCGTCAACGCCGACGAGTCCGAGCCGGGCACCTGCAAGGACATCCCGCTGATGATGGGCAACCCGCACGTGCTCGTCGAGGGCGTGATCATCAGCTCCTACGCCATCCGCGCCAACAAGGCGTTCATCTACATCCGCGGCGAGGTCGTCCACGTGATCCGCCGGGTGCAGGCGGCGGTGGCCGAGGCCTACGCCGCCGGCCACCTCGGCAAGAACATCCACGGCTCGGGCTACGACCTCGACGTCGTCGTCCACGCCGGCGCCGGTGCCTACATCTGCGGCGAGGAGACCGCGCTCCTCGAGGGCCTCGAGGGCCGCCGCGGCCAGCCCCGGCTGCGCCCGCCGTTCCCCGCCGTGGCCGGTCTCTACGCCAGCCCGACGGTCATCAACAACGTCGAGTCGATCGCCTCGGTGCCCGCCATCGTCAAGAACGGCGCGGCCTGGTTCGGTGCGATGGGCACCGAGAAGTCCAAGGGCCACGGCATCTTCTCGCTCTCGGGCCACGTGCAGAAGCCCGGTCAGTACGAGGCGCCGCTCGGCATCACGCTGCGCGAGCTGCTCGACCTGGCCGGCGGCGTCCGCGAGGGCCACCAGCTCAAGTTCTGGACGCCCGGCGGCTCCAGCACGCCGCTGCTGACCGCCGAGCACCTCGACGTCCCGCTCGACTTCGAGGGCGTCGGCGCGGCCGGGTCCATGCTCGGCACCCGCGCGCTCCAGATCTTCGACGACACCGTCTGCGTGGTGCGGGCGGTGCTGCGCTGGACGGAGTTCTACAAGCACGAGTCCTGCGGCAAGTGCACCCCGTGCCGCGAGGGCACCTGGTGGCTGGTGCAGGCGCTGACCCGGCTCGAGAACGGTCAGGGCGCCGAGGCCGACCTCGACCAGCTGCTCGACCAGTGCGACAACATCCTGGGCCGCTCGTTCTGCGCGCTGGGCGACGGCGCGACGAGCCCGATCTCCAGCTCGATCCAGTACTTCCGCGACGAGTACCTCGCCCACCTCAGCCACGGCGGGTGCCCCTTCGACCCCGCGACGTCGACGGCCTGGGCCGGCCAGGAGGTGACGGCATGAGCGCCCCCGAGATCGAGAAGACCGACCTGGTCACCGTCACCATCGACGGCATCCAGGTCAGCGTCCCCAAGGACACGCTGGTGATCCGCGCCGCCGAGCAGGTCGGCGTCCAGGTGCCGCGCTTCTGCGACCACCCGCTGCTCGCGCCCGTCGGTGCCTGCCGGCAGTGCCTGGTCGACGTACCGGACGCGGGCAACGGGCGCGGCTTCCCCAAGCCCCAGGCCTCGTGCACGCTGCCGGTCGCCGAGGGCATGGTGGTCAACACCCAGGTCAGCAGCCCGGTCGCCGACAAGGCGCAGCAGGGCGTGATGGAGCTGCTCCTCATCAACCACCCGCTCGACTGCCCGGTCTGCGACAAGGGCGGCGAGTGCCCCCTGCAGAACCAGGCGATGTCCAACGGCCAGGGTGAGTCGCGCTTCTCCGACGACCGCAACCGCGGCGTCAAGCGGACCTTCCCCAAGCCGATCAACCTCTCGCCCACGGTGCTGCTCGACCGCGAGCGCTGCATCGTGTGCCAGCGCTGCACCCGCTTCGCCGACGAGATCGCGGGCGACCCGTTCATCGCGCTCGTCGAGCGCGGTGCCCAGCAGCAGATCGGCATCGCCGAGGACGCGCCCTTCCTGTCGTACTTCGCGGGCAACGTCATCCAGATCTGCCCCGTCGGCGCGCTGACCTCCGAGCAGTACCGCTTCCGCTCCCGGCCCTTCGACCTGGTCTCCACGCCGGGCGTGGCCGAGCACGACGCCTGCGGCTCCGCGATCCGGGTCGACCACCGCCGCGGCAAGGTCCTGCGCCGCCAGTCTGGTGACGACCCGGCGGTCAACGAGGAGTGGATCACCGACAAGGACCGGTTCGCCTTCGCCTACGCCCAGGCCGACGACCGGATCACCTACCCCCAGGTCCGCGACGACGACGGCAGCCTGCGGCCCGCGTCCTGGCCCGAGGCCTTCGCGGTCGCCGCCCGCGGCCTGGCCGAGGCCAAGGCCGGCGCCGGGGTCGGCGTGCTGACCGGCGGTCGGCTCACCGCCGAGGACGCCTACGCCTACGCCAAGCTCGCCCGGGTCGCGCTCGGCACCAACGACATCGACTTCCGCGCCCGGCCGCTCTCGGCCGAGGAGACCGACTTCCTGGCCAGCCACGTCGTGCTGACCGGGCCCGAGTCCGGCGCCGTCACGTACGCCGACCTCGAGTCCGCCGCCAAGGTCGTGCTCGTGGGCCTGGAGCCCGAGGACGAGGCCGGCGCGATCTTCCTGCGCCTGCGCAAGTCCGTGCGCGCGGGAGGCACCGAGGTGGTCGCGCTCGCGCCCTTCACCACCCGCGGCCTCGACAAGGTCGCGGGCCGCCTGGTCCCGACCGTGCCGGGCGACGAGCCCGCCGCACTGCGCGCGCTGGCCGGCGAGCTCGACGCCACCAGCGTCCTGCTCGTGGGGGAGCGGCTCGCCGTCGTCCCCGGTGCGCTCAGTGCCGCCGCCGAGGTGGCCGCGGCCACCGGCGCCCGGCTGGCCTGGGTGCCGCGCCGCGCGGGTGACCGTGGTGCGATCGAGGCCGGTTGCCTGCCGACCCTCCTGCCCGGCGGCCGTCCGGTCGCCGACGCCGGCGCCCGGGTCGACGTCGCCACCGCCTGGGGTGTCGCCGGCCTGCCCGAGACGCCCGGCCGCGACGCCGACGCGATCGTCGCCGCACTGGTCGTCGGTGAGCTGAGCGGCCTGGTCGTCGCCGGGGTCGACCCCGACGACACCGCCGATCCGGCCGCCACCCGGGCGGCCGTCGCGGCGGCCGGCTTCGTGGTCGCGCTCGACCTGCGGCGTACCGAGGTCACCGATGCGGCCGACGTGGTCTTCCCGGTCGCCCCGACCACCGACAAGTCCGGCACGTTCGTCAACTGGGAGGGGCGGGTCCGCCCGTGGGCGGCCGCGCTGCACAACCCGGCCTCGCTGCCCGAGCTGCGCGCCCTGTCCGGCATCGCCGACGAGCTGGGCGCCCCCCTGGGCTTCCGCACCGTCGACGAGGTCCGTACCGAGATGGCCCAGCTCGGCCCGTGGGACGGCGCCCGCGCCGCGGCCCCGACGGTCGCGGCGTCCGGCCCGGCCTCCGGCACGGCGCTGTCGACCTGGAAGCAGCTGCTCGACAACGGCTCGCTCCAGGACGGCGACAAGTACCTCAAGGCGACCGCCCGTACGCCGGTCGCCCTGGTGCCACCGGCCCTGTACGACGAGTTCGGCCCCACCGTCACCCTCACCGGTGACCGCGGGTCGATGACGCTGCCGGCCGAGATCTGCGACGACCTGGTCGCCGGCACCGTCTGGGTGCCGGCCAACTCGGTCGGCAACGGCGTCCTGGCCGACCTGGCCTCCCCGGGTACCGGGGTCACCGTCTCCGGAGCGGAAGGGGTGCACGGATGAGCGACGCGCTGAGCGCGTTCGGCAACGATCCCTGGTGGGTGATCGGGCTCAAGGCGCTGCTGATCTTCGTGATCCTGGTCTTGCTGACGCTCTTCAACATCTGGTGGGAGCGCCGGGTCGTGGCCCGGATGCAGCACCGGATCGGCCCCAACGTGCACGGCCCCTTCGGCCTGCTGCAGTCGTTGGCCGACGGCGTCAAGCTGGCCTTCAAGGAGGACCTGATCCCCAAGGCCGCCGACAAGGTGGTCTTCGTGCTCGCGCCCGTCATCGTGGTGGTGCCGGCGTTCGTGACCTTCAGCGTCATCCCGTTCGGGCCCGAGGTGAACTTCTTCGGGCACCAGACGCCGCTCCAGCTCACCGACATGCCGGTCGCGGTGCTCTTCGTGATGGCGATCGCCTCGATCGGCATCTACGGCATCGTGCTCGGCGGCTGGTCGAGCGGGTCGACGTACTCGCTCCTCGGCGGGCTGCGCTCCAGCGCCCAGATGATCTCCTACGAGGTCGCCATGGGCCTGGCCCTGGTCGCCGTCTTCATGTACGCCGGCTCGATGTCGACCAGCGACATCGTGGCCGCCCAGGACAACCTGTGGTTCGGCCTGATCCTGCTGCCGTCGTTCATCATCTACTCGATCGCGATGGTCGGTGAGACCAACCGGGCGCCGTTCGACCTCCCCGAGGCCGAGGGCGAGCTGGTCGGCGGCTTCCACACCGAGTACTCCAGCCTCAAGTTCGCGCTCTTCTTCCTCGCCGAGTACATCAACATGGCGACGGTCTCGGCGCTCGCGACCACGCTCTTCCTCGGCGGCTGGCACGCGCCGTTCTGGATCGACGAGTTCTGGGCCGGCGCCAACGAGGGCTACTGGCCGGTGCTGTGGTTCTTCGGCAAGGTCCTGTTCTTCATCTTCATCTTCATCTGGCTGCGCGGCTCGCTGCCGCGACTGCGCTACGACCAGTTCATGGCGTTCGGCTGGAAGCGCCTCATCCCGATCTCGCTGGTCTGGATCGTCGCGGTCGCCACGATGCGGGTCGCCCGCAACGAGGGCGTCTTCGACGAGGGCTTCGGCAGCAACCCACAGTTCTGGCTGATCGTGATCGGCGTGCTGCTGGCGGTCCTGCTGCTCACGTTCTTCCTGCCCGAGAAGGACGCCGACGAGGTGGCGCCGACGAGCGCCGCGCCTCGCACCGGCGGCTTCCCGGTGCCGCCGATGCCCGCGGGCGGAGCGGTCCGCGGCGCCGCCGCGCCGCTGGTGTTCCGCTCCGAGGCCGACCGAGAGGTGAGCAATGGCTGACAAGCCCACGGACCAGAGCCAGCAGGGCCCCACGCTCAAGGAGCAGCTGTGGGACCCGGTGGCCGGGTTCGGCGTCACCTTCCGGACGATGTTCCGCAAGGTCGTCACCGAGCAGTACCCCAAGGAGAAGCTGCCCACGGCACCGCGCTTCCACGGCCGGCACCAGCTCAACCGCTGGCCCGACGGCCTGGAGAAGTGCGTCGGCTGCGAGCTGTGCGCCTGGGCCTGCCCGGCCGACGCGATCTACGTCGAGGGTGCCGAGAACGTCGACACCCCCGATGCCGACGGGAACTCCCAGCGCTACAGCGCCGGTGAGCGCTACGGCCGGACCTACCAGATCAACTACCTGCGCTGCATCCTGTGCGGGCTCTGCATCGAGGCGTGCCCCACGCGGGCGCTCACGATGACCAACGAGTACGAGCTCGCCGACGACAGCCGGGCCAGCCTGATCTACGAGAAGTCCGACCTGCTCGCCCCGCTGCTGCCCGGCATGGACCAGCCGCCGCACCCGATGCTCCTCGGCACCGACGAGGACTACTACCGGGGCGAGTTCAAGGAGGACCGGTCGTGATCGCGTTCTGGGTGCTCGCGCCGATCATGGTGGTCGCCGCGCTGGGCCTGCTGTTCGTCCGCAAGGCCGTGCACGCCGCGCTGCTGCTGGCGGTCGTGATGATCGGCCTCGCGGTGCTCTACGCCGTGCTCGAGGCGCCGTTCCTCTTCGCGGTCCAGATCATCGTCTACACCGGCGCGATCCTGATGCTCTTCCTGTTCGTGCTCATGCTGGTCGGCGTCGACGCCTCCGACTCGCTGGTCGAGACGATCAAGGGCCAGCGCGCGCTCGCCTGGTTCGTCGGCCTGGTGTTCGTAGTGACGCTCGTCGTCGCGCTCACCCAGCTGACCTTCACCAGCTCCGCAGGGCTCGACGAGGCCAACCGGGGCGGCAACGTCCAGGCGCTCGCCGACCTGCTCTTCTCGCGCTACGTCTTCATCTTCGAGGCCACCAGCGCCCTGCTCATCACCGCCGCGGTCGGCGCGATGGTCCTGGCCCACCGCGAGCGGCTCACCCCCCGCAAGACCCAGGCCGACCTGGCCGCCGAGCGGATCCGGGCCTACGGCGAGACCGGTGCCCACCTCGGTCCACTGCCTCCGCCGGGCGTCTACGCCCGCCACAACGCGGTCGACACCCCGGCGTTGCTGCCCGACGGCAGCCCGGCGCCGGCGTCGGTCTCGCGGGTGCTCGCGGCCCGCGGCACCATGCAGGCGACCGGCCTGACCGACATCGAGGCGATCAAGTCGCAGCTCGGCGTCGACGAGGCCGACAGCGACGAGGCCAAGGAGGAGTCCGATGACTGAGTACGTCGTCCTGAGCGCCATCCTCTTCACGATCGGCTCGATCGGGGTGCTCACCCGCCGCAACGCGATCGTGGTGTTCATGTGCGTCGAGCTCATGCTCAACGCCTGCAACCTCGCCTTCGTCGCGTTCGCCCGCCAGCACGGCAACCTCGACGGCCAGGTCGCGGCGTTCTTCGTCATGGTCGTCGCCGCAGCCGAGGTGGTGGTCGGCCTCGCGATCATCATGACCATCTTCCGGACTCGTCGCTCGGCCTCGGTCGACGACGCGAGCCTGCTGAAGTTCTGAGAGGTCCTGGCCAGTGAACGCACTCTCCGCGCTGTCCCTCGCGGCCACCGAGACCCATGTCCCGGTGGTCGCTCCGACCGATGCGAGCGGTCCCTTCAACCTGCTCTGGCTGATCATCGCGCTGCCGCTGCTCGGCGCCGCGGTGCTGCTGCTCGGCGGCCGTCGTACCGACAAGTGGGGTCACCTGCTCGGTACGGCGACGTCCGCAGGGTCGTTCGTGCTCAGCCTGGTGCTCTTCGTCAACCTGCTCGGGCGCGACGAGGGTGAGCGCCAGATCAGCCAGCACCTCTACGACTGGATCCAGGCCGGTGGCCTCGACGTCGGGCTCGACCTGCTCTACGACCCGCTGTCGGCGCTCTTCCTGCTGCTGATCACCGGCGTGGGCTCGCTGATCCACGTCTACTCGATCGGCTACATGGCGCACGACCCGCGCCGGCGCAGGTTCTTCGCCTACCTGAACCTGTTCGTCGCGGCGATGCTCATGCTGATCCTCTCCGAGAACTACGTCGGTCTCTTCCTCGGCTGGGAGGGCGTCGGCCTCGCGTCGTACCTCCTCATCGGCTTCTGGCAGCACAAGCCCTCGGCGGCCGCGGCGGCCAAGAAGGCGTTCGTCATCAACCGGGTCGGCGACATGGGCCTGGGCCTGGCGATCTTCCTGATGTTCGTCACCTTCGGCACGACCAGCTTCAGCGGCATCAGCGAGCTGAGCGGCGGCGCCACCGAGACGACGCTCAACTGGGTCGGTGTCCTGCTGCTCATCGGCGCCTGCGGCAAGTCCGCCCAGGTCCCTCTCCAGGCCTGGCTCCTGGACGCCATGGAGGGCCCGACCCCGGTCTCCGCGCTCATCCACGCGGCGACCATGGTCACCGCCGGCGTCTACCTCGTCACCCGCTCCAACTTCATCTTCGAGCTCGCCCCGACCGCCCAGACGGTCGTGGTGATCGTGGCGACGGTGACGCTCCTGTGGGGCGCGATCATCGGGTGCGCCAAGGACGACATCAAGAAGGGCCTGGCCGGCTCCACGATGAGCCAGATCGGCTACATGATGCTCGGCGCCGGTCTCGGCGTCGCGGGCTACGCCTTCGCGATCTTCCACCTGCTGACCCACGGCTTCTTCAAGGCCAACATGTTCCTCGGGGCCGGCTCGGTGATGCACGCGATGGACGACGACGTCGACATGCGCCACTACGGCGCGCTGCAGAAGGCGCTGCCCATCACGTTCGCGACGTTCGCGCTCGGCTTCCTGGCGATCATCGGCATCCCGCCGTTCGCGGGCTTCTGGTCCAAGGACAAGATCATCGAGGTCGCGCTCACCGAGAACCCGATCGTGGGCATCTGCGCGCTCCTCGGCGCGGGCATCACCGGCTTCTACATGACCCGGATGATGCTGATGACCTTCTTCACCAAGAAGCGCTGGGACAAGGGCGTCCACCCCCACGAGAGCCCGCTGACGATGACCATCCCGCTGATGGTCCTCGCCGCGCTGTCGGCCCTCGGCGGCCTGATGCTCGCCGGCAACTGGATCGTCGACTGGCTCAGCCCGGTCGTCGGCCACGCCGAGCACGCCGAGCCCCCGCTGCCGGTCATCGTGCTGACGCTCATCACGGTCGCCGTGGTGCTCGTCGGTGTGGCCCTGGCCTGGTTCCTGGTCGGGCAGCGCGACGTACCGCGCACCGCGCCGGCCGACGTCTCGTTCGCCACCCGCGCCGCTCGTGCCGACCTCTACGGCGACGCGATCAACGACACGCTCGTGGTCGCGCCCGGCAAGGCCGGCGTCCGCAGCCTCGTGGCCGGCGACCGGACGCTCGTCGACGGACTCTTCACCGGCGGCGCCACCGTGCTCGCCGGCACCGGTGAGCTGCTGCGCCGGCTCCAGAACGGCTACGTGCGGTCCTACGCGCTCGGCATCCTCGGCGGCGCCGTTGTCCTCGTCCTGACCCTGGTGGCGGTGAACCTGTGAACGACTTCCCGATCCTCAGCCTGCTCGTCTGGCTCCCGATCGCGGGTGCGGTGGCGGTCGCGCTGCTGCCGCGCCACCTGGTCAAGGTCACCGGCCTCGGCGTCGCGCTCGCGACCCTCGTCATCGGTGTGGTCGTCGCGGCCTCCTACAAGCTCGACGGCGGCATGCAGCTGCGCGAGGAGCACGAGTGGATCGAGGCCTTCGGCGTCCACTACGCGTTCGGGGTCGACGGCCTGGCCCTGCTGCTGGTGCTGCTGACGGTCCTGCTCGTCCCGCTGGTGCTGGGTGCCGAGTGGTTCAAGGCGGACGCCGAGGGCAGCGCCGGTGCGCGCGCCTTCTTCGCCTGGACGCTGGCGCTCGAGGGCCTCTCGCTCGCGGTCTTCTGCGCGACCGACGTCTTCCTGTTCTACGTCGTGTTCGAGGCGACGCTGATCCCCGCCTACTTCCTGGTCGGCGGCTTCGGCCGCGCGGGCCGGGGCGGGGCGGCGCTCAAGTTCCTCATGTTCCAGCTGGCCGGCGGCCTGATCCTGCTCGCCTCCGTGATCGGCCTCTACGTCGTCTCGGCCCAGCAGGGCACGCCGTCGTACCTGCTCGCGGACCTGCAGCAGCTCGACATCGCGACCGGCCCGGGGCGCTGGCTGTTCTTCGGCTTCTTCATCGCGTTCGCGATCAAGGCGCCGCTGTTCCCGCTGCACACCTGGCTCGCGGACACCACCGAGAAGGCCACGCCCGGCACCGGCGTGCTGCTCGTGTGCATCCTCGACAAGATCGGCACGTTCGGGATGATGCGCTTCTGCCTCGGGATCTTCCCCGAGGCGTCCCAGTGGGCGACGCCGCTGGTGATCACCCTCGCGCTCATCTCGATCGTCTACGGCGCGCTCGTCGCGATCGGCCAGGACGACGTCTTCCGGCTCATCGGTCTGACCTCGCTGAGCCACTTCGGCCTGATCACGCTCGGCATCTTCACGATGACCACCCAGGGCAACTCCGGCGCGATCCTCTACATGGTCAACCACGGCCTCGGCACGGCCGCGCTCTTCCTGGTCGCGGGCTACCTCGCCGAGCGCCGCGGCACCCCGCTCATCAGCCGGATGGGCGGTATCGAGAAGGTCACCCCGGTGCTCGCCGGGCTCTTCCTCGTCGCCGGCCTGGCCACGCTCGGCCTGCCCGGGCTCTCGCCGTTCATCAGCGAGTTCCTGGTGCTGATGAGCGCCTTCCAGTACGCCTGGTACGTCGGCGCGATCGCGATCACCGCCGTCGTCCTCGCTGCGATCTACGTGCTGTGGATGTACCAGCGCACGATGACCGGACCGACCCCGCCCGAGGTCGAGGGCACCAAGGACCTCGGCGTGCGCGAGATCGCCGCGGTCGCCCCGCTGATGGTGGCGCTGGTCTTCTTCGGGTTCTACCCGGCGCCGCTGCTCGACGTGAGCAACCCGATGGTGGGCGACCTGATGGACCAGGTCGGCGTCCATGATCCGGCGCCCACGGTCCAGCATGCCGACAACGAGACCGAGGAGGCGCACTGATGGAGTTCGTGAAGCCCGAGCTCGAGTACGTCGAGCTGCTGCCGCTCCTCATCGTCCTCGGCGGCGCCTGCGTGGGCGTGGCGATCGAGGCGTTCGTGCCGCGCGGCCTGCGCCGGCTGCCCCAGATCGTGCTCGCCGCGCTCGTCGTCGTGGGCGCCCTGGTGACCACGGTGCTCGTCGGCGCCAACCTCGAGGAGCACACCGGCGCGGCCGGTGCGACCGGGCGCGGCCTGGTCGGCGCGATGGGCAGCATCGTGGTCGACGGCCCGACGATCTACCTCTGGGCGCTGATCCTGGTCTTCGCCCTCGGCGGCGTCGCGCTCTTCGCCGAGCAGCGGCTCGAGGGCGGCGTGTCCGCCTTCACCGGCCAGGCGGCGGCGCTGCCCGGCACCGAGGGGGAGCGCGAGGCGTCCACCCGCGGCCTCGACCACACCGAGGTCTACCCGCTGCTGCTGTTCGCGGTCGGCGGCATGCTGATGTTCCCGGCCTCCGGCGACCTGCTGACCATGTTCGTGGCGCTCGAGATCCTCTCGCTGCCGCTCTACCTGCTCTGCGGCCTGGCCCGGCGCCGGCGCCTCTTGAGCCAGGAGGCGGCGATGAAGTACTTCCTCCTCGGCGCCTTCGCCTCCGGCTTCTTCCTCTACGGCGCCGCGCTGGTCTACGGCTACGCCGGCTCGGTGACCTTCGCCGGCATCAACGAGGCGGTCCGCGCGGGCGCGGACAACCACGTCCTGCTGCTGGCCGGCATCGGCCTGCTCGCGGTCGGCCTGCTCTTCAAGGTCGGCGCCGCGCCCTTCCAGGCCTGGACCCCGGACGTCTACCAGGGCGCCCCGACCGCGGTCACCGCGTTCATGGCGGCCGGTACCAAGGTCGCCGCGTTCGGCGCCCTGCTCCGCCTCATGTACGTCGCCTTCGGCGGCGAGCGCTGGAGCTGGCAGCCGATGCTCTGGGTGATCGCGATCGCCTCGATGGTCCTCGGCGCGGTCCTGGCCATCGTCCAGAGCGACGTCAAGCGGATGCTCGCCTACTCCTCGGTGGCCCACACCGGCTTCCTGCTCGTCGGCGTGCTCGGCGTGCAGAGCGCGGGCGAGCTGGCCGACGGCCAGTACACCTCGCTCGAGGGCGTGCTCTTCTACCTGACCACCTACGGCTTCGCGATGATCGGCGCCTTCGCCATCGTCACGCTCGTGCGCGACGCGGGCGGCGAGGCGACGGCGTACGACCGCTGGGCCGGGCTGGGCCGGACCTCCCCGCTGGTGGCCGGCGCCTTCGCCTTCTTCCTGCTCTCGATGGCGGGCATCCCGCTCACCGCGGGCTTCATCGGCAAGTGGGCGGTCTTCACCTCGGCCATGTCCGCGGGGGCCTGGCCGGTGGTCCTGGTGGCCATCGCGTGCAGCATCGTGGCGATCACGTTCTACGTGCGCCACATCCGGCTGATGTTCTTCACCGACCCCCACCCGGACGGCGCGGGCACGGTCACCCGGTCCTCGCTGCTGACCTCCGGGACGATCGTGGTGTGCCTCGTGGCGACTCTCACACTCGGCATCCTGCCGGGGCCGGTTCTCGATCTGGTCACCAGTGCGGGAGACTTCATCAGGTGACCTCCGCTGCGCGTCCCGCCGACCTGGCCCTGCCGATCGACGACCCCGCCCTCGCCGACCGGCTGAGGGTGCGGATGGCGACCGTCGAGGAAGCGCTCTACGGCCATGCGGCCAGCCGCACGACGTACGTCACCGAGGCGGCGCGCCACCTCCTGGCCGCGGGCGGCAAGCGCTTCCGTCCACTGCTCGTGCTGCTCGCCGCCGAGGCCGGCCCGCGGCCCGAGGCGCCCGAGGTGCTCACCGCGGCCTGCGTCGTCGAGATCACCCACGTGGGCTCGCTCTACCACGACGACGTCATGGACGAGGCCGCGCTGCGTCGCGGCGAGGACTCGGCCAACGCGCGCTACGACAACCTGGTCGCGATCCTGACCGGTGACTTCCTGTTCGCCAAGTCCTCCGAGCTGACCGCCGAGCTCGGTCCCGAGGCGGTCAAGATCCAGGCCGAGACGTTCACCCGGCTCGTCGAGGGCCAGATCCTCGAGACCGTGAAGCCCGGCCCCGGCGAGGACGCGCTGGCCCACTACCTCGACGTGGTGGCCGGCAAGACCGGCTCGCTCATCGCCACCTCGGCCCACTACGGCGCCCGCTTCTCCGGCGCCGCGCCCGAGGTCGTCGAGGCGCTCACCGCCTACGGCGAGCTCGTCGGCACCGCCTTCCAGCTCTCCGACGACATCCTCGACATCGCCTCCGAGACCGAGGAGTCCGGCAAGACCCCGGGCACCGACCTCAAGGAGGGCGTCCCGACCCTCCCCGTGCTCATGGCCCGCGCCTCGACCGACCCGGCCGACGCCCGCCTCCTCGAGCTGCTCGACCCCGAGCGCACCGACCTCGCCGCCGACGGCGAGCTCCACGCCGAGGCGCTCGACCTGCTCCGCAAGCACCCGGCCATGGCCGAGGCGCAGGCCTACGTCGTCGCCCGGGCCCAGGAGGCCAAGCAGCTGCTCGAGGCGCTGCCGGCGGGCGCCGTACGGTCGGCGCTCGAGGCGTTCGCCGACGTGGTCGCCGTCCGCTCGGCCTGAGCCGCCTCATCCAGCGTGACAGGCCCCGCCTGTCACGGGCTCGGCCGAACCGAGCCGCTCCGCCCTCGTGAAATCCTACTAGTCCGGTTAACTTTGTTGTCATGACCGTGTTGGCGACGAATCAGGACCTCGATCCGGCAGCCCTGCGCCAGGCCTTCGGGGTGTTCCCGACCGGCGTCGTCGCTCTCGCCGCCGAGGTCGACGGACGCCCGGTGGGGCTGGCCGCGAGCTCCTTCACCTCGGTGAGCCTCGACCCGCCGCTGGTCTCGGTGTCGGTGGCGACCTCGTCCAAGACCTGGCCGGACCTGCGCCGCGCCGAGCAGTACGGCGTCACGGTCCTCGCCGACCACCACGACGCCGTCTGCCGCCAGCTCTCCGGACCCGTCGAGGCGCGCTTCGACGGCGTCCGGCTCAGCGTGGGGGAGGGCGGCGCCCTCACCCTCGACGAGGGCCTGGTCCGGTTCACCTGCAGCCTCTACCGCGAGGTCGAGGCCGGCGACCACGTGCTCGTCCTACTGCGCGTGCGCGCGGTCGAGCACGGCGCCCAGCACGACGCCGCCCACCCGCTGGTGTTCCACCGCAGCGGGTTCGGCCGGCTCGAGCGACCCGCCTAGGGTCGCCCCCGATCGCCTCGTACGGCGGTGGCGTGCACCCCGCCGCCGTCGTACGGGGCCTTCCAGCGCGGCCCTGCCTAGAGCGCCGCGCACTCCGCGGCCAGCGCGAGCTGGCGCCGGTGGTGGCGCAGCGCCTCGGCGGTGAAGATCGCCAGCGCCAGCCAGACCAGCGCGAAGCCCACCCAGCGTCCCGGCGGCATGTGCTCGCCGAGCAGGGTCACGCCGAGCGCGAACTGCAGCGTCGGGGTGAGGTACTGCAGCAGCCCCAGCGTCGTCATCGAGACCCGGGTCGCGGCAGCGCCGAAGCACAGCAGCGGGACGGCCGTCACCACGCCGCTCGCCACCAGCAGCGCCACGTGCCCGGCCCCCTCGCCCAGGAAGTGCCCCTCGCCCGCCGCCCCCAGCCACACCAGGTAGCCCAGCGCGAACGGCGCGATCACCGCGGTCTCGAAGGTCAGGCTCTCGATGGCCCCGACGTCCGCCGACTTCTTGGCCAGCCCGTAGGTGCCGAACGAGAACGCCAGCACGAGCGCGATCACCGGCGGCCGCCCGTAGTCGACGGTCAGCACCACGACCGCGACGAACCCGATCGTCAGCGCCACCCACTGCGGCCGGCGCAGCCGCTCGCCGAGCACGAGCACCCCGAGCAGCACCGTGACCAGCGGGTTGATGAAGTAGCCGAGCGACGTCTCGACCACGCGGTCGCTGTTGACGCCGTAGATGTAGGTGCCCCAGTTGATCGTGATGGTGACGGCGGCGACCCCCAGCAGCGCCGCCGTACGACGCTCGCGCAGGACCGCGCGCAGGGCCGCCGTACGGCGTAGGGCGAGGAGGAGGACGCCCATCACCAGCAGCGACCAGACGATCCGGTGGGCGAGGATCTCGACCGGTCCGGACGGGTCGAGCAGCGGCCAGTAGAGCGGGAAGGCCCCCCAGATCAGGTAGGCCGAGAACCCGAGGAGGAGCCCGCGTCGCTGGTCGGGCACGTGCCGACCTTACGACGCCCCAGGTTTCGGGACGCGTGCGGTGGGCACGAAACCTCTAGTCCACCTGCACCATCCCAATCTCGAGGGGGAGTTCCACCCATGCGCATCACTCGCATCATCACCGCCTTCGTCGCGGCGTTCACCGCGGCCATGCTCGGTCTGACGATGGCGCCCAGCCAGGCCGCGACCGGCGTGGCCGACCGCGCCGCCGCCGCGCCGAAGCACCAGGTCGCCAACCTCCAGGCAGGCGAGATCCGCAACACGGGTCGGTTCTACGCCAAGGGCAACGCGGTGACCTACAAGGGCAAGAAGATCATCCTGCAGCGCAAGAACAAGGGCGCCCACAAGTGGACCGTCGCGCAGAAGCAGCGGACCAACGCCACCACGGGCAAGTTCAAGTTCAAGTTCCGTGGCAAGTGCGGCAGCAAGTGGCGCCTGGTCCTCAAGCCGAGCGGCGGCTACGCGAAGACCAACGTCACCCTCGGCAAGATCATCTGCTACTGATCCTCGCCTGAGCACGACGACGAGGGGCCCCGCCGGATCGGCGGGGCCCTTCGTGCGTGCGGGTGCGGGACCGTCAGTCGATCGTCCAGGTGTCGCCGCCGTTGATGAGCGCGGCGAGCCGGTCCTCGGGGGTGCCCTGGACCTTGGCGGCCGCGTCGGCGACCTGGGCGCGCGCCTGGTCGTCGTACGTCGGGCGGTCGACCTGGCGGAAGATGCCGATCGGGCTGCGGTTGAGGTAGCCCGCGTCGGTCAGCCGGGAGATCGCGAACGCCGTCGACGGGTCCGGGTCGTGGGCGTCGTGGACGAGGATGGCGTCGGCGGGCACGGAGGCCGTGTCGGCGACCTCGACGCCGCCGGCGGCGCGGACCAGGGCCTTGTCGCCCAGGCCGGTGGTCTCGTCGCGGGTGCCGAAGGTGATCGGCTCGCCGTGGACCAGCGGGATGATCGCGTGGGCTTTGGTGTCGTTGTCCTTGATCGCGTCGAACGCCCCGTCGTTGAAGATCGGGCAGTTCTGGTAGATCTCGACGAGC